>NZ_JBSGSG010000095.1:0-35027 GCF_053606765.1 Streptomyces sp. NPDC055189
ACCCGATACTCCGGGTAATCGGGTGGGTGGGCGGGAGAACTCCGGCGCGAAGCGCCGGGACAGGACCGGCCCGAGCGGGCGTGCAGGCGCCCGAGACGGGGTCGGCCCGAGCGGGCGTGCAGGCGCCCGGGACGGGATCGGCCAGAGCAGCCTGCCGTGTGCAAGGGGCGGGGTCGGCCCGAGCGGCCTGCCGTGTGCAAGGGGCGGGGTCGGCCCGAGCGGCCTGCCGGGTGGAAGGGACGGGGTCGGCCCGAGCGGCCTGCCGGGTGCAGGGGGGGCGGAACCGGTTCGAGCCAGGAGACAGGGGAGGCGCAAGCCGCCGCAGGGTCGGTGCGCGGGACAGGGACAAGCCCGCGCCGGGCCCGGCGGGGCGGACGGTACCCGGCCGGGCAGGCAGGCGGCGCCGCTCCACGTGGGGCCCGCAGGGCAAGCCCCCGAGCCCCCGGAGGGATCCGCACCCCGGACCGGGAGACCGGACCGCTTGCATCCAGCCGTTAGGCTGGTCCCGTGGCAGTCGTCGATGTATCCGAAGAGCTCAAGTCCCTCTCCTCGACCATGGAGTCGATCGAGGCCGTCCTGGACCTCGACAAGCTGAGGGCAGACATCGCTGCGCTCGAGGAGCAGGCGGCCGCGCCGTCCCTCTGGGACGACCCGGAAGCGGCCCAGAAGATCACCAGCAAGCTGAGCCACCTCCAAGCGGAGGTGCGCAAGGCCGAAGCGCTCCGCGGTCGTATCGACGACCTCAGCGTCCTCTTCGAGATGGCCGAGGAGGAGGACGACCCGGACACCCGCGCCGAGGCCGAAACCGAGCTCACCGCCGTCAAGAAGGCGCTGGACGAGATGGAAGTCCGCACACTGCTCTCCGGGGAGTACGACGCCCGAGAGGCGCTGGTCACCATTCGCGCGGAGGCCGGCGGCGTGGACGCCTCCGACTTCGCCGAGAAGCTGCAGCGCATGTACCTGCGCTGGGCGGAGCGTCACGGCTACAAGACGGAGCTCTACGAAACCTCGTACGCGGAAGAGGCCGGCATCAAGTCGACCACCTTCGCCGTCCAGGTCCCGTACGCCTACGGAACGCTCTCGGTCGAGCAGGGCACGCACCGTCTCGTGCGCATCTCGCCCTTCGACAACCAGGGCCGCCGCCAGACCTCCTTCGCCGGAGTCGAGATCCTCCCGGTCGTCGAGCAGACGGACCACATCGAGATCGACGAGTCCGAGCTCCGCATCGACGTCTACCGCTCGTCGGGCCCCGGCGGCCAGGGCGTGAACACGACCGACTCCGCGGTCCGCCTGACGCACATCCCGACCGGCATCGTCGTCTCCTGTCAGAACGAACGCTCGCAGATCCAGAACAAGGCGAGCGCGATGAACGTCCTCCAGGCCAAGCTCCTCGAGCGCCGCCGCCAGGAGGAGCAGGCGAAGATGAACGCCCTCAAGGGAGACGGCGGCAACTCCTGGGGCAACCAGATGCGTTCGTACGTCCTGCACCCTTACCAAATGGTCAAGGATCTGCGCACGGAGTGCGAAGTGGGTAACCCGGAGTCCGTGTTCAACGGCGAGATCGACGGTTTCCTCGAGGCGGGAATTCGCTGGCGCAAGCAGCAGGAGAAGTAAGCGCCGCTTTATCGACAAGGAAACGTAAGGCAACTGCCGCCCTTGAGGCGGCAGTTGCCTTTTACGTCACAGTCACATCTCCGTACGCCGGTCAACTGCTGTTATTTCCGACATCGCAGGCGCAACGACCTTGACGTTGCTCCGGAAACTGGAAAGGCTAGCGAGCGGCATGCGTATCTCTGGGGCGCGTGTGATCTGTGGGGGCGGATTTCAGCGCTCCCGACGAACGCAGTCCCGGACGCTGCCTCACTGACGATTCAGCTACTGGGGGTAGCAGCCAGATGACCAAGAAGACGCGTATCCGCGTAGCGCGCATAGCAGCCGGTGCGGTGATCGCCGCCGGTGCTTCGCTGACCGCTGCGGGTGCCGCCTCGGCCCTTGACGTCGGCGTGGACCTCGGCGGCGGTGTGGGCGCCAGCGCCAGCGCCGACGAGAACGGCATCGGAGTCGACGTCGGCCTCGGCGAGGACGAGCCGACCGAGGGCCCGACGGAGCCGACCGAGGTGCCCACGGAGCCCACCGAGGAGCCCACGGAGCCCACCGAGGAGCCGACCGAGCCGACCGAGGAGCCCACGGAGCCCACCGAGGACCCGACGGACCCCGGCACGCCCACCGAGGACCCCTCGGACCCGTCCGACCCGGGTACGCCCACCCAGGACCCGAGCAACCCCGGTAACGGCAACGGCACCGGTGGCGGCGGCAACGACAACGACCCCGACGGCGGCTCCAACCCCGTCGAGCAGGGCAAGGGCAAGGACAGCCTGACCGACACGGGCTCCGCCCCGGTCGAGCAGGGTGACAAGGCCGACAAGGGCGAGCTCGCCGAGACCGGCGCCGCCGAGACCACGTTCCTGCTCATCGGTGCCGCGACGATGATCGCCGGCGGCATCGGCTTCCGCATCCTGCCGCGCTTCGTCGGCAACCGCGGCGCCGCTGCCTGATAGCAGGCACCGGCACGGCATCACAGGCACCACATGAAGGAAGGGCCCGGAGCATCCAGCTCCGGGCCCTTCCCGCGTCCTGGCACGCGCCCGGGGGCGCGGGCGCGCTAAGCGGTCTGGTGCGCCAGCAGGGCCACCGCCGCTATCAGCACGACGAGCACCCCTATCAGAGCCGCAGGGCTGAGGCCGCCGAACGGCCCCTCTTGCTGCATGCGCTCGCGATTGGCCCGGCACACGGGGCAGCGGCCTTCGCTCACGGGCGCCGCGCAGTTCGCGCACACCAACCTGTCGTAGGTCATGCGCTCCTCCTCCCGCACAGTCACAGCCTGCCCAACGCTAGGGGGAACTCAACCGTTCCCCCTACCACTGTGCCAGCTTCCACGAGTTTCGGCGCGGCCCGTCCGTCCTCGTCGGTTTCCGACTGTTACGTTCCGTGGTATATCCGCGACAATTCGCGCAACTCAGGACGCTGACTGCGCTCGCGTACCGCCTTCGCGTATGGTCACGCTCACCTACCCCCGGCGACCCGTGGTGCATCCGTGATCCGATTCGACAACGTCTCCAAGGCCTACCCCAAGCAGACCCGGCCCGCCCTCCGGGATGTCTCTCTGGAGATCGAGAAGGGCGAGTTCGTCTTCCTGGTGGGCTCCTCCGGCTCCGGAAAGTCCACCTTTCTGCGACTGGTCCTCCGTGAGGAGCGCACCAGCCACGGCCAGGTGCACGTCCTCGGCAAGGACCTCGCGCGCCTCTCCAACTTCAAGGTGCCGCACATGCGGCGCCAGTTGGGCACCGTCTTCCAGGACTTCCGTCTCCTCCCGAACAAGACCGTCGGCGAGAACGTCGCCTTCGCGCAGGAGGTCATCGGCAAGTCCCGCGGCGAGATCCGCAAGTCCGTGCCCCAGGTCCTCGACCTCGTCGGCCTCGGCGGCAAGGAGGACCGGATGCCCGGCGAGCTCTCCGGTGGTGAGCAGCAGCGGGTGGCGATCGCGCGAGCCTTCGTCAACCGCCCCAAGCTCCTGATCGCCGACGAGCCGACCGGCAACCTCGACCCGCAGACTTCGGTCGGCATCATGAAGCTGCTCGACCGGATCAACCGGACCGGCACGACCGTCGTCATGGCGACCCACGACCAGCAGATCGTGGACCAGATGCGCAAGCGGGTCATCGAGCTGGAGAAGGGCCGTCTCGTCCGCGACCAGTCGCGCGGCGTTTACGGCTACCAGCACTGACGACCCGTACTGATCCACTGAAAGGACGCCATGCGCGCCCAGTTCGTCCTGTCGGAGATCGGCGTCGGTCTCCGCCGTAATCTCACGATGACCTTCGCGGTCGTCGTCTCCGTGGCCCTCTCGCTCGCCCTGTTCGGCGGCTCGCTGCTCATGCGTGACCAGGTGAGCACGATGAAGGGCTTCTGGTACGACAAGGTCAACGTCTCGATCTTCCTCTGCAACAAGGCCGACGCGGAGCAGGATCCCAAGTGCGCCAAGGGCGCCGTCACGAACGAGCAGAAGGAACAGGTCAAGGCCGACCTGGACAAGATGCCCGTCGTGGACAAGGTCGAGTACGAATCGGCCGATGAGGCCTACAAGCACTACAAGGAGCAGTTCGGCGACTCCCCGCTGTCCAGCTCCCTCACGCCGGACCAGATGCAGGAGTCGTACCGCATCAAGCTGACGGACCCGGAGAAGTACCAGGTGGTCGCGACCGCCTTCTCCGGGCGTGACGGCGTGCAGTCCGTGCAGGACCAGAAGGGCATCCTGGAGAACCTCTTCAATCTGCTCAACGGCATGAACTGGGCGGCGCTCGCGGTGATGGCGCTGATGCTCGTCGTCGCGCTGATGCTGATCGTCAACACGGTGCGCGTTTCCGCGTTCAGCCGGAGACGTGAAACCGGCATCATGCGGCTCGTCGGCGCGTCCAGCTTCTACATCCAGGCGCCGTTCATCATGGAGGCCGCCGTCGCCGGGCTCATCGGTGGCGGTATGGCCTGCGGAATGCTCCTCGTGGGCCGGTACTTCATCATCGACCACGGCCTCGCGCTCTCCGAGAAGCTGAATCTGATCCAGTTCATCGGGTGGGATGCGGTCCTTGCCAAGCTGCCTCTGGTGCTCGCCATCAGCCTGCTGATGCCCGCGCTCGCCGCGTTTTTCGCGTTGCGCAAGTACCTGAAGGTGTGACAAAACCCGCCTGTGCATCGGGGCGTCGTACGGTTCAACCGACCGTACGGCGCCCTTCGTTGTCCTAGACTCACCGGCATGTCAGGCCCCGACCGGTTCTGCGACCGGCTCTCCCGGACCCGCCGTATCCGCCGCGGGGCGACCCTGACATTGGTGTTCGCGAGCGTGCTCGCCACCGGCGCGGCCACCGGGTCCTGGGACGAGGTGGCCGACGAAGGCCGGAAGTCGTCTGCCGCGTCCACCCGTTCCGTCGCGTCGTCCGGCGATGCGTCCGGCGACGCGTCCGGTGACGCCGCCACCGAGGCGGCCGATGCCGCGGCCGAGGCGATGGCCGACGGCAAGTCCGGCAAGAAGGCCGCCGAGGAAGCCGTCAGCCGCAGCGGTGACCGCTGGGGGTCGGTGTACTCCCCCGGGGAGTACCAGGAGTTCGAGCAGTCCCTCGACGGCGCGTACACCGGCGTCGGCCTCTGGGCCAGGCGCGCGGCCGACGGGCGTATCGAGGTGTCCAGGGTCCAGCGCGGCGGCCCCGCTGGGCAGGCGGGCATCCGCGAGGGCGATCAGCTCAGGAGCATCGACGGCAGGCGCGTCGCGGGGCTTCCCGTGACCGAGGTCGTCTCGCTGCTCCGGGGCACCCGCGCGGGCAGCCCGGTCGAGCTCGGCCTGAAGCGGGGCACGCGCGCGTGGAGCGAGACGCTGCACCGGGCCCGCCTCTCCACGGACGACGTCACGGTGACGCAGCTCGCGGGCGGCGCCGTCATGATCAAGGTCGAGGCGTTCACCAAGGGCGCGGGCGAGCGCGTACGGAACGCGGTGCGTGACGCTCCCGCGGGCGCCGGCATCCTGCTCGACCTGCGCGGCAATTCCGGTGGCCTGGTGTCGGAGGCGGTCACCGCGGCTTCGGGGCTCGTGGACGGCGGCCTGGTCGCCACGTACGACGTGCGGGGCCGGCAGAAGGCACTGCACGCCGAGCGGGGCGGTGATACCACCAGACCCGTGGTCACCCTGGTCGACGGCGGCACGATGAGTGCGGCCGAGCTGCTCACGGGCGCCCTCCAGGATCGCGGACGTGCGGTCGTGGTGGGCTCGAAGACCTTCGGCAAGGGCTCGGTCCAGATGCCGAGCCGGCTGCCCGACGGTTCGGTCGCCGAGCTGACGGTCGGGCACTACCGCACTCCTTCGGGGCAGGCGGTCGACGGCCGCGGCATCACCCCGGACCTGGAGGTCCAGGGCGGGGCCGAGAGGCGGGCCGAGACAGTATTGACTGGCCTCGGACCCCCCTCGTAGTGCGAAAATGGCCTGACTATGGCGAAGGAAAAGGTAAAGCGCAAGGCCGCGAAGGCCGCTGAGAAGGCCCCTGCCCGGAAGATCGTCGCGCAGAACAAGAAGGCGCGGCACGACTACCACATCATCGACACGTACGAGTGCGGCCTCGTCCTGATGGGCACCGAGGTCAAGTCGCTGCGGATGGGCAGGGCCTCCCTGGTGGACGGCTTCGTGCACATCGACAACGGCGAGGCGTGGCTGCACAACATCCACGTCCCGGAGTACGTCCAGGGCACCTGGACGAACCACTCGGCCACGCGGAAGCGCAAGCTCCTGCTGCACCGGGCGGAGATCGACAAGCTGGAGTCCAAGTCGCAGGAGACGGGCCACACGATCGTGCCCCTGGTCCTGTACTTCAAGGACAGCCGGGTGAAGGTCGAGATCGCCCTTGCCAAGGGCAAGAAGGAGTACGACAAGCGCCAGACGCTCAAGGAGAAGCAGGACCTGCGCGAGACGAACCGCGCGGTCGCGGAGGTCAAGAAGCGCCAGCGCAGCGCCTAGCCGGCGGATCCCCGTCGGTCCTGGCGGGCCGCGCGGGAATTGACTGGCCCCGTCGGGCGTTGGTCACGTACGATGGCTACTGCACCTCACAGCGGGTGCGTGCATTGATAAAACAACATGGGGATGATCGGTTTCGACAGCGGATGTCGAAGCAGGGGAAGCGAGCCGAGGAAGCGACAATGATCTCGTTAACCATATGTCGCAACCAATAATCGCCAATTCCAAGAGCGATTCCCAGTCCTTCGCCCTCGCTGCTTAATTAGCAGTGAGTGAAGGACCCTTAATGGGTGTCAGCCCGGGGGTGTTCCCGACCCGGTTCCTGGCATAATTTAGGGAACTAAACCATCGAGCCCGGTCACGGGGTTCGATGGGAAATCAAACAGTGACTGGGCCCGTCGGAGACTTGTTCGCGAGATCACCGGGGCCGAGAAAATCGTAGCGAACTGCGCTCGGAGAAGCCCTCCTTTTGCACCGTTGGACGCGGGTTCGATTCCCGCCATCTCCACAATTCCCATGTGAGGTCAAAGCCTCCTGGCCACCGGCCGGGGGGCTTTTTCCGTGCGTGGGGCACGGAACCGCCGGGCACATCCTCTGGGCATGTGACTCGTTACCGCTTCTGAGTGCAGGTTCCAAACGGCCGGGCGGAACAGGAGTCCGGCCGAGTACGCAAGTGCAGGAGGCAGTCGCTTGGATGCCACCGTCACTCTTTTCGGCTCACTTCTCGCCAGTCTCGGCGTTCTGGGCGCGGCAGTGGTGGCTTATCTCGGCAAGCGCGGCGAGAACGCGCTCACCGGCTACTCCAGTCTCACGGAGAAGCTCCAGACCGAGCGGGACAGGCTGGAGCGTCAGGTCGCCGAACGCGACGCGAAATTAGCCGAGTTAAACGCTCTCCACGTCCATGACCAGGGTGAGATCGCCCGGCTGATCATCGACAACCAACGGCTCGGAGGCACTCCGTGAGCAAGCTCGAGCGGATCCTGGCCCACCGTTGGCGCAGCGTCTTCCTCGTCTGTGTACTGGTCGCGCTCAGCGGCGTCGCCGCGGTCCTCTGGGCCCGCATCGACGCCGGTGACCGCCGTGCCGATCAGTTCTCCACCGAGGCGGACCGGCGCGGGGAGGCCGTTTCCACGCTGGCCAGGGACGTACGGACCTTGCGGGCGCAGGTCCGCGCCCACGGCGACACCCCGGCGGCGCCGGACCCCTCCGACGCCGTCGACGACCTCGGGTCACGGGCGCGGGTGCCGGCCTCGGCGCCCGGTTCGCCGGGCGCGGACGGTACGGACGGCGCGGACGGGAAGCAGGGCGAGAAGGGCACGCCGGGCACCGGTGGCCGGGACGGAGACCGGGGCGATGCGGGGGAGCCGGGCGAGCCGGGCCCGACCGGCGCCGCGGGCTCGGACGGCGCGAACGGCGAACGGGGCCCGGAAGGACCGGCGGGGGCTGCGGGGCCGCCCGGCTCCGATGGCGCCAGAGGCTCGGACGGCTCCGACGGTGCGGGTGGCGCGGCGGGTCCCGAAGGCCCTGCGGGCCCGGCCGGCCCCTCGGGGCCGCGCGGCGAGCGCGGGCCCAAGGGCGATGCGGGCGAGGCAGGTTCCCCCTGCCCCGACGGCTACAGCCTCCAGCAGCCATCGGGCGACCCCGACGCTTTGGTCTGCCGGAGGAACGGCGTAACACCCACGGACCCGGCTCCCGCGGTCCTGCTGCTGGCGTCGATGCTGCCGCGCTGCCGCCGGACGCCAGGCGCGCCCGACTCCCGACTGACGTAGCGCGGGCGGGGGGATCCGCCCGGTCGCGATGTGTCCGGAGTGGGGTCTGTCGCAGGGGGACGGAGTCGGGGATGCTGCTGGGTCATGAGTAGACCCGTGAGACGCGTCAATGCCCGTATGCGCCACTGGATCTGGCCCGCCGTGCTCGGCGTCGCGGCGGCCACCCTCTCCGTCAGTTCGCCCGCAGGGGCGGACTCCGACCGCAGCGGCCTGCCCGAAGCCATCGACACCATCCTCGGCGACCCCCGGATGGAGGGCGGCGCGGCGAGCGTCGTCGTCGCCGACGCCGCGTCCGGTGACGTGCTCTACCAGCACCTGCCCACCGGGCGCCTGATGCCCGCCTCCAACACCAAGCTGCTTACGTCGACGGCGGCCATGGAGCGGCTCGGCCCCGACCACCGCTTCACCACCGACGTTCTCACCGACGGGAAGAAGAAGGGCTCCGTCCTCTCCGGCGACCTCTACCTGCGCGGCACCGGCGACCCGACGACGCTGGCCAAGGACTACGACCAACTCGCCGCGACGATCGCCGATTCGGGCGTCCGGCGGGTCTCGGGGCGCCTGGTCGCGGACGACACCCGGTTCGACGACAAGCGCATCGGCGACACCTGGGCGGGTGACGACGAATTCGCGTACTACGCCGCCCAGATCTCCGCGCTGAGCGTCGCCCCGGACACCGACTACGACACCGGGACGGTCATCGTCGAGGCCACGCCCGGCGCGAAGGCCGGGGACAGGCCCAAGGTGACGGTCACCCCGAAGACCGACTACGTGGACGTCGAGAACACGGCCAAGACCGTCGCCGCGGGCGGCGAGGACACGCTCACCATCGAGCGCGAGCACGGAACGAACACCATCACGGTCACCGGCACCGTCCCCGTGGGAGGTGATGCCACCAAGGAGTGGATCACCGTATGGGAGCCGACCGGCTACGCCGCCGCGATCTTCCGGGACGCCCTGAAGGCGCACGGGGTGCGGGTGAGCGGGCCGACCAAGGCCGGGGTCGCCACTCCCGGGGGCGCGCGGCGGCTCGCGTCGCACGAGTCCATGCCGCTGAAGGAGCTGATGATCCCCTTCATGAAGCTCTCCAACAACATGCACGCGGAGAACCTCACCAAGACGATGGGGTACGAGGCGACCGGGCGGCCCGGCAGCTGGCCCGACGGGCTCGCCGCCATCAGCGCCTACTTGAAGACCGCCGGTGTCGATCCCGGCAAGCTGCGCCAGGTCGACGGCTCCGGGCTCTCGCGCAAGGACAACGTCCCCGCCGACCAGCTGATCAAGCTGCTTCTGTCGGCGAAGGGCGAGCCCTGGTACGCCGACTGGTACAAGTCCCTCCCGGTGGCCTGCGACCCGGACAAGTTCGTCGGCGGCACCCTGCGCACGCGGATGTGCGGGACTCCGGCGGCCCTCAACGTACGGGCCAAGACGGGGTCGTTGACCGGGGCGTCCGCCCTTTCGGGGTACGTGAAGGACGCGGGCGGGCGTGAGCTGGTGTTCAGCATCATCCTGAACAACTACCTGCCCTCCTCGGTGAAGGCACTTGAGGACGCGATCGTCGTGACGCTCGCCAAGTCGACCGAGGACAAGGCCGAGTTGGTCAGGCCGCGCTCCCAGCGCGGGGCCGAGCCGGGCGGGGACCTGGAGTGCTCGTGGCGCAAGCCTGCGCGATGCTGAGCAGCAGGGCGCAGCACGCGGCGGTGACCGGGACCGCGTAGCCCCTGGCGGGGCTCAGGTGCTCCACCACCCAGCCGCCGACCGCGGCGCCGCACGCGATGCCCCCGAGGATCCCGGTGACGGCGAGGGTCATGCCTTCGTTCAGCCGGCCCTCGGGGGTGCGCTCCTGGACCAGGGTCATGGCGGTGACCATCGTCGGGGCCGTCGCCATTCCGGCGACAAGGAGAGCCCCGGCGAGCACAAGGAGTGAGCCGGTGAGCGTGGCGGCCAGGAGGGGGAGGGCCATCAGGGCCGCCATCGCGGTGACGCACAGGATGTGGCGGCGGTGCAGTGGCCCGCTCGGCTTGAGCGTTCCGTAGAGGAGGCCCGCCGCGCAGGACCCCGCGGCCTGGAGCGCGAGGATCGCACCGGCGGCCGCCTTGTGGCCCTGCGAGTCGGCGTAGGCGATCGTCACGACCTCCATCGAGCCGAAGACGGCGCCGGTCGCGAGGAAGGCGGCGAGCAGGGTGGGCATTCCGCGCGCGCGGAGGGGCGACTTCTCCTTGACGGTCGTACGTCCGCGGGGCGGCGGTTCCGTCGTGCGCTGGGCGGCGAAGAGCAGGACGCCGGTCAGGAGCAGCACGACTCCGATGAGGGTGCCCGCCTCCGGGAAGAACGTTCCGCACAGGAAGGCCGCGAGGACGGGGCCGAGCATGAAGCACAGCTCGTCCGCGGCCTGCTCGAAGGAGTTGGCGGTGTGTACGGCCCGCTCGTCGCCCTTCAGGAGGTGGGCCCAGCGGGCCCGGGACATGCCGCCGGTGTTGGGGGTGGTGGCCGTCGCGGCGTACGAGGCGAACAGGGTCCAGTCGGGCGCTCCGTAGTGCACGCAGAGCAGCAGCGAGAGCGAGCCGAGCGCGGCGATCGCGGTGGCGGGGACGGCGATCCGCGCCTGGCCGAACCGGTCCACGAGGCGGGCGGTCCACGGCGCCACGACGGCGGTGGTGGCGAGGCCGGTGGCGGTGACGGCACCGGCGAGCGCGTACGAACCACGGGCCCCGGCGATCATGATGACGGCGCTCACGCTGAACATGCCCATGGGGAGGCGGGCGATGAGGTTGCCGATGGTGAAGGCGGTGGCTCCGGGTATCCGGAAGAGGCGGGCGTAGGGGTTGCGGGGGCGGGGCGCTCGGGGTTTGGCGGGACGTCTGGGTGTGCCGGATTCGGCGGGGCGGCCGGGTGCGTGGGTTGCGGTGGGGCGGCTGGGCGCTTCGGGTTCGGCGGGCGGCATGGGGTAACCCTCACCGGGGTGCCGGTGTGGCGTCCAACACCTTGTGGGGCCCGACTCACGCACTTCTGTTGTGAGTTAGCGGATTCGTTGTAGGTTCCCCGGGTGACAGCAGAGCCTCGTATGTCCCGCGACCTGGAGCCCCGTCTGCTCCGCGCCTTCGTGGCCGTCTCCGAAGAGCTGCACTTCACGCGGGCCGCCGCCGCACTGTACGTCGCCCAGCAGGCGCTGAGCCGTGATGTGCGGCGCCTGGAGCGGGAGTTGGGCGCCGAGCTCTTCGTGCGCACGACACGCCAGGTCACGCTGACGGCCGAGGGCGAGCGGCTGCTGCCGTACGCGCGGCGGGTGCTCGACGCGCAGGACGACCTGGCCGCCGCCTTCGCGCGCGGCAGGGGCTCCGACGTGGCCCGGCCGCTGCTCGTGGACCTGAACAGCCAGGGGCTCATCAGCGGCCGCATCCTGGAGCGGGCCCGCGAACTCGCCCCGGACTGCGAGCTGATGGCCCGCTACGAGAGCGGCCTCACCGGAGCCGCAGCCGACATGCTCGCCGGGCGGCTCGACGTCTCCTTCGGGCGGTACGCCGGGCTCGAACCGGCCCTGCGGTCGCGCCTCGAGCAGCAGCCCGTCCGGTACGAGCCGATGGCGGTGCTCCTGCCGCTCGGCCACCCCCTGGCCGAACTCGACGCGGTGCCGCTCGGGGCGCTCGCGGGGGAGAGCGTGTACGCGGGGGCGGGCAATCCGCGGACGCTGGAGTGGACCGACCTGGCCCACCGCCTCTTCGAGGGGCGCGGCATCGAGGTGGCCGCGCCCGCACCGCTCGCGGTGGGACCCGAGGAATTCGGGCGGATCATGGCCAAGCACCGGAACCCCGTACTCGCCGCCGTGGACTTTCCGGCCATGCCCGAGTCGGTCCTGCGGCCCCTGGTCGATCCCGTACCGCTGTCGCCGGTGTCGCTGGTCTGGAGAAAGGGGCTCGTGCATCCCGGTGTCGACGCTCTGCGCGCCGCCGCGTCCGAGCTCGCCGCCGCCGAGGGGTGGCTGCGCAGGCCACAGGACGCGTGGGTTCCGGCCGCTGATGCGCGCATCATGACGTGAGTCACGGCTGGCGGATTAGTACGACTGTCACTGCGGTGCGCTACATTCATGGTCCGGGCGCGGTGTGATAGGGGGGCGCTCGGGTCGGGTGGGGGCCCGGTCCGACGGCAAGTTGCCCGGAGTCGTGCGCGCCCGAACCAGGTTATGTGGGGGGTTGTGCGTACGCATGGAGAATTGGCGAGAAGGTGCCCTACCGGAACACACCCATGATCCGAATGAAGTCACCATTCAGATCGACGGTGTGGGGCGACAGCTGCAGGATCTGGCTGCCGACAGTGGCCAGGAAGCGCCCGACGGGCCGGTTTTCGTCGACGAGTCGGGCCGGCGCAGCCGGAGGTACCGCCGAATAGGTGTGCTCGTCGGCATAGCCTGCGCCGTGTACGCGGTGATCATCGTCGGCACCCTGCTCTCGGGCAACTCCAGCGCGCCCTGGCTGCCGATCGACCCCAAGGACGACAAGCCGGCCAGCAAGGTGGACACCCCGAACCGCCCCGCCGACCCCCTCGACCCCTCGGCATCGCCCGGCACGACACCGTCCCCCGGCGCGTCGGAGAGCGGCAGCACCGCTCCCGCCACCGGCGACAAGGACCCGGCCGACCCGGACAAGACGGACGACGGCAAGACCGAGCCCGGCGACGACAAGCCCGACCCCGACCCCACGGGCGACGACAAGCCCGACCCCGATCCGACGGGCGGCAACAGCGGCGGCGGGAACCCCGACCCGTCCGACGACCCCACCGAGCCGGACCCCGATCCGGATCCGTCCGACGACGCCTCCTCGCCCGATCCGGACCCCTCCACCTCGGCCCCTGGCGGCGCCGCAGGCGCCGGCGGCGAGGTCCCCGTGGCGCAGTCCGCCGCCGATCAACAGTCCCCGCTGCGCGTACGGGCGGCCGTGTATCAGGCCCCGCAGAGCGCAGGCCAGCAGCCCTCGGAGGGCGCACAGCGATGAATTCCCGCACGAAGAGGGGCCGGTCCGCCGGCTCCCGTCACAGTCACGCCCAGCCCCGGGGCGGCGGCGGCCGGAACAGCCATACCCAGCCCCGTGGTGGCGGCGGCGGACGACGCCGCGCGCAGCCGGTCCGCAGCAAGCGCAGAGTCCCCCTGCGCTACCTCATGCCGCTGCTCCTCCTGGTCGCCCTGATGGCGATGCTCATGCTGCGCGGCTACACCCACAGCGAGATCCTCGCTGACCACCGCGTGCGCCCGCCCGCGGCCACCGACAAGGTGCCGGAGAAGATCCTCGAGGACGGCGGCCCGGTCATCGACACCCGCGGCGGCCACGAGGGCACGCTCAGCGTCCCCGACCACCGGCTCGTGCTGACCTTCGACGACGGCCCGGACCCGGAGTGGACCCCCAAGGTCCTCGACGTACTGAAGAAGCACCACGCGCACGGCGTCTTCTTCGTCACCGGCACGATGGCCTCGCGCTACCCCGACCTCGTCGAGCGCATGGTGGACGAGGGCCACGAGGTCGGCCTGCACACGTTCAACCACCCCGACCTGTCGTACCAGTCCAAGAGCCGTATCGACTGGGAGCTCTCGCAGAACCAGCTCGCCCTCGCGGGCGCCGCGGGCGTGCGCACCTCCCTCTTCCGCCCGCCGTACTCCTCGTTCTCCGACGCCATGGACAACAAGTCCTGGCCGGTGACGCAGTACATCGGCAGCCGCGGCTACCTCACCGTCGTCAACAACACCGACAGCGAGGACTGGAAGCGCCCCGGCGTCGCCGAGATCATCCGCCGTGCCACGCCCAAGAACGGCAACGGCGCGATCGTCCTGATGCACGACTCCGGAGGCGACCGCTCGCAGACGGTCGCCGCGCTCGACACCTTCCTGCCCGGTCTGCAGGACAAGGGCTACAAGTTCACCAACCTCACCGAGGCCCTGGACGCCCCCAGCGCGCACGCGCAGGTCAGCGGCATCGAGCTCTGGAAGGGCAAGGCCTGGGTCTTCCTGGTCGGCGCCTCGGAGAAGATCACCGGCGTACTCGTCGTCGCCCTCGCCGTGATCGGGTCCCTGGTCATGCTCCGCTTCGGCCTGATGCTGCTGCTCTCCGCGGTGCACGCGCGCAAGGTGCGCAAGAAGGGCTTCCGCTGGGGTCCGGACATCACCGAGCCGGTATCGGTCCTGGTCCCCGCCTACAACGAGGCCAAGTGCATCGAGGCGACGGTCCGCTCCCTCATGACGAGCGACCACCCCATCGAGATCATCGTCATCGACGACGGCTCATCGGACGGCACCGCGCTGATCGTCGAGGGGCTCCGCCTGCCGAACGTACGCGTCGTCCGCCAGCAGAACGCGGGCAAGCCCGCCGCCCTCAACCGCGGCATAGCCAACGCCCGTTACGACCTCATCGTGATGATGGACGGCGACACGGTCTTCGAGCAGTCCACCGTGCGCGAGCTGGTGCAGCCGTTCGGCGACCCGCGCGTGGGCGCCGTCGCGGGCAACGCGAAGGTCGGCAACCGGGACTCCCTGATCGGCGCCTGGCAGCACATCGAGTACGTGATGGGCTTCAACCTCGACCGCCGGATGTACGACATGCTCGGCTGCATGCCGACCATCCCCGGCGCCGTGGGAGCCTTCCGGCGCTCGGCACTGGAGCGGGTCGGCGGCATGAGCGACGACACGCTCGCCGAGGACACCGACATCACGATGGCGATGCACCGCGACGGCTGGCGCGTCGTGTACGCCGAGAAGGCGCGCGCGTGGACCGAGGCGCCGGAGACGGTGCAACAGCTGTGGTCGCAGCGCTACCGCTGGTCGTACGGCACCATGCAGGCGATCTGGAAGCACCGCCGCTCGGTGATCGAGTCGGGCCCTTCGGGCCGCTTCGGCCGGGTCGGCATGCCGCTCGTCTCGCTCTTCATGGTCCTGGCACCACTCCTGGCCCCCCTGATCGACGTGTTCCTGCTCTACGGCCTGGTCTTCGGTCCCACGCAGAAGACGATCGTCGCGTGGCTCGGCGTGCTCGCCGTCCAGGCGGTGTGCGCGGCGTACGCCTTCCGGCTCGACCGCGAGCGCATGACCCATCTGATCTCGCTGCCCCTGCAGCAGATCCTCTACCGGCAGTTGATGTACGTCGTGCTGCTGCAGTCCTGGATCACCGCCCTGACCGGAGGCCGCCTTCGCTGGCAGAAGCTCCGGCGCACGGGAGTCCTCGGAACTCCGCCCTCGATTCCGCAGCAGCGGACGGGCAGCCCTGATCGGAGGCCCGTCGCATGACCTATCCCCAGCAGCCCACGCGCCCGACGCAGCCCGGGTACCCCGCGCAGCCCGGGTACCCCACGCAGCCGGTGCACCCCACACAGCCGTTGCCACAGGTGCCGCCGCCTCCGGGGCTGAGGAACCATGCGCCGGGGCAGGGCGGCCCGGGGGGACCCGGCGGGATGGCTCCCGGCATGGGAGTGACGCCGGTGGGTCCCGCAGCCCCCACTGCTCCCGCTGACGCGCCCAAGAAGCCGGGCCGGGACCGCTACTTCGACGTACTGCGCTCGCTCGCCCTGGTCCGTGTCGTCATCTACCACCTGTTCGGCTGGGCCTGGCTGACGATCCTCTTCCCGTCCATGGGCGTGATGTTCGCGCTCGCGGGCGCCCTGATGGCACGCTCGCTGAAGCGCCCCGCGTGGGGCGTGATCAGGGGCCGTATCCGCCGACTGCTCCCGCCCATGTGGGCGTTCAGCGCGGTGGCGCTCTTCCTCCTCTTCTACGGAGGCTGGAACGTCACCAAGGACCCGGACCACGGGGACACTTGGGGCCTGGTCAGCATGGTCAACTATGTGTTCCCGATCGGCGCCCCGCCCTTCCCCTGGCACATCGGGGACAAGGCGGGCCTCCTGGAGGACACCTGGCCGGCGCAGGCCGCGGGCCCGCTCTGGTACATCCGCGCGTACCTCTGGTTCGTGATCGCCTCGCCCCTGCTCCTGTGGGCGTTCCGCCGGGTGCCGTGGGCGACGCTGTTCGCGCCGCTCGCCCTGACGGCGGTGCTCGCCACGGAGATCGTCAAGATCCCCGGCGAGACGGGCAACGCGGTCTCGGACTTCGGGGTGTACGGCAGCTGCTGGGTGCTCGGCATGGCCCACCAGGAGGGCGTCCTCGCCCGCGTCCCGCGCTACGTGGCGGTGTCGGTCTCGGCCCTGATCATGGCCTTCGGCCTGTGGTGGGCCTCGGGTCACCTGGGCCCGGACGGCTGGGACCTGAACGACATCCCGCTGGCCCAGGCGGCGTGGTCCTTCGGGTTCGTCGTCATCCTCTTCCAGTACTCCCCGTCCTGGCAGGAACTGCCGGGGAGGTTGAAGCGCTGGGACAAGCTCATCACCCTCTCCAACAACCGAGCGGTGACGATCTACCTCTGGCACAACCTGCTGATCATGGCCACGGTCCCGATCATCGACATGGCGTACGACCTGCCGTTCATGGAGGACGAGCAGTGGAGCTCGGCCCTCGACACCACGTACATGCTGTGGATGACGGTCCTGGTCTGGCCGTTGATCGGTCTGATGGTGATGGCCGTGGGCTGGATCGAGGACTTCGCGGCGAAGCGGAGTCCGAGGCTGTGGCCGGACGGTTCGAAGCCGTCCAAGCCGTCCAAGCCGTCCAAGCCCACTAAGGCCAGGCGGGCCGCTCCGAGGGGCGGCTCGCACCGGGGCTGAGCTGAGGCTTCGGCCGTCGCTCAGTACCCGACGGTGAAGCGGGTGCGGTGGTGCTTGGGGCGTTCGGCCTCGTCCAGGACCGCCACCGCGAGATCCTCCATGGAGACGGCGGACTTGCCGTCGGCGTCGACGATCAGCTCGTCGGCGCCGAGGCGGTAGCTGCCGGTGCGGACGCCGGGTTCGAGCAGGGCGGAAGGGCTCACGTACGTCCAGTCGACGTCGGTGTCCGCCGTGCGGACGGCGTCGAACTGGGCGTTGGATGCCAGGGCGATGTGCCGCCAGGCGGTGGGTACGTACGCGGGGTCGTCGACGGCGAGGACGCCGCCGCTGCCGGGCACGGTCAGACTCCCGGCCCCGCCGACGACGAGCAGCCGTACGCCGGTCTTGTGCATCCCCGCGAGCAACGCCCGGCTGATGGCGGCGTGTTCGGGCTCGCGGCCGGGTGCGGGTCTGGTGGCGTTCACCACGAGATCCTGGCCGGCGCTCAAGGCGGCCACCTGCTCCGGGACTCCGGCGTCACCGGCGCGGTGCGTGGCCGCGGGGTGCAGCTCGCCGAAGCGGGCGGGGTCGCGGACGACTGCGGTGACGTCGTGGCCGCGGGTGAGGGCTTCGGCGACGACGCGGCTGCCGACGTTTCCGGCGGCTCCGAAGACGGTGATGCGCATGGGTCTGCTCCGTGGGTAGTGATTGCGGCGTACCGGGGTGAGGCGTGACTACGAGGGCTGCTTCCGTGCCGTACGCCGCCCCTGCCCGACCAGAACACTGGCGACGACGAGCACGAGCCCGCCCACCTGCCAGGGCGTGAGGGTCTGCCCGAGGAGGAGCAGCCCGGCGAGAGTGGCGACGACGGGGTTGGTCAGCCCGAGGAACGCCACGGACGAGGCGGGCAGCCGCTCGATGCCGCGGAACCAGAGGGCGTACGCGACGGCGGTGCCGATGATGCCGAGGTAGGCGTATCCGGCGAGGTTGGCCCCGGTGAAGTGACCGGGAAGCCCTTCGAAGCCGAGGGCGATGGGTGCAAGGACGAGGCCGCCCGCGGTGAGTTGCCACCCGGTGAGGGCGAGCAGCGAGACGCCTTCGGGCCGTCCCCAGCGCTTGCTGAGTACGACGGCGAGGGCCATCAGCGTCGTGGCGACCAGCATGGCCGCGATCCCCGCGAGGTCGAAGGAGGCGCTGCCGCGCAGGACGAGCAGCGCGACACCGACGACGCCGACGAGCCCGGCGGCCAGGGTGCGACGGGTGGGCCGCACCTTCAGTACGCCGATCCCGAAGCCGGCGACGAGCAGCGGCATGACGGCGCTGATGGTCGAGGCGACGCCGCCGGGAAGGTGGTAGGCCCCGAAGAACAGAAGTGGGAAGAAGGCCCCGAAGTTGAGCAGTCCGAGCACCCCAGCCTTCCACCACCAGTCACCGCTGGGCAGCCGCCGGGTGAGGGCGAGCAGGATGAGCCCGGCGGGCAGCGCACGCAGGGCGGCGGCGAGCAGCGGGCGGTCAGGGGGCAGGAGTTCGGTGGTGGTGACGTAGGTGGTGCCCCAGGTGGCGGGCCCGATGGCGGCGAGGCCTGCGGCGGCGAGGGCGGCGGTGCGGGGCGCGGTGCGCGCGGCGGTTGCGGGGTGTGTGGTCCCTACGGTGTCGCTTGCCTTCCGGCGGCTACGGACGGACATGGTGGCTCCCCCTCGGCTCAACTCTGCTCAACGCTGTTATTCTCAACGTTGAGATAAATATGGACCTTGGTTCTGTGAACGTCAAGTATCTCAACATTGAGAGATGTGGCTCTGGCCGCAGTGAGAGAGGGGATCGACATGGCTGACCCAGAGTTGCTGGTGCCGTCTACGCCCACGGACGCCGACGCGATCGACGAACTGCGCGCGCAGTGGCACCGCGAGCGCCCGGACATCGGCGCGGCGAGTCTGGACGCGATGGCCCTGGTGGGCCGCATTAAACGGGCGGATCACCTGCTGAGCAAAGGCATGAAACCGATCTTCGCGGAACACGGCCTGGAGTTCCCGGAGTTCGACGTCCTGGCGACGCTGCGCCGGGTGGGCGCCCCGCACGAACTGACGGCGGGCGGCCTCCTGAAGACGGCGATGGTGACATCAGGCGCCATCACCAACCGCCTCGACAAGCTGGAACGCAAGGGCCTGATCGAACGCCACCCGGACCCGTCCGACCGCCGCGCGATCAAGGTCCGCCTGACGGACGCGGGCCGCGAGCTGGTGGACCGCGCGGTGGTGGACCACGTGGCGAACGAGAAGCGGATGCTGGCGGCGCTTTCGGCGGAGGAGCGGGGGGCGTTGGACGGGGCGCTGCGGAGGTTGCTGGTTTCGCTGGGGGATACGCATTTGGGGTGAGTCCGGGGTTGCGTCAGGGCTCGGCGCTGCGTCAATGAGTGGGCTTCTCGCCGGGGAGTCTCATTGGTGCGCCGCTTTGACGGTGCGGCTGGCCTGCCGCCGAAAAAGCCGTTCATCCGTCAGGCGGTGGTGGCTCGACGCGGGATCACCCTCCCCTCGCCGATAGCTAGGTTCACTCCAGGTAACCCTCGCCTCACCAGGAGCTGACCTTGAATCGTCGACCTGCTCTGCTCGCAACGGCTGCCCTGACTGTTGCGGCGCTCCTGTCGCTCTCTGCCTGCGGAGGGAGCGATGGCGGTGGCTCCGAGGGCGGCGACAAGATCGCGGGGGCCGGGTCCGGTGGCGAGCAGAGAGAGTCGCCGTCGCCGACACCGCCCGACGACGGGATCGAGCGCCCGGAGATCAAGCTGCCGAAGGGCGTGAAGAACGTCTTCGAGGGCGGCAGGACGGGTGACGCGAAGAAGGACGCGATCCTGGCGGACAACGAGCGGCGGATCAACTCGATTGACGAGGCGATCACGGTCGATGCCAAGGAACACCCGGCGTTGAGGTTCTATTCGGCGGGCGAGGCGTTGGTTTCGGCGGCGTATCACGTGCAGGGCTTTTACGAAGAGGCCAAGACCTTCGTCGGGACGACCCGGTATTACGACCGCGAGGTCACGTTCCTCAAGGGCGGCGCCGCCGCAGTGACGTATTGCGAGGACACCAGCAGGACGTACCCCAAGGATCGCAAGACCGGCAAGGTGGACAGGTCGATCCCGGAGTCCGGGCAGGATTACGCCTTCTACAACACCCGCCTGGAGAAGAACGAGGACGGCGTCTGGCAGACGACAAGCGTATTGACCACGACGGCCGCGAAGCGGTGCAGTGCGTGAACCAGCGCAGGCTGAGTCGCCGGTTCGTTCCCCTTCTCGCGTTGATCGTGACCATGGCGCCAGGCAGCGCTTATGCCTCCGCCGGTAAAGGGGCAGAAGTAGCTGCTCCGCAGGTCAAGGCCGGACGTCAGGACCGGAACCTCACCGTCCGGACGCAGATTCAGACGACTGTCAACAGCGCTCGGAGAACCGCCAATACGGGCACGCTCACATCGGCCGACAGCAACTGGGACCCGCCGGCCTGCTGGTATGAGCCCGCGTACTCCCCGAAGCAGATCCAGGCCGCAGTCAAAGCGTTCCGGAAGATCACGATGTTCGGAGTCGGCGACCTCGTGGGCGGCGCCTTCGACTCGTACTTCAAGGAAGGTCACCCCTACAAGAACTACAACCTCGACAAGCAGGGTGAGGGACAGTTCTGGGCGGCGGCCGTCAATGAGAAGCGCAAGGACGACCCCGAAGCCAACTCCTGTAAGCGGATGCCCTTCTGGGTACCCACCGGCGCCACTCCCAAGGAACCGCTGGCAATCTCGCCCGAGATCCTCGCCGAGTACGCCTACGACGAACTGCCCGTACCCGGCACCGAGATCGCGATGGCACCCGAGGGAACGACGAAGGTCAATCTTCCGACCTGGGTCTGGCTGGACAAGGCGAAGTTCAGGAAGGTCTCCGTGACCGCGAGCATCCCCGGCTCGGGGCTTTCCGCGACGGCGACCGCCGAGCCCGTGTCCCTCTCGATCGACCCGGGCACGCAGGACGCCGAGACCTACCCCGCTTCGGGGCAGTGCCCCATCGAGGACGGCAAGATCGGCACTCCCCGGGCCAAGGGCACCCCCGCGGACGTGCTCCCGCAGTGCGGCGTGCAGTATCTGCGGTCCTCCGGGGACGGCTCGTACAACCTCCGGTCGACCCTCACCTGGAAGATCTCCTGGACCAGCACCACCGGCGAGGGCGGCGATCTGCCGGACGGCGAGTTCGGCGCGGAGCAGCGGGTCGCGGCGGAGGAGATCCAGTCCGTCAACCGCTGAGCGCAGGCGAACGGATGCGGCGATTGCAGAAAAGTCCCGTGGTGCACACCGCTTAGTGGCGTATTGCCGGGACTTTTTTGCAACTGGTCAGCGTGGGGTGGCTTTGAGGGTGCGTATCAGGGCGTGGAGGCGGTCGGGGGTTGTGGTGAGGGTGACGTCTGGGGCGTCGCTTTCGCGGAGGTGGATTGGCCCGTCCGGGGCCGCGGCTATGTAGATGCAGGAGGAGGCCTCCTGGCTGTGGGATGACTTCTGCCAGCGCAATTCCGACACTTGGGCTCCTTCAGAGGTCGCGGGCCAGCCGCATGATGTGGTCCCGGGACGCGCCCGGCGCCAGTGCGGCGGTTTCCATGCGGTCCAGGACCAGACGGTAGCGCTCCAACTGAGCTGGTGAGTCGATGAGTTCTCCACCGTGATCGGTGTCGATCTGCACGGTGTCGAGCTGCTGAACCGGGCCGTGGAAGTAGTCGACGCCCTGACCGGACGTGTGGAAAGGGCCGCTGTCGAATGTGATCACGGCGATGGCGACATGCCCTGCCTCGCTCATCACGGCTAGGTGTTCGAGCTGGGCTCGTGTGGTGGCCCGGTCGCCGAACCGCATGCGTAGCGCGGCTTCGTGAATGATCGCGGTGTACGGCGGAGGGTGTTCACGGTGCAGGACTTCCTGGCGCTTGATGCGGTGCGAGACGCGGTGTTCGATCTCGTGGGGCTTCAGCGAAGGCACGGTCTGGTTGAACAAGGCTCGCGCGTGGTCCGGGGTTTGAAGCAGCCCGGGAATGTTGATGATCTGAGCCACGCGTAGCGCGACGGCGTGGTGCTCGACCTCGGTGAGGTCGAGCATCCGATGGGAGTGGATTTCGCGGTACTCCTCCCACCATCCGCGCCTGCGCTCGCCCGTCATGGAGGCAAGCGCGTCGATCAGGGCCTCGTCGGTGCAGTCGTAGTGGCGAGCCAAGGTGCGTACCCGTTCGCCGCTGACTCCGTAGCGGCCGGCCTCGATATTGCTGATGCGTGACTGCGTGGCACCCAGCAGGGAGGCCGCCTCGGTGGCCGACAGATCCGTGCGTTCGCGCAGCCTGCGGAGTTCAGTTCCGAGGCGTCGTCGGCGGGCTGTTACCGGTGGGCTCGTCGACGGCATTGGCGGTGCTCCTTGCTCGTATGCATGGCGCAGAGGTAACTCACACGAGTTAACTAGGGCTGCAGTCCATGCTTTTCATGGAATGTAGTCCATGTAACTGACTACGGTGTGTCTCACGCCACTCAACTCCCCTGACCTGCAGGGCGGAAGTGCACCGCGCCCCACGGTCGCGGCATTGCCACCGCTGGGCGGGCGATACGTCGAGTGGGTCAACCCCTTCTCTGGGAGGCGCCTCCATGGTCACCGTAGCCCCACCCCAAGGCTGGTCCTACGCCCTTCATCTGCCCCACGATCCAAGAGCTCCCCGCGTGGCCCGTATGACCCTGAGAGCCGCTCTCGACGGGCACGGGATGGGTGAACTGTGCGACGTAGCAGAGCTGTTGACGTCCGAGATGGTCACCAATGCTTACCGGCACGCGAAAGGGCCCTCCTCGCTGCGGCTGCGGTCCGTGCGGGCCGGGCGGCTGCGGGTCGGGGTGTGGGACAGCAATCCCCATATCCCTGCGCCCTTCGACAAACCGCCTGGCCCGTTCGGTGCGCCGTTCACGCCGACGGATTCGGACAGCGGGCGTGGGCTCCTCCTCGTACGCCACTGTGCGGACGCGTGGGGCGGCTGGCCGCTAGGGGATCAGCTGTTCGGCAGTGGGGGGAAGCTGCTGTGGTTCGAGGTGGGGGAGTCTGCGAGGTGCGGCTAGCCGTAACGAATTTAGGCTAACTGGGTTCCGGCTAGCGGGGGCTGCGTCGCCGCACCGCATGCTCCGTGCCACCCCCGGCGGGGCTTGTGTCGTGCGGGGCGCGTGGTGGATGTTGGACGTGGGCGGGGGCAGGGGGTCTTCGCTGGGCTCTGTGAGGAGTCGGACAGCGAGGGGATCCGGACCATATGACCCAGCCTCCCGGCCAGCCGCCGCAGGACCCGCCGCCGCAGGGCGGATTCGGGCCCCCTCAGGAGCCCCGGCCGCCCGTGCCGGGGCCGCCCGCCGGGCCGTACGGCGCCCCGCCTCCCCCGCAGCAGCAGCCCGACGGGCAGAACCCCTACGCCGGGTCGCCCCAGCAGCCCGACGGGCAGAATCCCTACGCCGGGTCGCCCCAGCAGTCCGACGGGCAGAATCCCTACGCCGGGTCGCCCCAGCAGTCCGACGGGCAGAACCCCTACGCCGGGTCGCCCCAGCAGCCGTCGCCCTACGGTCAGCCTCAGCCGGGCCCGTACGGTCAGTCCCCGCAGGGCCAGCCGCCGTACGGGCAACCCCCGCAGGGCCAGCCCCCGCAAGGCCAGCCGCCCTACGGTCAGCCTCAGCCAGGCCCGTACGCCCAGTACGGACAGCCCCAGCCCGACCCCCAGTACGCCGGCTACCCACCGCCCCCACCCCCCGGCGGGAAGAAGAAGCTCGGCCTCGTCATCGGGTCCGTCGTCGTTGTCGCCGCCCTCGTTGGCGGCGGGATTTTTCTCGCCACCAGCGGCGACAGCAGCGACGACGGTAAAAAACCCAAGGCCGACAAGAGCGTTTCCGCCGGGCCGTCCGCCTCCGAGTCGGAGGAGTCCGCGGAGGAACCGCCCTCCGAGGACCCCGCCACGGAAGACCCTCTCGACGACCCGACCGACGGCGAGGAGGCGGCCGAACGGCCCGCCGGTGACACCGGCTACCAAGGGCAGTGGCAGAACTCCGAGGCCAAGACCCTCACCATCGGCGCCAAGCTGACCTCGGGGCAGGGCAAGGGCAAGAACTCCGTCTCGTACATCGACGCCGGCGGCGACGGGCTCTGCATGGGGCTCGGGCAGGAGCAGGGCGGCAGTTTCCGTATCGCCCTCAAGTGCGGCACCGGCGACGACGAGAAGTACATCTCGGCCGATGTCACCCAGGCCAACGACGAAGTGACCCTGAAGTGGGACAAGGGCGGCGGCACCGACGTACTCCCCTGGGTCAACTCGGCCTGACCCCTGACCCGAGCTGCCAGGCGGGCGGGGGGGAATGGGCGACCTCCGCACACGCCTCCCGCTCACGCCTCCCGCTCACGCCTCCCGCTCACGCCTCCCGCGCAGGCCCCTCACCGTCCGCCCCGCCCCCACGTGAGAGCAACGTTCCCCGGCGGTCACCGCGTGCCACAGGGCTGAAACCCGGCCTCCCTACCTTCGGGTCATCAGCCGCCAAGCCGTGGAGATGAGGCCTGTCATGTGGATCCAGCGGTGGGACCCGGAGGACGAGAGGTTCTGGAAGGAGGAGGGCGGCGAGCGCGTCGCCCGGCGGAATCTCGTGTTCTCGATCCTCTCCGAGCACATCGGGTTCTCGATCTGGACCCTGTGGTCGGTGATGGTCCTGTTCATGGGGCCCGAGTACGGGATCGACCCCGCCGGGAAGTTCTTCCTCGTGTCCATGGCCACCCTGGTCGGGGCCGTCGCCCGCGTCCCCTACACCTTCGCCGTCGCCCGCTTCGGCGGGCGCAACTGGACGATCATCGCGGCCAGCGCGCTCCTCGTGCCGACCGTCGCCGCCTTCGTGGTCATGGAGCCCGGTACCTCGTACTCCACCTTCATGGTGTGTGCGCTGCTCACCGGTGTGGGCGGGGGCAACTTCGCTTCCTCCATGACCAACATCAACTCCTTCTTCCCGTTGAAGAAGAAGGGGTGGGCCCTCGGGCTCAATGCCGGCGGCGGCAACATCGGCGTGCCCGTCGTCCAGCTCGCCGGGCTCGCGGTCATCGGGGCCGGGGGAGGGCCGCGGGTGCTGCTCGGGATCTACATCCCGCTCATCTTCGTCTCCGCCCTCTGCGCCGCCCTCTTCATGGACAACCTCGCCACCGTGAAGAACGACACCGGCGCGGCCAAGGAGGCCGTACGGGATGCCCATACGTGGATCATGGCTCTGCTGTACGTGGGGACCTTCGGGTCCTTCATCGGGTACAGCTTCGCTTTCGGGCTCGTCCTGCAGACCCAGTTCGGGCGTACGCCGCTGCAGGCCGCCGCCGTCACCTTCATCGGGCCGCTGCTCGGCTCGCTGATCCGGCCCGTCGGCGGGCGGCTCGCCGACCGGTTCGGCGGGGCCCGCATCACGCTGTGGAACTTCGTCGGGATGGGCGCGGCCACCGCCGTCGTCGTCATCGCCTCCATGCGCGAGTCGCTCGCCCTCTTCGTCGCCGCGTTCGTCGTGCTGTTCGTGCTGACGGGCCTCGGCAATGGGTCGACGTACAAGATGATTCCGGGCATCTTCCAGGCCAAGGCCCTGCAGAAGGGGCTGCACGGCGAAGCCGCCGCGGCCTACGGGCGGCGGCTCTCCGGGGCCTCCATGGGGCTGATCGGCGCCGTCGGCGCGCTCGGCGGGCTCGGGATCAATCTCGCCTTCCGGCAGTCCTTCCAGACCGTGGGCTCCGGGACCGGCGCGTTCGTCGCCTTCCTCGCCTTCTACGCGGTGTGCTTCTGCGTCACGTGGGCCGTATACCTTCGCCGCCCCGCGCCCGCGCCGGACTCCGGGCAGGCCCCGGACGCGGAGACAAAGCCCCAGCTCACGTACGCGCAGGTCTGACGGAGGGGTGGTCGTAGCCTGGTGTAACACGCACGACATCGTGATGATCCGGGGTTGTCACGGGCCGTTGGCAGGCTCGTGAGACCCCGGACCACCCATCACGCAGTACTAGCGGGACGAGAGCAGCTGCCATGCACGGGACCCCTCAGAACGGCCAAGACGGACGCGGAAACGCGCCGCTCGCCGGATTCACCGTCGGCGTCACCGCCGCCCGGCGCGCCGACGAGCTCGGCGCGCTGCTCCAGCGGCGCGGCGCCACCGTCCTGCACGCGCCCGCGCTGCGGATCGTCCCGCTCGCCGACGACAGCGAACTGCTCTCCGCGACCAAGGAATTGATCGACCACGCGCCCGACGTGGTGATCGCCACCACCGCGATCGGATTCCGGGGGTGGATCGAGGCCGCCGACGGCTGGGGGTTCGGCGACGCGCTGCTGCGATGTCTGCGGGGCGTCGAGATCCTCGCCCGCGGGCCCAAGGTCAAAGGCGCCATCCGCGCCGCCGGGCTCACCGAGGAGTGGTCGCCCTCGTCCGAGTCCATGGCGGAGGTCCTCGACCGGCTGCTCGCGGAAGGCGTCGAAGGGCGGCGCATCGCGCTCCAGCTGCACGGCGAACCGCTGCCCGGCTTCGTCGAGTCGCTGCGCGCCGGGGGAGCGGAGGTCGTCGGCGTGCCCGTCTACCGGTGGATGCCGCCCGAGGACCTCGCGCCCGTCGACCGGCTCCTCGATGCCACCGTGGCGCGCGCCGTCGACGCGCTGACCTTCACCAGCGCGCCCGCCGCCGCGTCCTTCCTGGCCCGCGCCGAGGACCGCGGCATGTCCATCGAGCTCTTCGCCGCGCTCCAGCACGACGTGCTCTCGGCCTGCGTGGGCCCGGTCACCGCGCTGCCGCTCCAGGACCGCGGCGTCGAGACGGTACAGCCCGAACGCTTCCGGCTCGGCCCCCTCGTACAGGTCCTGTGCCACGAACTCCCCGCCCGCGCCCGTACGTTGCCCGTCGCGGGACACCGAGTCGAGATCCGCGGCCACGCCGTCATGGTCGACGACGAGCTGCGGCCCGTACCGCCCGCCGGGATGTCGCTGCTGCGGGCGCTCGTGCGACGCCCCGGGTGGGTGGTCTCGCGGGCCGAACTCCTGCGCGCGCTGCCCGGCGCGGGGCGCGACGAGCACGCCGTGGAGACCGCGATGGCCAGGCTGCGTACGGCACTCGGTGCGCCCAAGCTCGTCCAGACGGTGGTCAAGCGGGGCTATCGGCTCGCGCTCGATCCGGCCGCCGGATCGGCCGCCGGGTCCAAGTACGCCGACTGACGGGCCTTGTTGTCACGGTTGTCCCGTCCGCGCAGCACCAGCGCCCGCGCGAGGAGTCCGATCGCCACGGTGGAGAGCACGGCCCGTACGGCGTTCCAGGCCAGCCACATGTCCTCGAACTTCTCGCGCACCGCGGCCGGATCGGAGATCTTCGCGGGGTCGCCCGCGTCCGCGAGCTCGTCGTTCAGCGGCACGTTCACGACCGACGTGATCGCGAAGGCCAGGAGATAGACGACGAGCGCCGCGAGCACCCACCGGAACGAGTTCGTGCCGCGCAGCTGCCACGCGGAGAGTGCCGTGAAGAGCAGCGCCCCGAAGAAGCTCGCGAAGAACACCGGGTTGTTGAACGCGTCGTTCGTGTTCTGCATGACCTCGATGAAGACGCGGTCCTCGCTGCGTCCGAGGCCGGGCATCACGCCGCAGGAGAAGATGTAGAAGGTTCCGGCGATCAGGCCCATGGTCACGACGGCCGCCCCCAGAACGGCCCCCGCGCCGCCCTGCCCCCGCCGGTTCGTCACTCGGTTGTCTCTCATGTGACCGAGTCAACCGGCCGCACGGACGCCCGCCCATGGTTGTGAAGCGCACCCCCATAAGCGGGCGTCTCACGCCGCGGCGCGGTGGCAGGGGTTCCGCGCCCGCCCGAGTCGGGGCACTGTAGGGGGAGCACTCACCGGTAACCCCACAAGGCGGTGACACGCGCATGGCACTGGGCATGGACCCGGCCACGTTCGAGCTGCGATTCGACTCCGGGCGAAGCTGTCTGGACCTCGTGGCGACGAACCATCCCGTGGAACGGCTCGACTCCGTGGACCGGCTGCGTGCCTGGCTCGCGGGCGCCGGGCTCATCCCGGATCGCACGGCCCTGCCGGGAGCGGGGCCGGTCTGGCTCGTGGCATTCCGCGAACTGCGCTCGAACGTCAGCCAGTTGGTGCTCGCGGAACTCGAAGGGCGGTACGCCGAAACCGCGTTGACCCGGATCAACGCCCTCGCGGCCACCGCGCCGCCGGCCCCCCGCGCCGTCCGGCACCCCGACGGCAGCCTGGTCCGCGCCCTGGACGGCGACCCCGACTGCGCGGCGCTCCTCGCGGCCGTCGCCCGTGATGCCGTCGACCTGGTCACCGACCCCGCAGCGCGCGCCCTGCTGCGCCAGTGCGAGGGCGACAACTGCCCCATCGTGTACCTGGACACGTCCCGCGGGCGCCGCCGCCGCTGGTGCTCCAGCGAGGTGTGCGGCAACCGTGAGCGCGTGGCCAGACACCGGCGACGGGCGGCGCTCGCCAGAGCCTGAAGCGCCGTCGGGAACAAGCCGCGGAAAATCCGTGTGATCTCCGTTGAACGCAACTCCGGCCGCCTACGTAAGTCCAGGGTGAACAGCCGACAGGGCGAAGCCCGAAGAAGAGCGGACACCGGAGGCAAGCGTGCGCAAGGATTCCGCCGTGGCCGATGAGCGCCCGCAGGAACGCCCGCACCGACATCGCCTGGTCCCCGGACGCAACGGGCCCGACGAGGAGTTGATGCGCGCCCTCTACCGCGAACACGCGGGCCCGCTACTGGCCTATGTGCTCCGACTTGTGGCGGGAGACCGGCAGCGCGCCGAAGATGTCGTACAGGAAACGCTCATCCGTGCCTGGAAGAACGCCGGTCAGCTCAATCGTGCGACCGGTTCGGTACGCCCCTGGCTGGTGACGGTCGCCCGGCGCATCGTCATCGACGGCCACCGCAGCCGGCAGGCCCGGCCGCAGGAGGTCGACCCGTCGCCGCTGGAGGTCATCCCCGCGGAGGACGAGATCGATAAGGCGCTGTGGCTGATGACACTCTCGGACGCGCTCGAGGACCTGACTCCCGCGCACCGGGAGGTACTTGTCGAGACCTACTTCAAAGGGCGTACGGTCAATGAGGCGGCCGAGACGCTGGGTATACCCAGCGGGACGGTGCGTTCGCGGGTCTTCTACGCGCTTCGCTCGATGAAGCTGGCGCTCGAGGAGCGGGGGGTGACGGCATGAACGAGTCCTACGGACATGACGCGCGGGGCCAGGCGGAGGCGGGCGACGTGCACGAGACCGTCGGCGCCTACGCCCTCGGCATCCTGGACGACGCGGAGGCGACGGCCTTCGAGGCACATCTGGCGGGCTGCGAGTTCTGCGCGCACCAGCTGGAGGAGTTCTCGGGCATGGAGCCGATGCTGTCGGCGCTCGCGGATTTCCCGGGACCGCGCGGCGTACCGGCGATCGGCGAGCAGCTCGCCGCCCGGCCGAGTCCGCGCCTCGCGGACCGCCTGGTGGACGAGGTGTCCGTCAAGCGTCAGCAGAAGCGCAGGCGCGGCATGTATCTGGTGGCCGCCGCGGCGGCGCTGATCATCGGCGGGCCGCTCGCGGTCCTGGCGGTGAGTGACGACGGCGGATCGACGGACGTGGCGGGCGAGCCGCACCCCACGAGCCCCGCCGAGGACGCCTTCTTCAACCACATGGACGACAAGATCACGGCGACGGACCCGAAGACCAAGGTCAGCGCCACGGTCGGCACGGAGAAGAAGGCCTGGGGCACGCACGCGGTCCTGGAGCTGAAGAACGTCAAGGGGCCGCTCAAGTGCTCCCTGGTCGCCGTCGGCAAGGACGGCGAGAAGGAGACGGTGACCACCTGGTCCGTCCCGAAGTGGGGTTACGGCATCGAGGACAGCCCGAACAAGTGGGCGCGCAGTCCGCTGTACGTGCACGGGGGCGCCGCGATGGACCGCAACGACATCGACCACTTCGAGGTGACCACCCTCAACGGTGCTCACCTTGTGGAGGTCGACGCGTAGGCGGCGCGCGGGCCTCGCGTGGGCGGCGCGGAGTTCACGCGCAGGAGAAGTGCACACAGGGGCCCCCTTTCGCGTACGGTAGACGGCTGCTCAATAGGGCAGCTGCACGTCCGGAAAGGGGCCTCGGTGGCCGACGTACGCGACCGCGAGATCAGCGTCGAACAAGAACATCTCGACCAGGTCTACCGGCGTCTCGAGGAGAAGATCCACGAGGCCGAGTTCCTGATGACCGACGCGGCCAAGCGCTCCCAGGTCGGCACGCCGGGCGCGCTCGCCGAGCGGGACGCCCAGGTGTTCCGCGCGGGGGTGCATCTCAACCGGCTCAACAACGAGTTCGAGGACTTCCTCTTCGGGCGGATCGACCTGCTGCTCGGCAAGGACGGCAAGAAGGGCCCGGACGGCGCGTACACGTCGGTCGAGCCCGCCGAGGACGCGGTGAGCGAGAACAACACCGCCGAGATCGCCGAGACCCTGCACATCGGCCGCATCGGCGTCCTGGACGCGGACTACTCCCCGCTGGTCATCGACTGGCGCGCCCCGGCCGCGGCGCCCTTCTACCGCTCGACGCCGGTAGACCCGGGCCGTGTCGTACGGCGCCGGGTCATCCGCTCCAAGGGCCGCAGGGTCCTGGGCGTCGAGGACGACCTGATGCGTCCCGAGCTGACGGCCACCCTGAACGGCGAGTCGCTGCCCGTCATCGGCGACGGCGCCCTGATGGCAGCGCTCGGCCAGGCCCGCAGCCACACGATGCGCGACATCGTTGCCTCGATCCAGGCCGAGCAGGACATGGTCATCCGCGCCCCCGCCGCGTCGGTGACGTACGTGGAGGGCGGACCCGGCACGGGCAAGACCGCCGTGGCGCTGCACCGCGCGGCGTACCTCCTCTACCAGGACCGCCGCCGGTACGCGGGCGGCATCCTCATCGTCTCGCCGACCCCGCTGCTCGTGGCGTACACCGAGGGCGTGCTGCCCTCGCTCGGCGAGGAGGGGCAGGTCGCGATCCGCGCGGTGGGCTCGCTCTCCGACGAGGCCGCGGCCGAGGGGGCGACGGTCTACGACTCGCCCGCGGTGGCCAGGGTCAAGGGTTCCTCGCGGATGCTGCACGTGCTGCGCAAGGCGGCGCGGGGGGCTCTTGAGGGTGCCGCGGGTACGGCCGCGAAGGCGCCCTCGCAGGAGGGCCAGCTCGCCTTCGGCGACGACGAGGAGGACGAGGGGCCCAAGGCCCCCGCCGAGACCCCCACGCGCCTGCGTGTGGTCGCCTTCGGCCGCCGCCTTGAGCTGGAGGCCGACGCCCTGGGCCGCATCCGCCGCAACGCGCTCAGCGGCACGGCGCCCGTCAACCTGCTGCGTCCGCGCGCCCGCAAGCTCATCCTGGACGCCCTGTGGTCGCAGTCGGGGTCCGCGGGCCGGCACAGCGACCCGGAGCTGGCCGCCGAGCTGCGTTCCTCCTTCGACGAGGACATCACGTCCGAGGACGATTTCATCCGCTTCCTCGACGCCTGGTGGCCCGAACTCACCCCCCGCTCCGTGCTGTCCGCGATGGGCGACGAGCGGCGCCTCGGCCGCTGGGCGCGCCGGGTCCTGAACCCCGGCGAGGTCCGCAAGGTCGCCCGCTCCCTCAAGCGCGACGCCCTGTCCGTGCACGACGTGGCGCTCCTCGACGAGCTCCAGTCGATCCTCGGTACGCCGCACAGGCCCCGCAAGAAGAAGGACCTGGACCCGCTCGACCTGCTCACCGGCCTCGACGAACTGATGCCGCAGCGCGAGGAGTCCCAGCGCGAGCGCGCCGAGCGGCTCGCCGCCGAGCGCACCGAGTACGCGCACGTCATCGTCGACGAGGCCCAGGACCTGACCCCCATGCAGTGGCGCATGGTCGGCCGCAGGGGCCGGCACGCCACGTGGACGATCGTCGGCGACCCGGCCCAGTCCTCCTGGTCCGACCCGGACGAGGCCGCCGCCGCCCGCGACGAGGCCCTTGGCAGCCGCCCGCGCCGTCGTTTCACCCTCACCGTCAACTACCGCAACCCCGCCGAGATCGCGGATCTCGCGGCCAAGGTGCTCGCGCTCGCGATGCCGGGCGCCGAGTCGCCGTCGGCCGTCCGGTCCACCGGAGTGAAGCCCCGCTTCGCAGTTGTACGGGACAAGGACCTCGGCGCGTCGGTGCGCGCGGAGGCGGCGCGGCTCTTGGACCAGGTGGACGGCACGATCGGCGTGGTCGTGGCGATGAACCGCCGCGAGCAGGCGGCCCGGTGGCTGGAAGACCTCGGCGACCGCGTGGTGGCGCTCGGCTCATTGGAGGCCAAGGGCCTGGAGTACGACGCCACGGTCGTCGTGTCTCCGGCGGAGATCGCGGACGAGTCCCCGGCGGGCCTGCGCGTCCTGTACGTGGCCCTGACCAGGGCGACACAGCAGCTGACGGTCCTGTCCGGGGAGCGCGACGTGCCGGACGGCGAAGGGGTGCCGGACCTGCTCCGGGAATGACTTCAGAGACTTGTGGGGACGGGAATTGCCTTACGGGGATCGTTTGTTACCGTTGATGTGGCACCGGCCCGATCCAAGCCCCCGGGCCCAACCTTCGTCGCTACGAGCGACCACTTGCCGCGAGGCGAGCATGGCGGGTCGGTGTCATCAACGTAGGAAGAGGCCCTTGTCACCACGTGACGAGGGCCTCTTCCGGTTTTCAACCACCGGTTTCCGTTCCCCCCTACCGGCTTCCCGCTACTTCTCGTATGGTGGAAACTAGTTTCCGAAAAGCTGGTGAACGAAAAGTTCGCAATCCGAGGCAGCTACCACGTACTCAGCGGTAGGTGCGACGATCGGACGGCAAGAGCAACACGGTGAAAGCAGAGGAAGTCGGCCATGGCAACGGCGCCCAGCGTCTCCTACTCGAACACGGTCCGGTTGGAGGTGCCCGCGAGCGGCACCGCGGTCTCCCAGATCACCACGGCCGTCGAGTCCCACGGAGGCTCGGTCACCGGCCTCGACGTCACGGCTTCCGGCCATGAGGCGCTGCGGATCGACGTCACGATCGCGGCGACCTCCACGACGCACGGCGACGAGATCGTCGCCCAGCTGCGCACGATCGAGGGCGTCACCGTCGGCAAGGTCTCCGACCGTACGTTCCTGATGCACCTCGGCGGCAAGATCGAGATGGCGTCCAAGCACCCCATCCGGAACCGCGACGACCTCTCCATGATCTACACCCCGGGCGTGGCCCGCGTGTGCATGGCGATCGCCGAGAACCCGGAGGACGCGCGCCGCCTCACGATCAAGCGAAACTCCGTTGCGGTCGTAACGGACGGCTCGGCCGTCCTGGGCCTCGGCAACATCGGCCCGAAGGCCGCACTGCCCGTCATGGAGGGCAAGGCGGCCCTCTTCAAGCGCTTCGCGGGCATCGACGCGTGGCCGCTGTGCCTGGACACCCAGGACACCGACGCGATCGTCGAGATCGTCAAGGCGATCGCCCCCGGCTTCGCGGGCATCAACCTCGAGGACATCTCGGCGCCGCGCTGCTTCGAGATCGAGGCGCGCCTGCGCGAGGCCCTGGACATCCCCGTCTTCCACGACGACCAGCACGGCACCGCGATCGTCGTGCTCGCCGCGCTGACCAACGCACTTCGCGTGGTGGGCAAGGGAGTCGGCGACGTACGCGTCGTCATGTCCGGCGCGGGCGCGGCCGGTACGGCCATCCTCAAGCTGCTCATCGCGGCGGGCGTCAAGCACGCCGTCGTGGCCGACATCCACGGCGTCGTGCACGCCGACCGCGAGGACCTCGTGGACGCCGCGCCGGACTCGCCGCTGCGCTGGATCGCCGACAACACCAACCCCGAGGGCGCCCGCGGCACCCTCAAGCAAGCGGTCGTCGGGGCCGACGTCTTCATCGGCGTCTCGGCTCCCAACGTCCTGGGCGCGGACGACGTGGCGGCCATGGCTGACGGTGCCATCGTGTTCGCGCTCGCGAACCCGGACCCCGAGGTCGACCCCGCGATCGCCCGTCAGACGGCGGCGGTCGTGGCCACGGGCCGCTCGGACTTCCCGAACCAGATCAACAACGTCCTGGTCTTCCCCGGCGTCTTCCGCGGCCTGCTCGACGCCCAGTCGCGCACCGTCAACACGGAGATGATGCTGGCGGCGGCAGGCGCCCTCGCGGACGTCGTCGCCGAGGACGAGCTCAACCCGAACTACATCATCCCCAGCGTCTTCAACGACAAGGTCGCGGGCGCGGTCGCCGATGCGGTGCGCAACGCGGCGAAGGCCGCCGGGGTGACTGTGACAGCCGCCACGGCCCAGTAGTACGGCGCGTCGTGGAACGCAGGGCCCGCAATGGCCCTCTAGGGTGGCGTGGAAGCGCGCCCCCGACTGCCACCTTCCAGGGGGCGGTGAAGCCTTTCGTGGGATCTCCCAGAGGTCTCGCGGGACCTCCCAAGGGCCCCGGATTGGCTTTACCGCCGCAGGTGGGGGCAGGATGCCTTTCTGGGCGCGAGGGTCCGGACGACGGACCCGGGTCCGGGGCCTGACCGAGGACCCTGGCAGCATCGGCTTCGCTGTGCCCATCATGCGGCTCCGCCGCGTGGCACGCCTCAACGGCAAGAAGAACACGGGAGTACAAACATGAACCGCAGTGAGCTGGTGGCCGCGCTGGCCGACCGCGCCGAGGTGACCCGCAAGGACGCCGACGCCGTGCTGGCCGCGTTCGCCGAGACCGTCGGCGAGATCGTTGCCAAGGGCGACGAGAAGGTCACCATCCCCGGCTTCCTGACCTTCGAGCGCACCCACCGTGCCGCTCGCACCGCCCGGAACCCGCAGACCGGCGAGCCGATCAACATCCCGGCCGGCTACAGCGTCAAGGTTTCGGCGGGCTCCAAGCTCAAGGAAGCCGCCAAGGGCAAGTAGCCTCAAGCAGCAAACAGAAGGGGCGGTCACCCGGTGGGTGACCCCCCCCTCTATTTATTCGTGGGCGTCAGCCCAGCGGAGCCCAGCCCCGCAGCACCACCATACCGCCCCGCGCC
>NZ_JBSGSG010000096.1:0-34990 GCF_053606765.1 Streptomyces sp. NPDC055189
GAGGGCAAACCGGCCTCACCCTGCCCCGCTTACGCGGGAGCTTCGATTCCTCCCCCGCCTGAAGGCGGGGGTATCCACGAAGGACCCCCGATGAAAGGCTGCGCGAAGTCGGCGTGCACGCGACCCTGCACAACAGCCATGAGGACTTCCTGTCCTCGATCCACGCCATCGGCCCGGACCGCGACCAGGCCAACGCCGCGGTAGAAGAGTTCCTCGACGAGCACTCGTGGCACGTGGAGCCCGGACCGGCAGACCACCCCGCCTGAGCCGCGTCACGGCCGCACCCGGCCCTCTCGATCCCGCCACCACCACCCAACACCGTGTGTCGCTCGGGACGAGGCCCCGCCCGGGCCCGGCGCGCATCACCGGCCGACCTCGGAAAGGCTGATCCCCCCGTGCTGTTGCACCACGTCTGCTCATGCTGCCCCTGTCCGATGGCAGCGGCCTGCACTTGCGGGGCGAGATGCTGGGCACCCACCGAGGCCCGCTGGCGCTGACCGACGAAGCCGCACGCACCGATGAGATTGTCCTGGACCTCACCGACGTGCGCACGGTGCCAGTTCGCTTTCGCGGCCACTGCCTGACGCAGGAAAGCATGGACACGATCTACGTGGGGGCCAGCCTTCGGGAGCTCCTCACACTCGGCAGACATCGCGCTGCCAGTGACGAAACGTGACGGGCGCACGGAAACATGATCGGCTTCACGGGAATCCTGTCTGAGCCGACCCACAAGACCGTTGACACCCCAACAAGGCCGTATCCAGCCGCGTCCTGACCCATCCCCTCTCCCATCCCGCTGCCGGTGAGCCGTACCGCCCCTGGCCGCGCAGCGGACCTCTACCGGTCACACGCCGGCACGGCCGTCAGCCGACGCCGGGACCAGACATTTCAAGTTCGGGTTGAAGTTAGCGGGGGCGAGGGGGCAGACTCCCCTCATGACCCAGCCGTCCCGTACGCGGGCCCCACAGGCCTCGCTCAGCGCCACGCACAAAGACGCACTCGACTCCTCCCTGCGGGCGCTGGCCAGGGCCGTGGAAGCCGTCGAGGAAGCGCGCGGGGCCCTGAACGAGGACGCGGGCCGGATCGCCGAGGAGTGCGGCCGGGGCGGGGCCTCGGCCGTCGCCCGGTACGTCGGCTGGTCCGCGCAGCATGTCTCCACCCTCGCCGCCGCTCACCGGGGCAAGACCAGCGAAGGAAGTGCGGCAGCATGAGCCCGCCCGCCCGCCGGCCGGACCCCGTGCCGCAGCCTGCGCTGCAGGCCGAGGCGGTGCGTTCCGCTTTGGCGCGGGTCGCCCCGCAGCTGCTGGCCGACTTCGACCGGGACCGTGCCGCCGGCACCGACCGGGCCCGCCGGGAGGTGTCCGCAGTGCCTCTTCGCGCGTTCACCGAGTTCTGGGCCATCGAGGTGGCCATCGCCCGCCATCCCGATGTCGCCGCCCGCCTGGCCGAACTGAGGGAGCGGGCCGAAGAGGTCACCGACCTGGACGAGGCCAGGAAGATCGCCGCCGAGATCAGCGCAATCCGCACCCGGGCCGCCCTCGAAGCAGGCGTTCCCACCGCAGGCCCGGCCGCCCGGTGAGCGACGAGCACTGGGTGTGGGAGTACGCCTTCCACACCTCGGACGAACTCGGCTACCCCAAGCAGGTCCGCGATGAGGTCAAAGCCATCGCCGACCAGATCATCGAACTCGCCGGCCTCGGCATCGACCCCGCCGAGATCGGCGAACCCACCTCCGGCACCGCCCGCCGCCACACCCTGCCCTGCGGGGGCTGGTTCGAGACCCAGGCCATGCACCGCGCCCGGCCCCGCCTCCTGGCCGTCGTTCTGGTCGTACCACCCCCACACCTCCTCTAGCAGCTCGCACAGTTCGCGACCATCGAGGCAGTCAGATCGACTGCCCCTTTCGCCCGCCCGCGCACCTACGCCCGCTCCCGCCAACGCACCGCAGACCAAGTGGCACGCGAGATCACCACCGGACGCCCGGACCCGCCGGCAGGCGTGGATGCGCCACCACTCCCCCGGCCCCGACAAGACACAGCGAGCGCGCAGGCACGGCATCAGGGCGGGCGGCGCCAGGACCGGGGCACAGGAGCCGGCAGGGTGAAGTCGTGGAGACCCCGGTTCTGCTCGACAGCGCGTCACCAAATGACCGTCGGCCAGCATCGGGCCGACTGCGGGCTGCTGTGATGACCGAGGCGGACGCACCTCGGCACACGCGTTCGCGAACGCGGGGCGGACGGTCCTGTCCGGAAGTGGCCCGGACAGGGCTGTGTCCAGCCCGGACGGCTGCGGCTGTCCGGCACAGCCGGTCGCTCTTGTTGCACCTGCTGAGCGCTGGCACCTTCTGAGGCGTCTGGCCAGTCAGATGTCTCGGCGACACAGCGTCGCAGCTCTGAACCGGAGCGAAGACCAGGCACAGACCCAGGACAAGACACCTTCACGGGGAGGAACTACACATGCGCTCGGCACGTCACATACGTGGTGTGATCGCCGGTGCGGCCGCGGCCCTCGGAGTCCTCATCGGCCTCCTTGCCGCTCCGGCTGCGTCGGCAGACACCCAGCCCACCGCACTGCTGTCGGCCGTCCACGTCATCACGTGGAACATCTGCGGCGGACTCACCAGCTGTCCGAGCTCCGATCACCCGGAACGCAAACTGCGCGAACTGGTCAACCGTTAGGTCGATGGCCAGAAAATCAACGTGATCATGATGCAGGAGTCGTGCGGCCGCCTGCATGCCGCCGCGCTCCAGAAGATGCTCGGCAGCGGCTGGGCCGTCCAGCACCGGGTCGCGCCGCTGCTGGCCACCGGCAAGCCCGCCCCGTGCGCAGCCGATGGCGGGCGTCTCGATGGCGGGGTGACGGTGGCGATACAGAAGATGCCCGGCAGCGACTTCGTCAACGACAGCGACGCGTCGGCGCAGAGCGACGGGTGGAACATGACCTACACGCCGCGCAGTCGGACACCCCCAAGCTTGGCACTCAGGGCGCGGCCTGCCTCGAGGACCGCGGCAACAAGCTGCTGGCGTGCACCACACACCTGGCCAACGAGAACGCCGACCCCAATGCCGCCTATCGGCGTGACTCGGTGACCAGCCTGCACCAACAGGTCAAGAAGTACCAGGACCGCGGCTACCGGACCACGTCAACGCCGCAGTTCCACGTCGGAGTTCAGGCCGTGGGCGCTTCCCGGGGCAGCAGAGGAACCGTCCCGGGGCGGTTCCTCGGCAAGAGTCCACCTGCGTCCCGCGAGGTAGATGCTGACCAGCCCGAAAATGATCACAGCCAGCAGCACAGGAGCGGAACTGGACACAGCCAGATCGGCCAGATGGGTTCGCATGATCTGCGTGTACCCAGAAATGGGTCCGTGAGCGGAGTCGGATAGTCCGGACTCCCCTCGATTATTGCGAGGGCAGGCCGAAAAGCGTCTTGAGAACGGCCAGATCCCTGCCGTGAGACCGCAGTTTCGGGGCACATGGGACAGCAAAGGCCTCAACTGGCAGAGGCTCCTGATGTGCAAGGAGATGACGGTGCTGCTTCCCACGCCTGCCGAACTTCGACGGGCATTGGCGCGATACGCCGACGCTGCCATCGATGACGAGCGTCATTCGACGCTTGAGAAAGCCCGTACACGAGAGGACCACGCTTACACGCTCTGCATCATGACGGGCACCACCAATATCTTCGAGGCGATACGTGCTGCGGACGCCATCGTGGAAAGCACCACCGCTGACCCGCCGACCGTGACGTCACGTGTCCGCCCGGCATTCTCGCCCGCGCAGAAGCAGGACGACGTCACCGAGGCCGCCTGACCACGGCAGGGACGCAATTCGCCTGTGCCCGCAGGGACTTCGCGGCACGCGAAGGGTCCTCCCTCTCATGAACGAAGAGGGAGGACCCACAGGGGACATGCCTGTCCCTGCTAGAAATAGTGCTTGCGTCCCCCCACCGCGCGCCCGCTGGCGCCCAGGACCCACAGGACAGCGCCGACCACGACGAGAATGCCGCCTACTGTGGTCAGCAAGGAGATACCGGCCAGCAGACCGATGATGAGCAAGATGGCGCCAAGGACAATCATGTGGATTCCTCACGTCAAGTTAAATCGAGATACGCGGCCTTCTTCCCGGCCCGCGTCTCCCGCCCTCTGCACAGCCCGGATCAGGTAGACCCGGCATCCGCGAACTGTGCGGTTGCCGGTTCTTCGCCGCGCGACCTCCGTGTGCCCCTCCTTGACTTTCCCATGCACGAAGAAGCTCTCTTTGTCGTCGCTCATCGAATGCGACGCCATCTGCCGATGAACCGCCCCCGCCTGCCCGGCCCCATGGGGCCCCAACGGCACAGCAGGGCCGCACGCAGATCGAGTGGCCGACAGGACGGCGTCTGGGGCGCCGGACTCACCGGCGATGTCCTGGGGCTGGGGCCCAAGCTGTGGTCGGTGCGTTCAGGATGTGCTGGGAGAGCACTTCGGCAATCACCACGCCGACCGCTTGGCCCCGGCAGGGCCGCAAAGTGGGGGACGGCGCTTCCTGCCCGCATGTTTCGATCTGGGTCCGGTGCGTCGCTCGGGCGGGTGGAGTCTGTGGGGCCCGCACGGCGGCATTGTCGGAGCCACCTGACACCATCACCGGCAGGGGTGAGACAACTGGCTCCGACGAGCATGTAGTTGCCGCCGTTTTGACCACGCCGCAGGAGTGGCGCTGCTTTCTGGAGCACTACGGCGAGCGGTACTTGAAGAACGCTGCCGACGAGGACGCGCTGGCCGATCTGCTGGATGAAGATCAGTTGGACACGCCGGATCGAGGGGAGCGGATCGATCTGTGGCTGAGTGAAGCACCGGCTCGGGTAGAAGCCCTGGCGGGATCCGAGAAGCGCCTCGGAGTGCGGTTCCCACCAAGCCTGCGGGGATTCTTCCTGGCGAGCGACGGATGGAGGCACCTGGACGCCTGGGTGGACGGCGTCCACCCGTGCGGCCGCGTCTCGTGGATGCGGGACGGCGATGCCGGCAGGCGTGTGACCGAGGTCTACGAATCGATACCCGGCAACGAGGACGATGTAAGGACGTTTCGCCGGTTCCTCGAGATCGCCCGGGGAGAGGACTTCTGGTTGCTCGATCCGACCGACGTCGGACCGGACGGTGAGTGGGCCGCCTACGAGCTCGCGCCGAAATACGGCGCCCCGACGAGGTGTCCCAGCTTCTCGCCGCTATGCCACTCGCAGTACGAGAGCATGGACGAGGACGAGGACTGAGTCGGGTCGTCAAACGTCACGCCCACATCAGAAGTGATGCGGGGGTGTCGACTGCTCCGCAGGACTCGACGGCCTTGTCGCCGCGGGCGACGATGCCATGGCACAGGGCGCAACCGGGAGACAAGGCACTCAACCAGGCGGTCGACGGGCCGGGCACCATCACTGACCTCGCGGCCATCGGTGAGTTCGGATCGCAGATGGCGAACGGCGAGTACAAGGAGGCTTTGGGAGCGGCGCTGAGTTTCGCCGTCGACCAGGGAGCAACCGCAGGGTGCCCTATCCGACCGCGGGATCGGGTTCAGGTGGTTGTGCCCTGGCGGGAATGGCAGCGGGCGAGGTGACAGGCGCCGTGTACGACAAAGCAACGAAGTAGTCAGAAAGAGCAGCTGACCTGAATTGGAGAAGCGGAGTGAGTCCGATGCAAGAGAATAGTGCCTGGACTGAACTGGCATACAAGGGCCTGGGCGGAGCTCCGATGTGGATCGTGATCGGGCTCCTCGTGCTCGGGCTGGCATGGGCCGCCGTCGCGTCCTCGAGGAGGCGGAAGTGACTGGTTTCGACAGCCGCCTGTAGCGGCGGGCTGCAGGCGCAGGCCCGTCGGAGGGGCAACGCCCCAGCAGGAGACTCGACGGTGAGAAGCGGAGGCTCAGGCCAACGAGAAGACTTATGGCGCTCGGCATCGTGCGGCCCGGCTGACGGCCCTTCTTTGCGCGTGGCCAGGAAGTGAGCAAGGCGAGTGCGGCAGGATCCCCCTGCCGCTCTCGCCTTGTGTCCTGCCCGCCGGCCACGAGCGGAAAAGGCTCACATCAGCACCTCATCACACGACCCCTCGCCCGCCCCGGCCCGCAATTCACGACGCCGGCCGACCCGCCGCCGACCCTCACCCGGTGCACCACCCCCCGCTCCGCAAGGTCCGAGAAGAACGCCCGCACCTCGCAGTGCGCGGTAAGCAGGGGCAGGCCACCTCGCGGGAGCACGGTTGCCGAGACCGAACGCGGACACTCCCAGGATCACTCGGAGGCCGAGCTGACCGTAATGTTGATGGCGTCAGCAGGACACACCGCTACCGACATCGGGATTGATCAGCCGCGCGGCGATGGCGATCCCAGCAACCAGTTGCCCGGTGCCTCGGTATCGGTGCTGAGGTAGAACTCTTCGATGGCGGTGCGGAACTCGTCGTGGGTGATGGTGCCGCTGCCATTGCGGTCAAGGCGCTCGAAGGCCGCGCCGGAGGTGGCCGGGTCGATACCGAGGGCGTCGTACATGCGCACATACTCATCCGCGGTGAGCATGCCGCTCTTGTCGGTGTCCAGGGCACGCATGAGGGCGTCGATGATGGGCGTCACCAGGCGTTCGACGGTCTTGGCATCGGCGGCGATGTGGGAGCGCATGGCGGTGATGAACTGCTCGCGGTCGATGCGGCCCTGAGCATCCGGGGCGCCGGCCTCTCCCAGGACGTCCCACCAGATGCTGAATGCGTCGCGCAGCGCGCTCTTGTTGCTCTCGTCCGGGGCTACCGCGGCGAATACCTCGCCGATCTGCCGGAAGTCCTCGTGGGTGAGGTAGCCGTCGCCGGTGCGGTCGAACCAGGTGAACAGGAGGGTGAACTTCCGTTCGGTGCTGTCCTGCGCCATGGTGGTCTCCTTGAGCGGAGTAGTCGATCGGGATTCCCAGGTCGTGCCCACTCACCGCGGACCAGACCTGACTCCCGCGTTTCTGCTGGTCAAGCGCGCTTACCGGTTAGTCTCGGCGGAAGCTGCGTACGGCACACGGCCGGTACGCACCGGGCCCGGAGCCGGCCGGCCGGGTCCCCTCGGGGGCCCGGGTCCGCAGGTGCGCAACGAGGTCAGTCCCTCCTCTATTACGCGAGGCCACCGGACAGACGGCTGGCCGGCGAGCGCGATCGTTCCCGCAGCAGCACTCGCAGGCGGCATTGCGGTACTGGCTCCGCGACAGGGTTCCGCAGTAGCCGGGGCCCAGCGCCTCGAACGCCTGAGCGTCGGCGGCGCGTCCCGTGCTGCCGTGCATGGTGTCGTACATCTGCCGTGCCAGCGGTGAGTCAGGACTCAGGCCCCCGGCCCGGACGCAGCGTTCGCCCATCACGCCCACGCCCTGCCACGCTGCCGCCGCCGGCATCTCCCCCTCCGGACCGCCGCTCGCACTTGCGTACACGCAGCTCCTTCATAGGCGCACGGTAAGAGCACGCCAGCCGTCCGCCTAGGCCTATTCCCGGCCGTCGAGGTGAAGACCGAAGGCCAGCCGGGTCGCGGTAGACAATGGCGAAGCAGCAGGTGGCCAGGTCCACGGATCCGCGACCAATGCCGGTAAAGGGCTGCCGGTTGAGGTCCCAGAACTCCCGGGCGCACTGGGTATCGGTTCCCGTGCTGCGGCATCTCCCATGCCGGATAGCCCCGCCCGAAAAGCCATAACCGCGCACGGTCATCCGCCGGGCAGCCAGCAGCCGCGCCCAGTATCCGGCGCCGCAGCAACGGACTCCGCAGCCCGGAAAGAGCAGTGGATCGGGCGCGTCTTCGGGCGGCCTCCGCAACGCTCCGTAAATGGTGGTCCACCACACTCCGGCAGCCCCCCGTTACCCTTCTCGTGGCTCCGCAATGGGGCCTCCGGCCTTCGGGTCCGGCATGACTTCCCCCTTGTTGTTGATGATCCGGGGGATGGTGTCACCGGGTCCGGAGGCATCGACGGACCGCCGGCCACCTCGCCGCCTACGCAGGACTCGCACCCGCGACCCGCAGTTCCGGGTCCTCCATCCGCGGCGAACAGCCCTCCCGAAGAGGGAACAAGCAGCTCAAGAGGGCCTTCTTCCTCTCCGCGTTCGCGGCCCTGGGCGACCCGGCATCGCGGGCCTACTACGACAAGAAGATCGCCCAAGGGAAGCACCACACGCAGGCCCTGCTGCTCTGCCTCGCCCGACGCCGGGCAGACGTCCTCTTCGCGATGCTCCGCGACGGCACCTTCTACGAAACCCGACCCGCGGCCGCGATCACATGACCAGCGGCTCAGCAAGGAGGACGACTCGGTCGGCCTCAACATCGAATCCGAGCACCGGATGGCCGTAGTCGCCCTCCGGATCCATCAGGACCGGCTTGCCCAACCGGCGCCCGATCTCCCGCAAGAAGCCGCAGAACACATCCAGTCGCTCCTGACCTTGCAACTCCCGCAGGTCAACGTCGAAGTCGATGACCTCGTCGTCATGGAAACGGAAGATCGCCAGCACATCGGCAGTCGGCCAGACCCGCAGGTCCGCGCACTCAGCATCGGCCGGGCGGGACAGCACGCTCTCGACCCGAGGCACCGGAAGCACCGTCTCGCCTTCGGAGTACTGGCACTTCCAGCCCCTCCCCTCGACAAGATCGAGGACCGCCTGCCAGTCCTCCACCGAGGCATCTGGGACCCGCAGATCAGGCAGCGACCCCATGAGGTCCGGGTCGAAGAAACAGCTCACGTCATCCCACAGCAGATCAGCCACACCGCCATGCTGCCCGGCTCTACGACCCAACGCAGCCTCGTTTCCCTTGACCAAAGAGATAGGCGCACCCCCCCGGCCCCCGGCGCGCGAAGAGGCCACCGGGGGCGGCGGTGGGGGTTGTGCCGGCGCCCGGGGCCCACCCTTGCTCTGCGCCCGAGGCCTGCCCTTGCTCTGTGGCCCGGGCGCCAACGGCCAAACCGAGGGGCCCCGGGCCGGTCACCGGCGGGTGCATGTCAGGGGAGGTCGTAGGTGATGACGGCGCGGGCCGGGGCCCGGAAGGCGTCGGGGTTGGTGGGAGAGACTTCGACCATGACGTTGACGCCCGGGCCTGCACCGGTGCGGTGGTAGATCCTTACCGGACCGCGCAGGGAGGACCCGCAAAGCCCCTCGGGAAGCCCGACCTCATCCTCGGCGACGCCCTTGGTGCCGTACCGCTCATCGAACGGGGACGCATCCTCGGGGAGCAGTCCCGCGCGGTGGAGGTATCCGGGAATGAGGTTGCTTGCGAAAGCGACCTCAGCGCTGCCGTCACTGGTGAAGTACTGCACGTCAGCGGCACCCTCGGGGATAGGTGCACCACCGGCCACGATCACTCCGGGCAGCTGCACCTCGCTTCCCTCGCACGCCCTCGCGTCGCCGAACGGGTGGGACACGTCATCGCGCAGGAGCCAGACAACTCCGCCAGCCACCACCGCCAGAGCCAGTACCACGGCCGCCAGACACGACAACGGCCTGCGCTGCCGGCCCGGCTCGCTGTCTGACGCCTCCCTTCCGTCAGCCGGCAACGGCTTCCCCACCCGCTCTTCGTCGGCGCCCTCTGCGGGCTCGGCCGCCATTGGGTCGGCACTCCGGAAATCGTTCATCAACGCCCCCTCCTACAGCCCTGTTTACGGGCTTGCGCAGCATACGCCGCTGGTCAACGCGCCTGCGCGGGGGACGGCAGGCGCGGGCCGGGCACCTCGGCCTCCGGCCCGTCACAGCCGGTCCGACAGCCGCTGACGGTGTCCGCCGCTTCGCCGTGACACAACAGTTTCTGCCGCGTCAGCGCGGACCGACTGACGGGCCGGACACTCCGCATCCGCGTCCGCGTCGGGGACACGTCCACGCGTACCCGTACGGCCACAGCTGCGGCCGTTCTGATCCTGTGCACGGTGACGGGCTCGGCGGCCTGCTCGTCGCCGTCGGACGGCAAACCGTCTCCGGGCACCTCGCCCCCGGACGAGCAAGGCATGAGCCAGCGTCAGAACAACAGGGCCGCTCCTGATACCGACCCCTCGGCCTGCGCGACTTCCATCGAGAAGATTCCGGACGGCTGCACCGTCGACATCGATGCGGCCGAGGTGGAAGAGGCAACTCCCGCCACGCAGCCACCTGCGACGAATGCGCGGGCGCCCCCGACGAAGTGACCGCGGGCAGCCCGGCTCGACGGGGAGGCCAAAACCAGCAGCAGGCCGCGTCGCGACAGGCACCGTGCGCAGGGGTGCGGCCCGGGCCGGCATGAAGGTGCCGGTGCCCCCTACGACGGCGTCCAGTGCGCGGAGAGGGCGAGTTGGACCTTGAGTTGTTGGGCGGGCAGGCGCACGGCGCGCAGGAACCACTGGCCCCATTTGTCATCGCCCGCCGAGTAGGCGTACGGGATCCACACCGAGTCGCCCGGGTGGAGGGGGTATCGGTCCCGGGCACGCCGTGGCCGAGGCACCGCGCATCTGGAGAGTGTGAGAACCCGGCTCCGCCGCGTCACGCGTCCGCGGAAGCCGCAGGCGACGGCCCCCCGCCCGGCTGCCGACGGCACACGGCCCGCACTCCGGCCGGACCACCTCCACCCCGCTGACCATGCACACCGACCTGTGCCTGACTCCTTGCGCCGGCCGCGCTGAGCATGGCGTTGCCCACTTGGGTGGTGTCCGGCTCTTCTCATCCCTGTGCTGACAAGACGTCGCGGAGAGCGAGAGGGGAGCGGCCGGTCAGCTGGGTGTAGTCGTCTCGGACTCGATCCCAGCGCTGTTCGCGCACCGAGGCGAACATGGACGAAAAGGCATAGAGCCACCAGGGATCCAGGCCGGTCGCAGCCGTCTCAGCACAGTACGTGTCAGCCGGGATGTCCACGTAGGCGACCGGCGTTCCCCACGCCTCCGCCGTGATCGAGGCGACGCCTGCCAGGTCCACCGACTCGGGCCCCGTGATGTCATGGTGACGGCCGGTCGGCTCACCCACCGCGAGGGCGGCGAGGGCGCGCGCCACGTCGTCACGCGCCACCAGGGAGACCCGGCCATCGGCTGCCGGAAGCCTCAGCAGCCCGGTCGCGCGCGCCTGCGTGAGCCAGCCCTGGAAGAACTCGCTGTACAGCGAAGCCCTGGCGAACGAGCACGGGACGCCGGAAGCCAGAAGCAGATCCTCGGTGAGCCCGTTGACCACGGCATAGCAAAACGGGGACGCCGTGTCGGCGTCAACGCTGCTCAGCGCCGCGACATGCCCGACGCGCTCAGCCGCCGCAGCGGCGGCGACATTGCGGTGGTGCAGCAGCACCCGTGCGTCGGGCCCGTCACTGGAGACGAAGACCAGAGTGTCCACGCCCTTCAGCGCCGCACGCAGAGCGGGTGGATCAGCATAGTCGGCAGCGGCGACCTCCACCTGCGGCGGAAACATCTCGGCAGGCAGACGCCGCCGGGTCATCGCTACGACGTCCACGTCGGCCCGAGCCGCGAGCAACTGCACGACCCGTCCGCCCAGGCTGCCCGCCGCCCCCGTCACCGCGATGCGCATCTTTTCCTCCGTCACCTTGTGGCCAGTCGCACCACCGTAAACAGCCAAGTGCGGCAGCCGCGCAGGAAGAGCAAGACAAAACAGCAGATGGTCAAGGTCGACTGAGATACAGGGGTAGATGGCTCAGACAGACCAAGACTGGCTCACCTCTCCGCCTCCGGGCCGCCGAGAGTTCAGGGTGATCTACGTAGGGTGGGGGGACGTCGAGCAGGTCGCCGCATCGGCGTCCTGATCATTCCTCGTGTCGGCGGCGCGCGAGGTGGACGGTGATGTCGGCCGCCATCTCCACTCTGTCCGGCAGCACCTGCCCGATCTGGCTGAACACCTGTTCCCGCTCCGCGGCCGGCAAGACGCGATAAGCCGAGATGGTAGAGAGGTGACCCATGTAGTCGTGGGCGCTCATCGTCACGCGCCGTTCGATCATCAACTGCCGCACACCGGTGAACTTCTCAGATTGTTGCAGCTCGGTACCCGGCCACTGCATCTCGTGATCTGCAGGCGTCCCGTCAGGCGACGCAATCCCGTCACTTGACAGCCACGGTGCCCGCGCCGCGCGGACAGCCTCCTCCACGGCCGGGTCAACCAGCCGAAACGGCCCGCCACACGAAGCGAATACGCCGCCCGGCTCCAGCAGCGCGGCCACGCGCGGCCACCGGCCCTCCGGTTTCGTCCAGTGCAGCGCTGCTGCCGCGTAGACCAGGTGGAACCGATCGCCCGGACGCACGTCCTCGAACGCGGCTTGCACCGTCGTGACGTTCGCCGGTACATGCCTGCGCAGTTCGGTGAGCATGGCCCCGTCCGGATCGGTCGCGGTGACCGTGACCCCGCGTCGAGCGAACAGCCGGGTTGCCTTGCCCGTCCCGGCGCCAATCTCGAGGGCGGTGCGAATCGGGCGGCCCGCATAGGCCATCACCATGTCGAACAACTCCGCCGGATACCCCGGCCGGAACCGTTCGTATGCTTGGGCCACCTCTCCGAAACTCAACGCGCGACCAGACATACCGAGCATCCTGACACGAACACCCCTGCCGTCCCTGCTCCTTTCCGGGAACTGTCCCTGCTCCTTTCCGGGAACTCGGGATCCCGGGCGCGCGGAGAGTCGGGCCTCCTGTCAGGCGACTCCCTCGCCAGCCACACGGTCCAGCTGAACATCGACGGCGGCACCGAAACCCTCAGCGAAGTCACCGGACTGCAGATCAACCAGCCCATCCTGCAGACCCCCACCAACAAGTTCCTCCCCGGCCAGCAGTCGACGGGCACGGTCACCGTGGTCCGCGGCGCCGCACGGTCCCGGCAGCTCACCGCCCTGGTCAACGGCCAAACCCAGCCCGGAACAGCGACCCTGAACATGCTGGATTACGCGGGCAACCCGACCAAGCGATACTCCCTGCATGACCCCAGTGTCACCAAGGACGAACCCGCCCCCACCGGCAACGTCCAAAGCGTCACGATCAAGTTCACGAACCTCACGATCGGCTAGGGCGTCTACTTCGGGCCGCCCGTGCCGACCAAATGCAGACGGCGCCAGCGGAACCGACATCGGCATGCGAGGCCGAAAAAGTGCGGACGACCGTGCCCGGTGATACGCCTGTCGTCGAAGCGAACCTGGCCGGCCCGACGAGCGGAGCTGCATGAGCAGGCAAGAGATCGGCCCGCGCATGGCGGGCGGGAAGCTGATGTACAACCGCGCCGTGCGCATCGACGAGCCCAGCAGCTGGCTCTTTGTCGCCGGGCATGAAGCCCGCGACGAGGACGGCAACATCGCCCACCGGGGCGATATGGCCGGCCAGATCAGGCTCACACTGCGGCGACTGGCAGAAACCGTCGCCGAGGGAGGCATGACGATGGCAGACGTGGTGCAGATCCGCATCGTCACCACCGACCTGTCGGCGTGCGTCGCCCAGTACGACGTGCTCATGGACGAGCTGGCCGCGCTCGACTGCCGGCCCACCAGCCTCCTGGCGGAAGTCACCGCCCTGTCCGATCCCGACATGCTCGTCGAGATCGAAGCCGTCGCAGCGCACTGAGGCGACCCCACCACCGAATGGCTGCTCCCAGCCCGCGCGCGACGGAAAAACCCTCCGCGACCTGTACCCGCTACCTCGCGAGCCGTGCCACGGGTCCCGCTCACCGTCGGGACCGGCGACGGGCGTCGGTAACACGGGCGCGGGAAATCCACTGCGGCCTGATGCGGTCCGGGGACGCGCGGCCGGTTTGGTGGGGCCCGTGGCCGGCAGCGTGCGCAGGGAACTTACGGTAGTCGGATGGTCCTTGATCGCGCCTGCCCGCCGTCCCGACCGCATTCCCCAGCCGCAGATGGCCGCTGCGGCTTCCGGCAGCCCGGCGCTCTCACCGCCCGGCACCGTATGAGCTTCGCCGCCTGCGTCCCGCCGCTCACCCCGCCCTCGCCCGCCCCGGCACTCGCCGCAGACGCCGTGCCGTCTTGCAAGGAGGCTCGCTGATGGCCCCGATCGCTCAGTCTCCGCCGGGTTTGCCCGCAGACATGAATGCGGCCTACATCGCCGCCCCCGGCCCCGCCGACGCGATCCGCTACGGACGCCTCCCGCTGCCGCAGGCGGGCCCGACCGACGTCCTGGTGCGGGTGGACGTGGTGGCCGTCAACCCCGTGGACACCTTCGTGCGATCCGGCGCCTACCCCACGCTCACGCCGATTCCGTTCGTCATCGGCCGCGACCTGGTGGGTGAGGTCGCAGCGGCCGGCCCCGGCGCAGCCGGCTTCCAGCCGGGCCAGCGCGTGTGGTGCAACAGCCTCGGGCACGCCGGCCGCCAGGGATCCTTCGCCCAATACGCCGTCGTCGCCGCCGATCGTCTGTACCCGGCCCCCGAAGATGTCGACCCCACCGACCTGGCGGCCGCAGCCCACCCCGGCGCCTCCGCCTGGCTCGCCCTCTTCAGGCACGGGCAGCTGCGCGCCGGGCAGCGGGTGTATGTCGGAGGCGGGGCCGGCAACGTGGGCTCGGCCGCGGTGGCCCTGGCCGCGGCCGCCGGCGCCACGGTCGTGGCGACCGCAAGCCCCGACGACGCCGACCGGGTACGGGCACTGGGCGCCACCCAAGTGATCGACTACCGCCACCCGTACCTGCCCCAGCGGCTGCGCGAGGCCGCACCCGAGGGCTTCGACCTCCACCTGGATACCTCCGGACACGCCCAACTGGCCGCCTCCATCGACCTGCTCGCCCCCGGCGCACGCCTCATCGCCATGGTCGGCCTGCACGACACGCCCCTGCTGCCGGTGGGCCGGCTCTACACCCGCGACGCCAGCATCCACGGCTTCGCCATCAGCAACGCCTCCACCGCCGATCTCGCCCGGGCAGCCGCCGGCGTCGAACGTCTCCTGCGCACCACCCCGTGGCGGCCCCGCATCACCGACCGCCTGCCCCTGTCCCGGGCAGCCGAAGCCCACCAGCGCATAGAGGACGGCCATGTTCAGGGCCGCCTCGTGCTCGACGCCCGGGGCGGCCCGCCGGCCCTACACGGGTCGGCAGCACACGCCATCCCATGACTGCCGGATGTGGCCGCGGATACGATAGCTGCCTGGGGTGTGCCCCGGCGAGGTCGACAAGCACGACGGAGCCGGTGACGCCCGCGCCCCCTCAGCACATGATCCTGAGTCTTACGAACTCGCCGGGTGGTTCCCGCTATTCGGGCGCATTGGCCTTCGGGTTCGTTACTGAACTACGCCTGGATTCTGCGAACCCGTCTGGTTCTCGTCACCGGCCGCCTCATGGAAGCCGCGGGCGTGCTGGACCAGAACCTGGTAGTGGTCCGGCGCCACGGGCCGGCGGAAAGCGGCGACCTGGTCGCCGTAATACTGGACGGTCAGCCCACCGTGCGGGGTTTTCACAAGGACGGCGCTATTACGAAGAAGGCGGTCGCTTTTTTCAGGATCTCGATCGTCTGCTGCTGTTCGCGGTTCTCCCGCCGCAGCCGCCGCAGTTCCTCGCGCTCGGCGCTGGTCAGCTCGCCGCCCTGGTCCTCGCCCCGGTCGGCCTTGGCCTTGCGATACCAGCCTCGCAGAGACTCGGAGCTGATGCCGAGTTCCCGGGCGACGGCGGTGACCGTCTTGCCCGAGGAGTCGACGAGCACGATGGCGTCACGTTTGAACTCCTCGGTGTACCGCTTCGTGTACTTGCTTCCCACCTGGTGCTACTTCCTCTGGAACCTCAGGTCCCAGTCTCCAGGTGTCCACGATCAAGGGGAAGCTTCCCTGGTGCGGAAACCGGAGGCCGCCTGCACCAGTGCCCATGCCCTCGCGCAGGCCGCCGTGGAGTCCTTTGAGCAGCACCCGGACACCCGGATCATCACCAGCTTTCCAGGGCTCGGGTCACTCGCCGGAGCCCGGGCTCGCCGACCATCGCCCACCGCTACGCCGAAGGCCGCACAGGACAGCTCCTGGACGAGCGGCAGATGCAGGGCGTCGAGCCAGCCGCAGACCGCTCCTGGATACGCCTGGCAGTGTCCGGCATCTTGATCGTCGGCCTGCTGCTCGCGCCGTCCCGGGCAGGGCTACCCGACTTCGCCACCGGGCCGGTCGTCAGCCTGCCCATCCTGGCCGCCTTGGCCCTGGTCTGCCGCGCACGCCTCCCCGGCTTCGGAGATCTCATCGACATCGTCCGCGGCGCCGACCGACGGTAAAGAGCGGCGGCCGCAACGGGCGAAGACGGACGCTGTCCGTGGCCCTACCGTCAGCGGTCTCCGAGCCCGAACTGCTGGTGCGGGACGCACCATCGGCCCTGTGGGTCAGCGCGGGAGTTAATGAGGTCTCGTGTTCGAGTACAGGGGCGGTGCAGGACGCTGGTGGCGCCAAGCCGCGACACTCAAGACGGCTGAGCAGAAAGCCCTTTGCCTCTGGTGCATCGGCAATCCCTGCTGGCCGCTGGCACCCCTCCCCGAAGGCGACGCCCCGGCCCCTCCTGGGGTGGATGCTCCATCAGCGAGGGATGCGGTCATCTCACGGAGCCGTTGTGTGAAAGCCACGGCACCAGCGCCCGGAGGGGCGGGGGCAGTTGTGGTGGGTGTCTTCCTGTTGCGGCAGATGTCGCCATATCCGGCGGGGGCTTCCTGCCAAAGACGCGCGTACCACCGCCGCGTGCCAGCCAGCCGCTGCCTCAGCAGCCTGCGGCGCCTTGCGCCTACCTCATGCAGTCGGCATACCGCAGAGATCATGAAACGTCAGCCCCGACGTCAATGCCACGCTGTGAAGGGCAGCGGTGAGGGTTCACCTCTGGCTACATGCGCACACGGAAATGTCATCTCGTGACAAACGGCTCTTGATCATTGATTTGTCGCTACGGTAGCAGCCACCCCTCAGCATGATTGGCCGAAAGCAGGGGTAGCGATAGCCGCACCATTGGGTGCGCCGATCACAGGAAGGCCAGGAGGCACAAGCGACTTGATGCGCAAGGCTGACATGAACATCGAAACCTATACCGGCGAGAGTACGGATAATATGACTCTCGGTATCTACCGGCATTACAAAGGTAACTACTATCGCGTGCTCCATATCGCGCAGCACAGCGAGACCGATGAGCGTCTGGTCGTCTATCGGGGCCTGAGCGAAGAGAGAGGGGATGTCTGGGTACGCCCCCTCGCAATGTTTCAGGAAACCGTGGCGATTGGATCCGGCCGAACTCAGAGATTCTCCCTCATCGAAGAGGAAGGAGACATCGATGACACAGGAACAATCATCTGAGATCACGCCCGCGCGATCGAAGACCGTCCGCATTCTGTACGTGAACTACCGCGGTGAAAAGGCGTGGAGGCGCATTCAACCGGTCAAAATCTGGTACGGCGCGACCGACTGGCACCCGGAATATCAGTGGCTCATGGATGCGCTCGACCTGGAAAAGAAGGCGGAGCGCAGCTTCGCGCTGAAAGATATCCAGGCCTGGGAAGAGCCGGAGGCATAATTGTACGCAGCCGACGGGACTCTGCGCGCGATCCTGCCTGAAATGTCCATCGAAGCCCGCCTGCCTGCCTACGAGTTCGACCCCGACACGCAGATTCAGCCGTGCTCGATCGATCTGCGCCTGGACACGCGTTTCTGGATAGCCAGGAAAGTGCCCCGCCCTCCCGGGTGGCGGTTCTGGCGTCGTCCAGTCTTCGACCTGCGCAACAAGCAGCTCCAGGAGTTGGCGCCACGCAGGCGGTGGAAGAAGGTCGAAATCCGCCCCGGTGAAACCGTAGAGCTAAGACCAAACGAGGTGTTGCTGGGGCGCACCTATGAAAAATTCACCGTGCCTCCCCGGTTCGCAGCGAAGATCGAAGGGAGAAGCTCCTACGCCCGACTCGGCCTGATGGTGCATTGCACGGGGGACTTCATCAACCCAGGCTGGCGCGGGCACATGCCGGTGGAATTGGTAAGTTTCTCACGATCCAATGTTCGGCTCTCCCCCATGACCCCGATCGTGCAGCTCATTCTCATCAAGCTGACCGAGGAGCCCGAGCGTGCTTACGGCCACCAGGGCCTCCACAGCAAGTATCCGGAGGACGACGGGGGGCCTTCGCACTGGTGGAAGGACCGACTGTTCGATAAAATTTCGCAGCAAATCGGCGGACACAACCTTCATTCCGACATCCGAGACAGCATCGCTGAACAGATATCATCCGAGATGAGCATCGGAGCACTCGAACGGCTGCACCGCTACATCCAGCGCAAACCGATCGGCGAAATCGAGAGCGGCATCGATCTCATGGACGACTTCGCGAAATGCGAAGACCGCCGCAAGAAGACCGGAAAACTGGTGCGCGGCCTTGCGGTGACGGTGGCAACACTACTGACGGGAACGAGCCTCAGCAGGATTTTTGTTCACCCCGTCGGATGGAGCCATTACCTTCTATGGTCAGCCGCTGCGGTCGCGATAGTAGTGAGTGCCTTTACCTTCTGGTATAAGGCAGACGATCACTACGGTGCTGCAGACCTCGCCGCCAGGCGCACAGAGATCACCTGACGACCCTGCCCGCCCATGCAAGGATTCGCCATGTCGTATGCCGAACTCCTTCGGCTCCCGGGGCGAAGAGCGCGAACGAGCCGTGGCACACCAACGGCCCGTAAGGGCAATGCGGCCCGCCGGCACGCTTTCAGACCCCAGGCGCGCACGCCGGCATAGGGCTGAAGCTGAGATCGAGACGCCCACGACACGATCACTCGATGTCCCCCTCGTCCCACATCCCCACAACCGACACTCAGGCCCACATGGCCTGCCATCGGCAGCACCACGTGGAGGCGGGACGAACCCTGGAGGCCCGGTGACTGATCTGCCCAACGAGTGGCGGCTCTTGAACGGCAGCGCCCTCATGGGCACGATCATCGTCGATGAGGCCGACATGCCCTGGCCGTGTGGCCGCTTCCCCCCGGAGCCCGGCTTCAACCGGTTCCGCCCCTGGTTCGACAAGGCCAACGCCAGCATCGAGGCCGAAGAGTTCGAGCGGTTCGACAAGACTTACGACCGCATCGAAGATGCCCTGACCCTCCTGCCGCCGTCGGGCCCTGTCAGCGGATTCCTCCTCCGCATCGACCAAGACCGCGCCTGGTTCCGATGAGACGGGCAGCCTCCAGCTCAGTGCCCCTTGCTCCGAACTGCAGCTTCCCGAAAGGAACTACGGCTCTTGACCCAGGCCATTTGGAGGCGCTCGGCCAGCGCGGTGACCTGGCAGCGTGGAGCGGGCCGGCCCGCTTCTGCCAGGCTGCTCGTTGCAGCCGACCGCCGACGACACAGAGTCACGATCCCAGCGGCTCAATGATCGGCTTCACGGAAATCTTGACGGAGCCACTTTTCACCCGTCGCCGGCAAGTCCCCGAACCCGCCACTCCCCCGAGATGATTGAAGCTCCGCCATCTTGAAGTAGCTGGTCAGCAGGGTGGCGTGACCTCGTTTCGGGGTGCTCGTGCCAGTCATGGGCGGCAGTCTGCGGGGTAGATCGTCCGGCGGGGTGGTCCTGCCGATGAGTTCACCGTCCCCGAACGGTCTACCCAGCGACACGACCGTTCCCGACAGGAGTCCCATGTCCACCATCCAGCCAGTGATCATTACCGCCGACCAGGACGTTCTGCTCGGCTTCTACACGAAATTGTTCGGCGCTGAGGAGATCTTCCGGGTGCCGGCCAAAGGCCCGGCCTTCTACCTCGGCTTGCGCATCGGCGACACCGACCTCGGGCTGGTGGCCAAGGCGGACCCGGGGACCGGGGCGGCACCGCGGATCCTGCTCAGCATCGGTGTCGACGACGTCGACGAGACGCTCGGCCGGGTGGCAGCGCTGGGCGGCTCGGTCCGCAGCAGCCCCAACGACATGCCGTGGGGACAGCGCGTCGCCCACATCCAGGACCCCGACGGCAACCCGGTGAACCTCACTCAGCCGATCCCGCCCCGGTGACGCCGTTTAGGGGGCATGTGCTGATCGTGGGCTACCTGCGGTGCAGATCAATTGCCGCCAGTGGCCCCGATGCTCGTCAGGACGAGCAGCGCGCGAAACAGGTGGGTGGCGCGGTCGGGGTCAGTACGGAGCTCGGTGAGGATCCGCCAGTTCTCCAGGTGGGCAAAGCCGCGTTGGACGGGGACGCGTCCGGCGGCCAGGACCCGGTCGGCCTCCTTCTCGGCGGATGCGAGCCTGCGGGGGCGGGTGGCCTTGAAGCCGGTGACGACCACAGGATCGTCCCCGTCGTCGTCCAGACCCGGCAAGCCCGGGTCGGCCAGGGCGCCGAGACCGGCAGCATGCAGGCGGGCCAGGACATGGTCGCGGCGGGCGGCGGTGATGCCGTGGGTACGGCCGGGCCGGGCGGCCGATATCCACACCGGACGGCCCCGTCGGTCAGCGCGAGGACGTGCAGGCCGTGGCGGCGATGCCAGCCGGAGCAGTTCGGGCGGTTCGCCTCTGCGGTACGGCGCTGGGTGGGTCTGAGGGTGCCGTCGACGAGGACGACCTCGCCACCCCGCCGGGCGATCTTCTTCAGGGCGCGGTCCAGGCGAGGGGCTTTCGCGGCCAGCAAGTGGATCAGCTCGCCGCGCCAGCGCCCGGGCGCCGCTGAACGGCCCAACCTCTCGCAGCCCGCTCTGGTTGCGACGATCAACCAGGTTCGGGGTCCCCGCTGGTCAGCGTCGTCCGTGAGCGCACGGGGAAGGCGTGGCCTGCGGACGGTTCCAGCAGCGCGACGCTACTGTCGGCGCCATGACTGATGATGCACTGCGTTCCCTCACCATCGAACGTGCCGGCCCGGGCCGGTTCACCGCCACCAACGCCCGCGGGGACGTACTGAGTTTCGGCACCGGCGAGGGTGGCGGATTCACGCCCGTCGAGCTCTTCCTCGCCGCGATCGGCGGATGCAGCGCAGCCGACGTGGAGGCCGCCACGACACGTCACAGCGAGCCGACCACGTTCACCGTCACGGTGAACGGCAACAAGGTGCAGGACGAGCACGGAAACCGGATGTCGGATCTCACCGTCATCTTCTCCGCCACCTTCCCCGACGAGCCGTCAGGCGACCGGTCCCGGGCGATCCTCCCCCGGGCCGTGAAAACCTCGCACGACCGGCTGTGCACGGTCAGCCGCACCGTGGAGGCGGGCACGCCGGTCAGCACCACCGTGGCCGGCACACCGGACGACATCTGACGCAGCCGCGCTCCCGGACAGCTACCCCAGAACGCCACCAAACGCAGCAGGAATCCTGTCAGCTGACCAGCCCCCACCCAAGACAAAGGAGGATGCCCAGCGGGGTGCGGCAGGACGCTGTCCGCGGCCCTGCCAACCCCGCCCGGAGCAGGCCGTTTCTCCGTCGCACTCCTCAGTACGCTACGGCGGAAGAACGGAGCCCCCTGGCGGGTCGCCGGGATCCGGCCGGAACCAGGCAACTGGATCCTCCCTCGAAGAGCGGCAGCGCCCCCCGGGTCCCTGCCTGGCCGGCAGCCGCTGCAGACCGGCCAGGCCCACGTCATCCGAGCGGGACCCGCCCCGGGGCCAAGGGCCCGGCATCCAGATGAGCTGCGATGCGCGTGACGGTCCGGGCATTGTCCTCGAACAGATGCCCCTGCATGCCCGCCTCCTGGGCCGCCTCAACGTTGACTGCGACTTCGTCGACGAACAGGCAGTTCTCCGGCCGCACTTCCAAGCTGGCGCATGCGGCTTCGAAGGCACGCAGGTCGGGCTTCTCGATACCGATCTCGTGCGAGTAGACGATCTGCTCCACCAGTTCGTCGAAGTGGTACAGCGTCGTCTCCCGCTCCCGGGCGCCGACGAAGCTGTTGCTCAAGATGCCCAGCCGGCAGCTTCCGCGGAGCCCTTGCACATAGTCGATGAACTCCTCGTTCGGCGTCCCCAGATACTCCGTCCAGAGATCAGCCATGAAGGCTTCAACCTGGGGAGCGTCGAGACCCAAACGGACCGCCACCTGGTCGTGCACCTCTCGTTCGCTGATGCTCCCGACCCTCCCGGCCCTCCACACGTCGTGCATCCGCTCACGGACACTCCCAAGTGGCAGTTCCAGCCGTTCCTCCCACCGTTGCACCCATCCCGTTTCCGGCGTGATCTCCAGTACGCCGCCGATGTCGAGAATGACGCAGGTCGCCGTCACGCGAACTCCCCCTCTTCGTCCTGGCCTGATCAGCGAGCACAGACCGCCCGCTCATGTGATCGACAGGGACACAATTGCCTCTCCCCCTCCGGCAAGGTCAAGCGATCTTCGACGCTTGTGACAGCCCTGTCGCAACCCGTCGGCCCAACTCGCCGCAATCGGCAGGTGCCTTGAAAACTCGTGACGATCCGCGAAGCCGTCGACCGGATGTGACGTCGAAACTCGGCTGTGGACAACGGCCCCGGAACTCAGGCAGGCCCCGGAACTCAAGGAATACCCCCGCCTCCGTGGGGGGTCCGGCGCCGGACATCAGCGCCGGGGGCCGGTGGGTCCCCCAACACGAACATCCGCGTCTGCGCGAGCAGTCGGATGCCCGGCACCAACTTCGAACTCGGAGCTCCGCACCGGGGACAGCCAACCATGACGCCGAACCCGTGGCAGTACGTGTATTCGAGTCCGGACTCCTCACCCGTCCGCTGCATCGTCTTCAGGAGTTCCGCTTGGGGGCCCATACCTACGCGCTCCCGGGCAGCTCGATCGACATCACCCTCAACCAAGGAAACCCACATGGTCGGCTCAAGAAGCGGCGGAAGCGGGGTGTTGTCGAGGACAACCGGGATGACACGGACAGAGTCACGCCACGGTCGCCGTGTGAGGGCGGCCTCCCGCTCTGTGTTCACCCAGGGGGAATGGGAAGAGTTGGCGGACCAGAAGACCATGATGGTGTCTACGAGCCCCAGCGCCTCGTTGACCTTGCCGGGGATCCGGTCCCCAGGTCGGATCTTCCGTGAATCGAGCCAGACGTCCCGCCGAGCAGCCGCAAGCGCGCGGCAAGTGGGGTCACCCCAGGGCTTGTCGCGGTGGTTGTGAGAGACGAAGGCATGCATGGACACATGCCTCCCACCGGGGGCTCCACCGGGCAGGGGAAATCGTCGAACGGACGAGATACTCAAGAAGCACCACCCGGTGGCCAGGCGTTGGCCGGCCTGCGCATCCAGCAGCCCTCGCACGGTGCCGAGCGCACCCGTCGGCAACGTGGTGAGCTGATCAACCATGACGCTGCATCCCACCCCGGGGGCCCGCGTTCCTCGGCCATGCTCCTGACTGCCGCAACCTGGCTTCCGGTCTCGATCCAGTCGTCGGCCAAGAGGACCTGGTCCGCCGCGCCCAGCGCGGCCCGCTGAAGGCGCAGGGTGCGGCGGATGCGCTGGTAGTCGGGAGCCGACCGGCTCACCGCTTTGTCGCCCGGGAAGAGGCCGTCACCCTTGCGGACAGGAACGAATCCGACGCCGAGCTCGACGGCCACGGCCCCGCCCAGGAGGAAGCCCCGCATCGATCCCTCAGACGGCTGTGACCCCCTCGTCCCGGACCGGTTCCACCAGACCCGCGACCACTGCGGCCAGCGCCTTGGCGTCCCGGAAGACCGCCCACACAGGGGCGTGCCCGCCGACCCATCGAAAGTGTTCCAGCGTCAGATCACGTGCGGTCGCCGGCGTGAGCGGGAGTCTTACGATCGCCGCACTGCCCGGCAACCCGATATCGGCCGACCGCTCTCGGTGCCGGTCCCACGCCGGGTGCGGGCACCTTTGCCCGCACCGCGCCCCGTCCGCCGGGACCTCGGCGCCGGATCGCCGTCGTGCTGCCCGGGCGCCACTGGTACTTCCCGCCCGTGATCGCAGGCATCGAGGCGGCAGCCGCGCGTGCCCGGGCCACGACCGAGGTGCACATCACCGGCTACGCCGACCGCGGTTGGGACCGGCTCGCCCGTTTGTCACGTGCGAGACGCGTGCCGCACTCAACTCTGCAGATACTCAGCAGAATTCACCGCATTTCTCTATGAACCGCAGGGAAACGCCCTCAAGGGGCCGATCCACTTCTCGTCGAAGGATGGTGCGGGGCGTATCGGGGTGTGCGGCATGCAGGCATCCTGCCGGATCGCACGGCCGATTTGGCGCCGGTGCCGGGGCATCCGACGTGCCCGGTGCGGGCGGCGTCGGCGTACACCACCAGACGAAGCCCGTACATCGCAAAGTCGCCTGCGGATGCATTGACCCGCTCCGCACTCCGCGCTTTCATCGCGTGAGTCCCGCGCACAACAGTGGCGGGGCGATACCCGTCATCGTGGCACGAGGGCTGGAGGGCGGCGGTGGCCGTGCTCGGGCCGAAGGGGGAACCACCTGATGAGACCCGCGTTAGGGATCTGCATGTCCGTCGGCCTCGCGGCCGTCCTCACTTGTCTCGCCTCTCCCGCGGGGGCGGCGAGCGACGACCCGGCTCCGCGCACCGAACGGATCAGCGTCGCACCCGATGGCGCCGGCGGGAACTGGCATTCGGTGGATCCGACTGTCAGCGCGGACGGGCGCGTCGTTGCCTTCATGTCCTCGGCGAACAACCTGCTGCCCGGGACGGACATGCCCAACAACGTCTTCTACCGGACGGCTCCCGGTGCGCCCCTCCAGCGTGTGGAGGTGCCCGGTGAATCGACGATGGCGCCCAGGGTGTCCGAGTCGGGGCGCCATCTGACGTTCACCTCGTGGTCCGCCACGAGCCAGAAGTACTCCGTGCACGTGATGGATCTGCGCACCGGGCGCACCGAACCCGTCGCGCCCACACTGCCGGGAGGCTATCGCGCGTACTACGGCCCGGCCCCGCTCAGCGCGAACGGACGCTACCTCGCCTTCGTGGCCAGGACGGCCGCCGACGAGAACGGGGCGGCCCGCTGCCGGATCATGCTCCTGGACCGCCGAAGTCAGCGGCTGTGGCGGGCGGGACCGTCCACGACCCGTGGCTGCCAGGACATCTCCTTGAGCGCCGACGGCCGCAAGGTGGCCTATCAGGTCGGCTATTCGGGCCCCTCCGACGACGACAAGGCGGACATCCTGGTCTACGACCGCGTGACCGGGAAGACCGTGCAGGCCGATGTCACCCATGACGGGGCACCGGCCGACAGGTCGGCGCAAGCGCCGGTGCTCAGCGCCGACGGCTCCAAGGTCGGCTTCAACTCGGTGGCGACGAACCTGGTCCCGGGCACCGACCCCAACGGGGACACCAGCACGTCCTGGAACGCCTTCGTCCGCGATCTGCGCACCGGCACGCTCCAGCGCTACGACGGCCACTCCCCCACCGATGTCACCTTGGTGTCGGACCTGTCGGCGGACGGCTCGAAGCTGCTCCTCAACACGGCCGACGCGAACCGCGTCTCCCTGGGTCTGATCCTGCGCGAGGTGCGCTCCGGTCACGAGGAGTTGCTCTCGCCCAGCCAGGACGGCAAGCCCGTCACCGCGGGCCGCGCGGCACTGAGCGCGGACGAGTCGACGGCCGTCTTCGACTCCTACTACCCCGGCCTGGTGCCCGACGACAACAACCTGATCGGGGATGTCTTCGTGCGCACCCTGCGTTGAGCGGGCGCCCGCCCCGGTGCGTGCCCAGCGGCTCGCACCGGGGCGGACGGCGACGTCACCGCGGCGGCAGTCCGTTTCCCGCCGTCTTGGCCTTGGCCGCCCCGGCCGAGGGGAGAACGAGGGTGAATGGCGGCAGGCCGGGCCTGCCCTTGCGGGAGTAGCGGAGCAGCCGTCGAAACCGACTGCGCCGGGATACCTCCGGCGACGCACAACGCTGCCTCAGACGAGCCACCTGCCGACAACTCCAACAGGCGTGGCGCTCGTGATCGCGCCGTTGCCGTACCCCGACGACGTGGATCAAGGGTCTGGCTCAAGTAGTCCGTTGTGCTCAACTGCGGGATCGCCCGACGCACGACGTCGAGCACCGGATGACCACCCGGGCCGGTTCGCTCCGAGGCGGCTTTCGCCTCTTTCGCCGGAGTCTCGCCGATCCCTGCGTCTTCGGGACTGACCAACCGGCACCGGATCAACCGCAGCGGTGACCGGCAGCTCAACCGGGCCCTGCACACCATCACGCCTATCCGAATGCGGCTCGATCCTGCCACGAAGACCTTCGTCACCCGGCGAATCGCCGAGGGCAATACCCGCCTGACAAGCACTTCCACTCTCAGTTGGTCGGTGCCACCACGCAGTACATCAAGCAGTGGCCGTCGGGTCGCGAGCCGGTCGTGGCAGCGTCCAAGTTCTGCCAGCTCAGGCTGAACACATCGGCGACGCTGACCGCCGTGGCGTACATCGTCTTCGAGGAGTGCTGACGCTCACACGTCGTCAACAGGCGGCATCCACGCGTCGTAGGAATCATGCGGAGTCTCGGCTTCTTCTCGCATGACGGTGTCTATCTCCCACTCGTCTTCCAGCACCTGGTGCCACTTGCCGTGCAGATCGCGGTCAAAGACCACGGCCCCGCACCTGGTGCACGCGTACATCTTGACTCTGCCGGTCACGCCAGCCCTTTCAGTGACGGATCGTCGAACAGTAGCGTCCCGGGGCCTGGACGGACAGGCCGTTGAAGTGGCGGGCAGTGCCCCATGGCCCGTCTCGGTCGCGGACACCCGGCAGGTGCCTATGCGACCACGCTGGCGCAGCCGCTCGAACCGCTGGATACCGTGCCGGATACCGAGAGCACCACGGCGGCAGGCGCGGCGCACGACGGGCGGTGGCCGAGCGGAGCCGTCGGCGGGTACGAAGCGCACCTCGTTCTCGGTGTCGGATGCGGATGCGGATGCGTCCTCGCTGCTGCGTCATCGCGGCCCGGTGCCAGCGGGAGTCGGGGCCGTTGCAGGGGCGGACGTAGTGGTCATCGCCCGCGACGATGGACCAGTTCCGAGTGGGGGTGCCGTAGGTGACGCCGTGCTCGCGGAACGGTGAGATGTGCAGGTCGTCTGTTGCCTTGAACGAGCGCAGCTGTGTCTGGTTCCAGGTGCTCGTGGTGGTCTCCGTGATGGGCCGGGGACGGCCCGGCGCCAGGGCGCGGTGATGTGTGCCGTGCCCCGGCGCCGGTGCCCCGGTGGGGGGCGTTCAATGGGTGGTGTAGCCGCCGTCGACGGGCAGGGCGACGCCGACCACGAAGCTGGCGCCGGGGCTGCACAGCCAGAGAGCAGCGGCGGCGACTTCCTCGGCCTGGCCGAGGCGGCCGATGGGCTGGTCCTGCATGATCGCGGCCATGGCCTCGGCCTGTCCTTCGAGCATGTCGGCGACCATCGGGGTCTCGACCACTCCGGGGCAGACGGCGTTGATGCGGATGCCTCGGGGTGCGTACTCGACGGCGGCGCTCTTGGTCAGGCCGATCACGCCGTGTTTGGAGGCGTGGTAGGCGGCGCGCTCGGGCAGGCCGACGAGGCCGCCGAGGGAGGAGCAGTTGACGATGGCGCCGGTGCCCTGGGTGCGCATCTGCCGCAGTTCGTGCTTCTGGGCGGCCCACACGCCGCGCAGGTTGACGGCGTTGACGCGGTCGAAGTTCTCGGCCGTCTCGTCGGCGGCGTCGGAGGGCGGAACCTGGATGCCGGCGTTGTTGAAGGCCATGTCCAGGCGGCCGTAGGTGTCTACGGCGCTCTGGACCATGGCGGCGGCCTGGTCCTCGTCGGTGACGTCGCAGACCACGCCGATGGCCTGGTGTCCGGCGTCGGTGAGTTCCTTCGCCGCGTTCTCGACGGCGTCTTTGTTGAGGTCGGCCAGGACGACTGCGGCGCCTGCCTGGGCGAAGGCGCGGGCGGCGGCCAGGCCCATGCCGGAGGCCGCGCCGGTGACCAGGGCGACCTGGCCTTCGAAGTTGTACTGCGGGTTCATGCTCAGGGTCCCATCTCTGTGGCTGGCGGGCCCGGCGTTGGGGCACCGTCATCGTGCAGGGGTTCGTGTCAGCCGCGTTCTGGGTCGCGGCGGATGTGCCGATGGTTGTTTCAGGGGCGCAGGAGGGTCTTGATGGCGCGGCGTTCGTCCATGGCCCGGTAGCCCTCGGCGGCCTTCTCCAGGGGAAGCTCGAGGTCGAAGACCTTGCCCGGGTTGATCCGTCCTGCCAGGACACGCTCGATGAGGTCGGGCAGGTAGGCGCGGACCGGGGCGGGGCCGCCGCGCAGGGCCACGTGGGAGAAGAACAGCTCCTGCCCGTCGATCTGCACGCCGTGCGGGACGCCGACGAAGCCGGCATTGCCGCCGGGACGGGTGGAGTGCAGGGCCTGCCGCATGGACTCGATGCTGCCCACGCACTCCAGGACGGCGTCGGCCCCGACGCCGCCGGTCAGCTCCTTGACCCGGGCGGCGCCCTCGTCGCCGCGCTCGGCGACGACGTCGGTGGCGCCGAACTCACAGGCCAGGTCCTGGCGCGAGGCGTGGCGGGACATGGCGATGATGCGCCTCGCCCCGAGTTCCTTGGCGGCGATGACCGCGCACAGGCCGACCGCGCCGTCCCCGACCACCGCGACAGTGTCACCGGGCTTGACCCGGGCGGCGACGGCCGCGTACCAGCCGGTGCCCATCACGTCGGAGCAGGCCAGCAGGCTCGGGATGTGCTCTTCGGCCGCCTCGCCGGGAACGTGGACGAGGGTGCCGTCGGCGAGCGGGACGCGGATGTACTCGGCCTGGCAGCCGCCTACGAACTCGCGGTGCAGGCAGTTGGTCTGGTAGCCGTTTGCGCAGTTGGGGCAGGTGTTGTCCGAGGCGAAGAACGAGCCGACCACGAGTTGGCCGGGCTTGACGCTTGTCACCTCGCTGCCGACCTCTTCGACGATGCCGACGTATTCGTGACCGCCGGGCGTGGGCTCGGCGACCTCGTTGATGCCTCGGTAGTCCCACAGGTCCGAGCCGCAGACACAGGTGACGACGGTGCGGATCACCGCATCGGTGGGCTGCTGGAGGGCGGCCTTGGGCCGGTCTTCGACCCGTACGTCGCCAGGGGCGTGAAGGACAGTTGCGCGCATGATTCTTTCCGTAATCGCGAGTGGGAGGGGGGCGGGGGGCTGGATGGCTCCAGGGCGCCCTGAGGGGGGGCAGGAGCTGCGGGCGGGGCGACGGGGGCCCGCGTACGGGTCGCCCGTGGGCTGCTCGAATTGCGCTATCACCGTCTCCTTTCCGTTGCGTGGCGCAGCGCGTTCCCGCATTCGCGGGGAAGCATCGCCTTCCATTCCGCCCTCCGTGGACCGTGTGTGCCACCTGGCGGCGGGGCGGCCGTCTGCTGGCCTGACATCGATGAAACGGCAGGTCACGCGTGCGCGGAAGGACCCGCTGTTACATGTACTGGCAGGGCACCCCTCACCTGCCGGCCACGTCGTAGCCTCGAAGACATGGACAACCGAAGCGAGGTCCGCGAGTTCCTCACCAGCCGCCGCGCGAAGATCACCCCGCAGCAGGCGGGCCTGCCCGCCGCAGGTCACCGCCGGGTCAAGGGGCTGCGCCGCGAAGAGGTCGCGATGCTCGCCGGGGTCAGCGCCGAGTACTACGCCCGCATGGAACGCGGCAACCTCTCCGGCACCTCCGAAGCCGTCCTGGGCTCCTTGGCCCGGGCGCTGCAGCTCGACGAATCCGAGCGTGCCCACCTCATGGACCTGGCCCGGGCCGCCAGCACCACCCGCCGGCCCGCACGCCGCCGCACGGCACAGCCCATCCGGCCCGCCCTGCAGCAGCTCCTCGACGCGATGACCGACGCACCCGCCTTCATCCGCAACGGCCGCCTCGACATCCTGGCCACCAACCGCCTCGGCAAGGCCCTGTACTGGCCGCTGTTCCAAGGCCCCGCCCGGCCCGTCAACATGGCCCGCTACCAGTTCCTCAACCCCGGCGCCGAGCAGTACATGACCGAACTGGACCACCAGCGGGCCGCTGCCGCAGCCCTCCTGCGCACCGAGGCCGGACAGGACCCGTACAACCGCGATCTCAGCGACCTGATCGGCGAACTCTCCACCCGCAGCGAGGAGTTCCGTTCGTTGTGGGCCGCGCACAACGTGCGTCTGCACCACTCGGGCCTCAAACGCTTCCGCCACCCCGCCGTCGGCGACCTCACCCTCGCCTTCGAAGCGCTGCCCGTGCCGACCGACCCCGGTCTGACTCTCACCGCCATGAGCGCCGACCCCGGCACCCCGTCGGCCGACAGACTGAAACTGCTCGCCAGCTGGGCCGTCACACTCGATGAGGACCGCCAAACGGACAGCGAGTCCACCGACGACGATCAAGGCACCACACGCCGGTACTGAGCGCCCGCGGCGGCAGGCGAGGGCCTCTGGCCACTCGCTCTGTGGCACGAGCCTTCATGCTCCCAATCCAGAGCCTGCGGCCACAGCGGCCAACGCGGCCGGAGACCGCACACTGCTCACGCCCGCGCTCTCATCCACGCGCCGATGGCAGCTCTCGCCCCCGCTCTTGGGGAAATGCCACGCTCCTGAGACTACGCCGCCGCTCCATGACGTGAAACGGCCGGAGAGACCCTGGTCAGGGGGCCTGACTATGCCACCAACCGTGAGATCCCACACCGGTCCATGGCTGACTGCCAGCCAGGGCACGTCAGGGGCGCATAGGCCTGCGCGCAGGCGCATCCTGGAGGTGTACGCCGGCACCGGCAGGTGCGCGATGTCGGGGAGGGTGATGGCCGTGTGCACGATCGTGCCGTCGACGTCGTCCCTGCTCTGTTCCCAGCAGCCGGCCAGGGCTTCGACAATCAGCAGGCCGCGGCCGTCCTCGGCATCGGCTGCCGCGTGCTCGGCCCGGAGGTGGCGGTGGGGGCCGCAATCGCCGACGCTGACGGCGGCTTCGTCGTCGGTGAGTGTGATCTCGACCGTGATCTCCGGACTGCGCGTATGGGTGACCGCGGGCACGGCGACCCTTCCCTCATCAGTGCAGGATCTCGGCGCGCAGCCGCTCTTCGGGCGTGTTGACATCCCAGTAGCGCACACTGCCCCGGGCGTCCTTGAAAGCGCCCGTGCCACCGGTGATGGCCATATCGAGCGAACTGGCCTCCTGTGACCGCAGCGATTGCATCGTCAGAGAGCCACGCTCGAGCTCGATCGTGATCACAGCCTGCGACGTGACTTTCCCACCGCCGACGTATACGACCTGAGCCGTGCCGGCCCCCCGACCGACGACGCGGCCGTTCTCCACCGCTGTGGCGCAGTAGACACTCATGTCGCCCAGGCTCGGCCCCGCCTTGCCAACGTCGACGGACTCGTACTCAAGGTCCTTCAGTTGGAGTTCAATGATCTCGACCCGGCCCTTGTCCGAGGCATCGGCATGCGCGCCCCCCACGGTGAAAACGCCGACCGCCACGGCAGCCAGCGACAGAGCACCGAAAGGCTTGAACAAACGGCGGCTACGGCTGTTCCCTGTCATCGAAACTCCTCATGGCGATCCACGAATGCGAACAACTCGACGCTATGGCCGGGCGAGTTGGGGAGTCCAAGACCAAGACCATCATGACGTCATAGCACTGGCGGCATCATGTCGCTTCTCACCGGGCGTTAGACGAGAACCGGACTTCATCGGCGTCTTCCCAGTCCGCCGCGGGCGTCAGGGATCGCGTGCCGACCCTGGGCTCAGCGAGTGGGCACGTGGTTTCGTTGTCGCTGCGGATGCGGGTCACGGTGGCTACGGCGTGGCACGTACTGTCGGCCTGTGCCTCGACGACGGGGCTGCACTCGACCGTACGGAAAAGCATTGCCTCCCGCCTCCATGACCAGGGGAAAGCACTTTCAGCCGCGGTGACATCGCCTCCCCAACGCTCCAACACCGCCGCCATCAGCCCTATGGACACGGGACATGCACGCAACGCATTCCCGGGGGCGGAGCCCGGACATGACCGCATGGGCCGTTAACGTGCCCCGCGCTCATCCATCTGTGCGGCGCCGCTCAGCGCGGTCTGTCTGAGCCGGATATGGGTGGAGTCGTGCGTGTGGAGGGGATGCCACCACAAAGCTTCCTGTAGCGGTACCGCCTCGTAGGAAGGCTGCACGAGACGCACGGCGGAGAGGTTGTGCATCAACTCGGCCAGGCACTTGCACTTTGGGATCAGAGCGATCCGATAGGTGCCGGCCACCATGAAGGGCAGCATGGAAAATGCAGTGCAGGATACCGCCCAGCCCCCACCGCCCGCCGGCTTCCCCCGTCGTCCTCGTTGTCCAGCGTCGTCCGCCCCCCTGCCCCGCCGCAGGTGAGGCAGCCGATGACGGTCTCGTTACCGTCCCCATCCCGCACGGTGATGGTCCCTCCGTCGCAGTCTCCGCAGGCGGGCATGTCGGCCTCCAGGAGGCGCCGGGTCGCGTTCAGGAGCCGCGCGTAGCGCCAGTCCTGCTAGAGGGCGGGGATGTGGCGGCGGTCCACCCAGGTCATGCGCGGCTCCTCTGGGTAAATCTCAGGCTGCTGGCCGTTTGACGGGGCAAGGCCTACGGGGTGGATACGCCGCGCTCACCAGTGCGGCAAGGTGCTGTTCTTCCTCCGCAAGCTGGGCTGCATGGCGGTCATCGCGGTCCATGGCGAAGTCGTACTGGTCACGGAAGGAGTCGTGATCGGTGAAAGCCCACATCTCTCTGCCCGCCTTGTACTGCACCAAGTAGCTATGCGCGTAACCGAGGTTCTCCAGAGACTTTGAAATCTCTCATCTGAGTGAGTCTGGGCCAGGCGTCACGCCCTGGTAGTCCGACATGCCGTTGAGCAAGTGCCGCCCCGGAAGGGGCGGTATCGCAGGCTCTGGGGAGGGCCCTCTTGCAAGTGTTCTCTGCGAACTACCGGGCGGTTTGGAGGGCTGGGGAGGCTGCAGGGCTGAGCAGGGCAGAAGTGGCGGAGCTGTCCGAGCGCCGTCACCTCCCTGCCGGCACACCGATCCTGCTCGACAGTCGGATGCGACCGATCGAGCCCGTGTCGTCGTGGTTCAGGAGTCTCGGCCCCAACTGGCAGGACGCGGACACGATGAAAACGTACGCGTACGCCGTGCTGAGGCTGCTGGGTGTTCAGGCCAAGCGCGGACTGGATCTGGCTACGGCGACTGAGACGGACATCAGCGAGTTCCGTCAGTGGCGGACTCGTACGCAGAAGTCGCCCGTTCAGAAGACGACAATGACCAAGGACAAAGCGGCGATCACGAGCCTTTACGGCTACCTCAAGGGCATCGGTGCGGTGGAGGCAGATCCCTGGCGGCCGGGCAGCCTTGGGGATCGCCGGGTCGTCCGCAATATGCTGGTGCGGCACATGGAACTCGAGCAGTACCTCTACTTCCGGGACGTCGGCTTCGGAGGGCTGGTCCCAGACGGCGGAGTTGACCTGTCGTTTCGCAGCTGGAGGCCGCACCGCAACCGGGCGATCTGCGAACTGGCGTTGATGACCGGCATGCGGATCCAGGAATGGTCGACGCTGCTACTGCCTGAGCTCGGGCTGCTCGGTGGCCGGCGGCCTCCGACCACCGAGGTCGATCTGTCGGTCTGCGCGAAGGGCGGCTACCAGCGGACGGTCTACACCCCTATGGATGCGATGGAACTGCTGCTTCCGACTACTGAAGCAGACCCTCGGCTGGACCACACCGAAGCTTCGCGATCCCCAGGCCGCCGACCGCTGGACCTGGCTCGTCATCGCCGTCTACACCCAACTCCGCCTCGCCCGCGGCCTCGCGACCGATCTACGTCGCCCTTGGGAACGGCCCGCTCCACCGGAGAAACTCACTCCAACCTGTCCGCCGAGGGTTTCGGCACCCGCGCGCGAAGACCTCGACTCCCGCGCGAGTGCCAAAACCGTCCGCCCCTGGACCAGGACGCCCGCCCGGTTCAATGAACCAGCAGCGGGCCACCCGCTACGACGTCGGACTCGTCCTCGTGGCCGGGCAGCCTCATCGCCGACCAAACCACCTCGAGATCGGCACCAAACCGCGGAGAGTGACACCGGAGATTCAATAGCAAGAAGCTGTGAAGAAACTCCTCGGATGGATGAGTCGGGAAAACACTCAGTGGGGCGTCGGCTCGACAGTGGAAGCGCCGACTGTCTATGCCACTGGTGGAAAGGCACCGTGCGCTGTTTTCAGGGGCTCACCACGGTACGTAAGTCCAAGCATGGTGCGGCCCGCCGTGCGATCGGAACCTGCGTCTCTCCGGCAGGGCCTGGAAGGCGCAGGTTCCCTCATCACCAGCAGTGCCGAAGGGGCTTGCTACTCAGTGGGATTCATCGGGGTTGCAACCAAAGGGGACCCCGGGGTGCAGAGGGCCTTCATGGGGATCCAGGTTTGGGGAAACGAGGCACGGTTCGAATGGCGCCGCAGTCTGACTGGCCGGGGCGGCGCTGGCAGCCTGTGCTGGCAGCCCCATGCCCAAGATGGCCACGCCGCTCAAGATGGCAACGGCAATCTTACGCATCTGCTTCCTTCCTGAATCGCCCGGAGCGGGTCACCGGGCATACCAGGAATCCCCTCAGCGTCCACCTGATAGCCAGGGGCACATACTTCCCACCCGTCCAGACGAACGATGCGCGAACCCCTCGTCACCCGCCCAAGGCGTCAGCACTGCTAGCGGGGGCACCATTAGATGAGGCTAAATAAGCCGAATCAATGGGCCGTGAGCTGCCCGGGTGTCGACAGGAACCACCACGCCGCCTCACGGCGCGAGCCCGGCCGCGCTACCGGACTCTCCATAGCTCTTTGCTGAGCCTTCCGTTTCCCAGGGATCGACTTGCGTCATTCCCCGAAGGTTTGCGCCGCTGCAACGTACTGGTTGGGTTTCCCCTCCAGGGTGCCGTCCTGGGTGCCGACCTTCGCCATGTTCAGGAGGGGCTTATCGCCTCTGGCGGTGTTTCCCTCCTCGCCGCCGGTAAGCCCGCCCGCCACTGCGGCTTCATCCGCGACGGACGCCCGGACGGCCCTTTGGACCGCAAGGCATCCGTGCCGCCGTCCCGGGGCGGTCACACAGAAGATTTTACTGTCGAGTAACCCACAGAGTGTCTATTTTGCACTGAATGCGAATGATGACTGTTACATCTCCTACGGGAGGCTTTGATGTGGGCTGCGTAACTTCGTAGATGTCGCCGCGACGAAGCGGAAACATCCCCCCGCCAGCT
>NZ_JBSGSG010000097.1:0-34895 GCF_053606765.1 Streptomyces sp. NPDC055189
AACCCCCCCTCCCCCCCCCCCTCCCCCCCCGAGGGCCCGCCCCCCCGCCGGGGGCGTGCGCTCCCCCCGGGGGCGGGCGCCCCCCCCCCGGCCCCCGCCCGCACCGTCCGGTGCACCGCCGCCAGGAGTCACGGGCCAACAGGCCTGACTCCGCAGACCGGAGAAACCCATGGATATACCCACGCAGAACGCGACACCGTCGCCACCGTCTCCCACCCGGCCCCCCGTCGAGCCGCTCGCGCCCCGGGGCAAGGCACGCAAGGGACGCAAGTCCAGCGCCACCCGACCCGGTGACCGCATCTTCGTCGGCCTCTCGCGGGGCTCCGGCATCCTCCTGCTCGTGGTCATGGCCGCGATCGCCGCCTTCCTCGCGTACCGCACGGCCATCGTCCTGCCGAAGAACGAGGGCAACTTCTTCACCACGTTCGCGTGGGACGCCAACAACACTCCGCCGGTCTTCGGCATCGCCGTCCTGGTCTTCGGCACCGTCGTCAGCTCGATCATCGCCATGGTGATCGCCGTCCCGGTCTCCGTCGGCATCGCGCTCTTCATCACGCACTACTCGCCGCGCAAGCTGGGCGGCTTCATCGCCTACGTGATCGACCTGCTGGCCGCCGTGCCCTCGATCGTGTACGGCCTGTGGGGCGCTCTCTTCCTCGTGCCGAACCTCACCGGGTTCTACACCTGGCTCGACGACTTCCTCGGCTGGACCGGCATCTTCGCCTACGAGGGCGGCGCCGCCCGCTCCCTGATGACCGTCGGCATCCTGCTCGCCATCATGATCCTGCCGATCGTGACCAGCGTCAGCCGCGAGGTCTTCCGGCAGGCACCGCAGATGCACCAGGAAGCCGCACTCGCCCTCGGCGCCACCCGCTGGGAAGTCATCCGCATGTCGGTGATCCCCTTCGGCCGCTCCGGCGTCATCTCCGCCTCGATGCTGGGCCTCGGCCGCGCGCTCGGCGAGACGATCGCCGTCGCCACGGTGCTCTCCCCGACCTTCACCATCTCCGCCAGCCTGCTCGACCCGGGCGGCGGCACCTTCGCGCAGAACATCGCGAGCAAGTTCAACGAGGCCACCGACCAGGGCCGTGACGCCCTGATCGCCTCCGGTCTCGTCCTCTTCGTCATCACCCTCCTTGTCAACGGCGCGGCCCGAGCGATCATCGCCCGCCGCAAGGAGTACTCGGGGGCCAGCGCATGAGCCACGACGTAGCCGCCAAGCCGGTGCCCTCGCTGCAGGGCGACCGCCTCCCCCCCTGGTCCCCCTGGGCCATCGCCGTCGGTTCCGTCGCCGCGGGCGTCGGCATCGGCCTCGGCGCGGGTCTGGACAGCCGCATCCAGTGGGGCCTCATCGCCGCCCTGCTCTTCGTCCTCGTCACCTACGCGCTCGCCGCGAAGGTCGAGGGCGGCCGCCAGGCCAAGGACCGCCTCGCCACCTGTGTCGTCTGGGTCGCGTTCCTGCTCGCCGTGATCCCGCTGGCCTCGCTGCTCTGGGAGACGGTCAAGCGCGGCGTCGAGGTCTTCGACGTCTTCTTCCTCACCCACTCGATGGGCGTGATCAGCGACTCGGAGCCCGGCGGCGGCATCTACCACGCCATCCTCGGCACCCTGGAGCAGGTCGGCATCGCGACGCTGATCGCCGTGCCGGTGGGCCTGCTCACCGCGATCTACCTCGTCGAGTACGGCCGTGGCAAGCTCGCCAAGGCGGTGACGTTCTTCGTGGACGTCATGACGGGCATCCCGTCCATCGTCGCCGGTCTGTTCATCCTCAGCTTCTGGATCATCATCCTGGGGTTCGACTACTCCGGGTTCGCCGGAGCGCTCGCGCTGACCATCCTGATGGTCCCGATCGTCGTCCGCTCCACCGAGGAGATGCTCAAGCTCGTCCCCGACGAGCTGCGCGAGGCCTCCCTGGCCCTCGGCATCCCGAAGTGGCGCACGATCCTCAAGGTGGTCCTGCCGACCTCGCTCGGCGGCATCACCACGGGCGTCATGCTCGCGGTCGCCCGTATCGCGGGCGAGACGGCGCCGGTACTGCTCCTCGTCTGGGGCAGCCCGCTGATCAACAACGACCCGTTCGAAGGCCCGCAGGCCTCGCTGCCGCTGTACATCTACCAGCAGTACGCGAACAGCGCCGGCTCCCAGGCCGCGTACGACCGTGCCTGGGCCGCGGCGCTCGCCCTCATCGCCTTCATCATGATCCTCAATCTGGGAGCCCGCGGCATCGCCCGCTGGAAGGCCCCCAAGACGGGCCGCTGACCGCGGCCATCAGCGACCCTCTCGTACCCCTTCGAAAGCAGTGATTTCCATGGCCAAGCGAATCGACGTATCGGGCCTGACAGCGTTCTACGGCTCCCACAAGGCCATCGAGGACATCTCGATGACCGTGGAGCCCCGCTCTGTGACGGCCTTCATCGGCCCCTCCGGCTGCGGCAAGTCGACCTTCCTGCGCACCCTCAACCGCATGCACGAGGTCACCACCGGCGGCCGCGTCGAGGGCAAGGTGCTCCTCGACGACGAGGACCTCTACGGCGCCGGCGTCGACCCGGTCAATGTGCGCCGCACGATCGGCATGGTGTTCCAGCGCCCCAACCCGTTCCCCACGATGTCGATCTTCGACAACGTGGCCGCGGGCCTGCGGCTCAACGGCTCGTACAAGAAGAGCGAGCTGAGCGCGATCGTCGAGAAGTCCCTCAAGGGCGCCAACCTCTGGAACGAGGTCAAGGACCGCCTGAACAAGCCCGGCTCCGGCCTCTCCGGCGGCCAGCAGCAGCGTCTGTGCATCGCCCGTGCCATCGCGGTCGAGCCGCAGGTCCTGCTCATGGACGAGCCCTGCTCGGCCCTGGACCCGATCTCGACGCTCGCGATCGAGGACCTCATCGGCGAGCTGAAGGAGCGCTTCACGATCGTCATCGTCACGCACAACATGCAGCAGGCGGCGCGCGTCTCGGACCGTACGGCCTTCTTCAACCTCGCGGCGGTCGGCCAGCCCGGCAAGCTCGTCGAGATCGACGACACGGAGCGGATCTTCTCCAACCCGTCCGTGCAGGCGACCGAGGACTACATCTCGGGCCGCTTCGGATAAAGCCCACCCACTCCCCGCGGTGCTGCATGGCGGTGCCACCGCAGGGGCAACAAAGAAAAGCCCGCCCCCTGGCTCCCGGGGGGCGGGCTTTTCCGTGTGCTTTCCGTGCCCCTAAGGGGCACGGGGAATTACAAGAACGCGAGGTTGACAATCCAGAAGCTGACCGCGGCAACAATCGCAGCGGCCGGCATTGTGATGAACCAGCCGAGAATAATGTTCTTGGCAACGCCCCACCGCACCGCATTGACCCGCTTGGTGGCGCCCACACCCATGATCGCGGAAGTGATCACGTGCGTGGTCGAGATCGGCGCGTGGAACATGAACGCGGTGGTGAACATGATGCCCGCGCCGGTGGTCTCGGCGGCGAATCCCTGCGGCGGGTCCAGCTCGATGATCTTGCGGCCGAGCGTACGCATGATGCGCCAGCCACCCGCGTACGTACCGAGCGAGAGCATCAGCGCACAGGCGATCTTGACCCAGATCGGAATCGGCGCGTCGGCGCTCTGCACGTCGGAGATGACCAGGGCCATCACCACGATGCCCATGGTCTTCTGGGCGTCCTGCAGACCGTGTCCGAGGGCCATGCCGGCCGCGGACACCGTCTGCGCGATACGGAACCCGCGCTTGGCCTTGTGCGGGTTGGAATTCCGGAACATCCACATGATCGCGCACATCACCAGATAACCGGCGACCAGACCGACGACGGGGGAAAGGAACATCGGAATCACGACCTTGTCGAGGACTCCGGACCAGATCACCCCGATCCCACCGGCGAGCGCGGCTCCGACCATTCCACCGAAAAGGGCGTGGGAGGAGGAGGAAGGCAGCCCGAAGTACCAGGTGATGAGGTTCCAGACAATGGCGCCCACCAGGGCGGCAAAGAGGATCCACATTCCCTTGTTGCCTTCGGGCGTCTCGATCAGACCCTTACTGACCGTCTTGGCGACCCCGCTGCCCATGAAGGCACCGGCGAGGTTCATGACGGCGGCCATCGCGAGAGCCGCGCGGGGCGTCAGCGCACGTGTGGAGACGGAAGTGGCGATGGCGTTCGCAGAATCGTGAAAGCCATTCGTATACGTAAATCCGAGCGCGACGCCAATGGTCACGATCAAAGCAAAGGTGTCCATGGAGAGGCCTCAGGACTCCTTGACCGCGATGGTCTCCACCGTGTTCGCGACGTGCTCGAACGCGTCGGCCGCCTCTTCGAGCACGTCGACGATCTGCTTGAGCTTCAGCACCTCTATGGCGTCGTACTTGCCGTTGAAGAGCTGAGCGAGAAGCTTGCGGTGAATCTGGTCGGCCTGGTTCTCCAGACGGTTGACCTCGATCCAGAACTCGGTGAGGTTGTCCATCGTCCGCAGATTCGGCATGGCCTCGGCCGTGAGCTCGGCGGCTCGCGACAGGACCTCGATCTGCTGCTCGACACCCTTGGGGAGTTCCTCGACCTGGTAGAGGACGACCAGGTCGACGGCCTCCTCCATGAAGTCCATGATGTCGTCCAGGCACGACGCCAGGTTGTAGATGTCCTCGCGGTCGAACGGCGTGATGAAGGAGGAGTTCAGCTGGTGGAAGATCGCATGTGTCGCGTCATCTCCAGCGTGCTCCGCGGCCCGCATACGCTCTGCGATCTCGGCTCGGGCGGAGGCATCGGCCCCGAGCAGTTCCATCAGGAGCTTCGAGCCCGTGACAATGTTGTCCGCAGAAGCGGCGAACATGTCGTAGAAGCTCGTCTCCCTGGGGGTCAGACGAAAGCGCACGTGGGGTCCTCGGGGTGCTTTGGATTCGGTCAGGCTGATGCTAGGCGCATCATCCGGCCACGGCTAACCGGCCAGACCCCAGTGTCGCCCATCAGGCACAGTGATCAGCACGCCCCCCGAGCAATCGAGTATCCTATACCCACCTGGGGTATAGGAAGCCAGGAATGCAGGAAGCCGGTCGGGCCCGTGGCTTTCCTACTGACTGCCCAGCAGAGTGACTGTCCAAGCAGGAGGACGCGATGACGACCACCGAATCGGCCGGTGTGGCCATGAACACCGAAGCGCCCTCCGAGCCCGGCCACGACCAGGGTGTCCACGGGTACCACAAGCAGAAGGACGAACACCTCAAGCGCCTGCGGCGCATCGAGGGCCAGGTCCGGGGCCTGCAGCGGATGGTCGAGGAAGACGTCTACTGCATCGACATACTCACCCAGGTCTCCGCCGGCACCAAGGCCCTGCAGTCCTTCGCCCTCCAGCTCCTGGAGGAGCACCTGCGCCACTGCGTGGCGGACGCCGCGGTCAAGGGCGGCGACGAGATCGACGCGAAGGTCGAAGAGGCCACGAAGGCCATCGCGCGCATGATGCGCACCTGAGCTCGCGCGACGCGCCGCTCGCAGGACTTGTAGGGGGTGCGGCAGGGCCCGGGCCGCTCCCCGCCCCGGTGGTCCGGGGCTCTCGGGACTAATCCCGGTTATCGCCTCGCCGATGCTCCACACCTGTGGAGACGTTCAGGACCTCGTCAATGCGGTCGGCGCTCAGCCGTTCCTCACCGGCGGCACTCGCCGCGATGATGAGTTCGCCGCACAGCTCGATCTCGGCAAGGGCAACGTGGTCCTGAACAGTCGTACCGCGCACCAGAGCCACGTTCATCACCTCTTCCTGACCTTGCGTCCTGCCGGTACCGACTTCCTAGAGTAGGGAGCGGCCTACACACCGCGCATGGCACGGACGGACCATTTCCACACCCCCGGTCGCGACTAGCCGGCTCCCGCTCCCTCCTGCCTCTCCCCTTCCCCTCCGGGCTACTTCTCGGCGATCTTCCCCGCGAAGATGTCCCCGCTCGCCGGCAGCCGCACGTCCACCCGCACCCCGAAGTCGAAGAGCAGCGTGGTCGAGGCCACCTCCGCGTTCGCGACGCTGAACTGCTGGCGCAGCTTGCGCAGCCGCCCCTGTTCGTCGAGGTACGCGTCGAACGGGATCTCGTCCTTGCTGAACCCTTTCGCCGCCGCCCGCAGGGCCCGCCGCTGCCCCTCGGACGCGGCCTTCGCCGCGCGCGGCAGGTCCGCGGTCCCGCGGTAGTGCCGCACCTTCACGCCCGCCACCGCCGTCTCGCCGACGTACGACGCCTTGGTCGCGCCCCGCAGCAGCTCTGCCGCGGCGAGCGGGTCGGTGGCGCCGCCCGTGACGAGATTGCCATCCGAGAGGGTCGTCGTATCGATCCGTACCCACTTGTCGGCGGGTACCCCCGCTCCGCGGTTCTTCATGTAGAGCGCGCCGCTCGCCATCAGCTCGGTGATGGGACGGTGCTCCTCGGCCCCGGCGGGATCCTTCGGCAGAACCACCACGAACCGCCCGACCTGCCGCCCGAAGTCGTACGTGCCCTTCCCGCGGATGGTCACGCGGGTACCGCCGCTGGCCATCTCCATGGACGTACGCGCCTTGGAAGTCTCCGCGCGGACAAGGGCGTCGGCGGACTTCCGCACCGCGTCGACGGCGTCCTCGGAGGCGCGCCGGTCGTCGGCGACGGCCCCTCCTGACGAGCATCCCGTGGCGACGGCCATGAGACCCACCGCCGCGGCCGTGATGACCGCTCCGCCTGTGCGCCTGTGCTGCTGACCCATCGCCCGACTACCCCCAAGCCTTCCCGCGAGGTTCTGTAGCCCCCTGTCTTTCCCTGTAACGACCGGTACGTTGACCCGTCACGCGCAAGGGCGTCCGCCGGGCCCGGTTACCGTGGAGACGTGGCCGAGGAGCAGCAGCACGAACCCCACCGCACAACGACCGTCGAGCAGGGCCGATTCTGCGCGGCCCGGTGCAGTTGCGGCTGGCGTGGACCGGCCCGCAGAGCGCGCAGCAAGGCCCGGACGGACGCGGAGTCCCACCTGTCGGACAGGTAAGTCCCTTGCCCCTCACCGGAACCCACGGCTCTCCTGCGCCGTCTCGTACTCCGGGAAGCAACGGGAGGCGGAGGCGCGTCATGGAACGACGTACGTTCATCAGCACCACGGCGGCGGCGACGGCGGCCTTCGCGGCGGCGGGCTGCTCCGGGTCCGGCGGCGGAGGCGGTGGCGGTGGCGCCGGGAGCGCCGCCTCCCGCAGCACGGACGCCTCGCGCTCCGGCACCCCCATCCGCTCGTCGAGCGCCGCCGCGTCCGCCTCCGCGAACCTCACCGCCCTCGCCAGGGACCTGGACGGCACCCTGGTCAAGCCGGGAGAGGCGAAGTGGGCGGCAGCCCGCCAGCTCTACAACACGCGCTACGACAGCCTGAAGCCGACGGCGGTCGCGTACGTCGCAGGACCCGACGACATACGCACGACCATGACCTACGCCCGCGCGCACGGCATCCCGGTCTCCATACGCAACGGCGGCCACTCCTACGGGGGTTGGTCGTCCGGCACGGGCCGCCTGATCATCGACGTGTCGAAGCTGAACAAGACGCGCGCCAGTGGTTCGACGGCCACGGTCGGCGCGGGCGCGAAGCTGATCGACGTGTACCGCGCGCTTTCCGCGAAGGGCGTGACGATCCCGGCGGGCTCCTGCCCGACGGTCGGCATCTCCGGTCTGACGCTGGGCGGCGGCCACGGGGTGGTGTCCCGGGCATACGGCCTGACCTGCGACAGCCTCACCTCGGCAACGCTCGTCACGGCGGACGGCAAGCTGCTGACGGCGAACAAGAGCGAGAACAAGGACCTCTTCTGGGCGCTGCGCGGCGCGGGCAACGGAAACTTCGGCGTGGTGACGGAGCTGGGCTTCCGCACCCACGCGGCCCCGCAGGGCGTCTCGGCCTACATGAGCTGGCCCTGGTCGAAGGCGGCCGCGGTCATCAAGGCGTGGCAGGAGTGGGGCCCCGACCAGCCGGACGAGATCTGGTCGTCGGCGCACCTGGCGAACACTCCGGGCGGCACGCCCACCGTCTCGGTCTCGTGCTTCTCCCTCGGCACGTACGGGGAACTCCAGAACGCGGTGGACCGCCTGGCCGACAAGATCGGCGCCCCGGCGCGCAGCGTCTCGTTGAAGCGGCGCTCGTACGAGGAGGCCATGGAGATCTACGCGGGCTGCTCGTCCTTCGCGTCGGACGCCCAGTGCCATCTGCCGGGCGCGACGCCGGGCCGCAGCACGCAGGGAGCGCTGAACCGCGAGACGTACGCGGCAAGTTCAGACTTCTTCGACCGCTCCCTTTCGGCGGCGGGCATCCGCACCCTCCTCTCCCGGGTGGAGAACGTGACGGGCGCGAGCGGGGGCAGCATCGCGCTGACCGCGCTCGGCGGGGCGATCAACCGGGTCGACCCGACGGCCACGGCCTTCGTGCACCGCCGCAGCCGGATGCTGGCGCAGTACATCGCCTCCTGGCGCCCCGGCACCTCCGGCAAGCCGGCCCGGGCCTGGCTGAAAACGGCCCACGACGCGATGTCCCGCTACGCGTCGGGAGCGGCGTACCAGAACTACGCGGACCCCACCCTGACCAACTGGCGCGAGGCGTACTACGGTTCGGCGGCGTCCCGCTTGAAGAGCTTGAAGAAGCAGTACGACCCGAAGCGCTTCTTCGACTACGCACAGGCGATTTAGGTCGGGTCGAGGTCTTTCAGCCCGTCATGGGGGTCCCCCTGCTCTTTAAGAGCTTGGGGGAGTTTGAGGACGAGCTCGGCGAAGCCGGTGATGACGGTGGGTACAAGGCCCTCGCGCCGGCGAGTTTTCGGGTAGGGGCGGGGTTGGGGAAAGATCCTGTTCCCCCGGACGGCCGCGCCCGGCAACCCGAACAGCCCACCCAACACGCCCTCAGGTGGCCCACTACACGGGCCCCCGCTGCTCTGGGGGTATGACCCCACGAATAGCCACAGCCGCAGCCACCACAGCCGCGCTACTGGCCTTCGCCGCCCCCGCGGCGCACGCGGCGCCCGCCGCAGAAGCCGACCACCCCGCGGCGGGCCCCCTCACCGCGATCTCCGCGGGAGTAACCGTGGCAGCGGCCGGCACAGGCTGGTGGCTGCTGAAGCGCCGCCGGTCGGAGGCGGCCCCGGAAGCAGGGGCCGACGCGGACGCTACGCCGCGAGATCCCGCTCATCCGGCCCGGCGGACTCGGACGCGGCCCGCTGCGGAAGCTCCGCCACGGACTCACGCGGCCCGGCCCACACCAGACGACCACCCCGCACCGTCCCCCCGACGGCCTTGGCCACAGGCGTGAGCACAGCCATCGCCAGCGGCGAAAGCAGCAGCGCCACAGCCGTCCCGAGCGCGAATCCGCCCACGACGTCCGTCGGATAGTGCACGCCCATAAAGACCCGGCAGAAGCCTTCGAGCAAGGCGAGAGCTATGCCGACAAGACCGAACTTCCGGTTGGCCACGAAAAGCCCGACGCCAAGAGCCATCGCGAGCGTCGCGTGATCACTCACGAAGGAGAAGTCGGTCTTTCCGTGCACAAGGAGCTCAAGGCCGTCATGGTCCTTGAAAGGCCGGCGCCGCTCGACAAATCCCCGGATCGGCACATTCACCAGGACGGCGATCGCGGCCGCGAGGGGCGCCCAGACAACAGCGGCGACGGATGAAGCGGCGTCATCGAGCGTCGCGCGCTTTCGCTGCCCCCACCAGCACCAGAGGACCAGCAGAACAAGCGCGAGCAGCAGTCCGTACTCACCGACGAATGCCATCGACTTTGCCAGCCAGTCCGGAGAATCCTCAGCCAGGCCGTTGATGTCGTAGAGCAGGCTGACGTCGGGGTTCGACCCGGTTGTATCGAGTCCAGCCATGGTGCTGCGGCCCCTTGTCTTCTCGCCTCGGACGCACCTTGCCGTACGCCCTTCCATCAACCCCCGTGGTCAGTGCCGCTTGCTGCGTGGTCAATGCCGCTCGCTACTGGGTGGTCGCGCTCTGCCGGTCACTTCAAGGGAACGCGTTGTCCCCTGCACTACGTTCCACTCTCCACCGAATGATCACGCAGACGTTATCGAAGAGAGACTCATCACCGCAGCTCAGAGAAGTGTACTGACGGAGAGTTCAAGCCACATAACGCCCCGCGCACGCGCCCCGTTTGAGCCTTTTCGGGTTCCGTCCAGCCGGCTCAGGGGCCCCGCCGAGCGGCCCGCGCGAGCCCTGCCAGCGGGCCTGACGGGCGCCCGTCAGGCCGCCGAGCGCTTGTCGGGCACGGCATTCGCCCCGTCCTCGGTGACGCGAGTCGCGCCAAAATAGTCCGGCGTGTCGATCGGGTCGAAACGGATCACCGCACCGGCCCGCGGAGCGTTAATCATGTAGCCACCGCCGACATAGATCCCCACATGCCGGATGGCGCGGGAATTGGTGAGGTCGTCCGAGAAGAACACCAGGTCACCCGGGAGCAGTTCGTCCCGTTTCGGATGCGGTCCCGCGTTGTACTGGTCGTTCGCGACGCGCGGCAGATCGATATCCACGCTTCGATAGGCGGCGAGCGTAAGACCGGAACAGTCGAACCGGCCGCCCTGCTCCGGGGTTCCATTGCCGCCCCACAGATACAGCGTGCCGAGCTTCTTCTGCGCGTAGTAGATGGCCCCTGCCGCCTGCTGCGACGGCTGCACCCTGCCGGTCGGCCGGGCGAAGCTCTTCTCCAGATCCGTGATCGTCTTCACGTAATTCTGGGTCTCGCGATAAGGCGGCACTCCGCCGTACTTGATGACGGCATACGCGCCCGCGTTGTACGCGGCGAGCATGTTCTCCGTCGGACTTCCGGGCGCGTCCTTCACGTAACTGGCGAGTTTGCAGTCGTACGAGGCGGCGGACGGGATGGCGTCCTTCGGGTCCCAGACGTCGCGATCGCCGTCACCGTCACCGTCGACCCCGTGCGAGGCCCACGTCCCCGGGATGAATTGCGCTATCCCCTGGGCCTTGGCCGGACTCTTGGCGTTCGGATTGAAGCCGCTCTCCTGATACAGCTGCGCGGCGAGCAGGGCGGGATTGATGGCCTTGCACAGATTGCCCCACTTCTGCACGAGGGGCTGATAGGTGCTCGGTACGGCGCCCTTGGCGAGCCCCACACTTCCCTGCCCGACACCGCCTCCGGTGCTTCCCGCCGCCATGTACGTCCCCACGACGAGCAGCGCGACGAAGCTCATCACCCCGCTGATGCCGACGGCCGCGACCAGCCACGCCTTACGCACCGTCAACCACCCTTCACCGCACGGGAGTCCACCGCGCTTCAGTGTAGAGGCGCCACCCGCGCCCGCGGGGGATCACCGCCGACCTCCGCCCAGAGCAGTTTCCCGTCCCCCGCGACGCGGAGGGGATAGCCGCCCCACGCATCGGCACAGGCCCGCACGAGCTGCAGCCCGCGCCCGCTCTCGGCGTCTTCTGGCGCGGGCGCCGGGGCCGGAGTGCCGGTCCGCCCGAACCCGGCCGGGATCTCGGGGTCGGAGTCCCACACGGCAACGCGAATGCCCTTCGGGGAGGGCCGCAGGCGGAGGGTGTAGGGGCCCTGGGTATGGCAGTGGGCGTTGTTGAGCATTTCCGCGGCGAGGAGTTCGGCGGTGGGGGCAAGCTCGGAGAGGCCGTAGGCGGCGAGAACGGCGCGGAGGTGGGTGCGGGCGATGCCGGGGGCGCGGGGGTCGTGCGGGAGTTGGAGGGAGTAGCTCCAGGGCGGGGATACGGTTGTGGGCAGCATGGAAGTCTCCGTTCGGGGAGGCGAGTTGGCGGGGTGCGGATCTGTGCCCAGTGACGTTGTCGCTCCGTCGAGCGGGGTGCTTCCGGGTGCTGGCGCCACTCATAAAGTAGCGGCGTCTTGTTAAGGTGTTAATCGAAAACCTGCAAAGCCCTGCACAACCACTCGTGTGAGTGACTGGACAGAGGAGAGGCGAGCGCGCCCGTGAGAACCAACCCGACGGGACGTCAACTCCGGCTGGGCAGTGAGCTTCGCAAGCTCCGTGAGCGTGCCGGCCTCACGTCGACGGAGGCGGGAAAGCTACTCGGCGTGAAGCAGAACCAGGTCAGCAACATGGAGTCCGGTCGGCTCGGCATGAGTTCGGCACGAGTACGCGCCCTGGCCTGCCACTACGACTGCTCGGACAAGGCTCTGATTGAGGCGCTGGTCCGGATGACCGCTGAACGGGCACGCGGCTGGTGGGAGGAGTACCGCGAAATCCTGCCGGTCGGGTTGCTCGATCTGGCAGAAATCGAACACCACGCATCATTGCTGCGAACCGCCGTGACTGTGCACATTCCCGGTCTCTTCCAGACGACGGATTACGCCCGCGAGATTTTCCGCCAGGACGTTCCAGAGCTCTCACCCCCGGACGTCGAGCACCGCGTCTCGTACCGGATCAAGAGGCAAGCTGTGCTCTTCCACGATGAGCCGACACCGAACCACGTGATCCTCCACGAGGCCGCTCTCCGAATGCAGTTCGGCGGGCCTGCGGTGACGAGAACCCAGCTCAAGCACCTCACTGACATGAGCGAACGGGAACACATCACCCTCCGCGTGATCCCGTTCGCCGCTGGTACGTTCCCCGGCTCGGGGCAGTCGATCTACTACTCGGCAGGCCCAGTACCCCAACTCGACACGGTGAATCTCGACCAGTCACACGGCCCCGTATTTCTGGATGCCGAGGCCCAGCTCGCCAAGTACCGCGTACTGCTGGACCGCATGGAAGCAACAGCGCTCCCGCCCGTGCAGTCCCGCGACTTCATCCACAGCATCATCCAAGACCTGTAGAGGAACCCAGATGCCCGAGCTCTACTGGCAGAAGTCGACCTACTGCGCCCAGGGCAACTCCTGCGTACACGTCGCCGCAACCCCAACCGGAACGGCAGTCCATCTGACCGAAAGCGCCGACCCCAGCGGAGCGATACTGACCGCACCACCCGCAGCGTTCGCGGCGCTGATACGCACCGCGAAGGGGGCACGGCATGCCTGACCCGTGGCAGAAGTCGTCCTACTGCGGCGAGGGCGACTCCTGCGTACACGTAACCGCAACCCCACCCGGCAACATCCAGGTGACCGAATCCGCCGACCCCACCGGGGTCGTACTCACCGCGCACCCCTCGGCCTTCGCAGCCCTGCTACGCACCCTCAGCCCGTCCGGCACCTGAGGACCGGGGTCTGGGGCGGAGCCCCAGTTTCGGGAAGGGGCGGGATTGGGGAGAGCCCCGCAGGGCCCCCCCCCCCCCCCCCCCCCCCCCCCCCCCCCCGGGGGGGGGCGGGCCCCCCCCCCCCCCCCCCCCCCCCCCACCCCCCCCCCCCCCCCCCCCCACCCCCCCCCCCCCGCCCCCCCCCCCCCCCCCCGCCCGCCCGCGGGGCGGGGGGGGGGGGGGGCCCCCCCCCGTTTCGGGACGGGGCGGGATTGGGGAGAGCCCCGCAGGGCCCCCGCCCCCACCCCCACGAACGCCCACGGGACTTTCTTGCAATCCACCCCCACCCCTCGACCGCAAAAACCCCCAAACACCCCCACAACAGCAGCCCCCACCCCGCCCATCGCAAATAAGTCCCACAAAGGACCCCCACCGTGACCGACATCCCACCGGACCTCGACTGGATCCGCGCCGCCCCCGAGGGCGAGGAGGGCCCCGGCCCCTGGATCGAAATCGCCTACGGCCCGGAGGACGCCGTGTACCTCCGGGAGACCAGTGACCCGGAGAACGTCGTGACCACGACCCAGAAGAAGTGGGACGCCTTCGTACTGGGCGTCCAGGCGGGCGAGTTCGACCACTTCGTAGAGGGCGTTGAGGGCGTGGAAGGCGTAGAGGGCGTGGAGGGCGTGGAGGGCGTGGAGTGACAACGCCACAGCCCGGCCAGGTACCGATACCGCCACCGGGCAACCCCTTCGCCACCCCCCAGCCGACCTACACCGGCACCCCGTACTCGTACCCGCCCCCACCGCCACTGCCCTGCCAGTTCTGCGGCACGCACCCCGCAACGGACGTGACCTTCCGCGCCCACCAGGGCCTGCTGATCATGATGAAGTTCCAGAAGGTCGGCGGCGTGATGTGCCGGACCTGCGGCGAGGCGGTCTACCGGACGACGCAGGGCAGGACGCTGTGGCAGGGCTGGTGGAGCCCGTTCTCCCTGTTCCTCTTCACGCCGGGCACGCTCCTCTGGAACCTCGTCGCCCGCCGCAAGGCGCAGAAGATCCCCCCGCCTCTGACCGGACACCCCGGCCTCGACCAGGGCAAGCCACTCCACCGACGCCCGCTCGTACGCGGCACTGATCCCGGCCGGTTGGATCCTCTACCTGATCGCGACGCTCATCAGCACCAGCGGCTAGTCCTGCTGGGCCTGGACGAACTCGTCAGTCCGCGCGGTAGGCGGTCTGGAACTTCTTCATGTCGCTGGTCTTGAAGACCCGTATCCAGCCGTTCCCGCCGTCATCGCACGTCCCGCGGAACTGGACGCCCCAGGACGTGTCGAGCTTCTCGTCCATGGGGTAGTAGCGCTCGTCGGAGGGGTCGATGCTGTACGGCGCGCACGTGGTGAAGCGCTGCAGGTACTCGCCCGCGGCCATCACGGTGCCCGCCTGGGGCATGTTCTCCAGCATCCACTCCTGCCGCGCTCCGGGCCCGCCGCTGGCGCCGCCGTTACGGGTGGGCGCCTCGTCCGAGCCGACGCCGGGAGCCGCGGATTCACTGGAGCCGGAGACGGAGTCAGAGCCAGATCCGGAGTCAGAGTCAGAGCCGGAGCCGGAACCACCGCCGCCCCCGCCCTCCCCTCCGTCACACCCGGTCACCGTCAGAGTGAGAGCCGCCGCCGCGACGACCGCGGCGAGCCTGTAGCGCGTACGCGTGATGGTTTGCCCCGTTCCCCCGTCGAACGATGATGCCGGGACCCTAGAGCACCTGCATGTTCATGATCAAACCACCACCCGGGCGTCCCACCCCGACGTCCCGGGCGAGGCATGTATCCGCAGGTCAGCCCCCTGGAACCATTCCAGCGTCCCGCATACTCCGGCGTCCCTTGCCCCCGTCGGGACCCGCCCCCTTAGCTGTGATCACCACAGCCCGACACCACTCACGAGCACTGCTCACCAGCACACTCCGGGGGATCCCATGAAGCACACCCGTAAGGCCGTCGCCGCAGTCATCGGTCTCGTCGCCGCTCTCTCGCTCACCGCCTGCAACGGCGACGACAACGCGTCAGCGGAGACGCCCTCCTCCGCCGCGTCGTCGGGCAAGGGCGGAGACAACGCGGACACCGGTACCGGCGCGGACGCCGGCAGCGACACCGGTGGGGGCTCGGGCGGCAGCGAGGCGTCGGACGGCGGCGGAGACGACCAGGGCACGGCGGCGGGTACCGGCGACAACAGCACCGGCAACGGCAACGGCAAGGCCGGCATCTGCCGTACCGACGAGCTCGAAGTGAACGCCACGGACAACACCACCGACAAGACGGAAGGCGTCGTCACCGTCGTCTTCAAGAACGGGGGCGGCCGGGACTGCTCGATCAAGGGCTACGCGGGGGTCGACCTGACGGCGTCCACGGGCGACACCCTCTCCGTGGCCCGCAACGGCGAGCGGGCCGTACCCGGAGTCCTGAAGGACGGCGACTCCGCCGCCTTCAACATCACGTTCCCGTACAACAACTCGGGCGGCTCCGGCGTACGCATCACAAGCCTGGTCGTCACGCCCCCGAACGAGACCAAGCACGTCACCCTGGACTGGCCCGCGGGCACGCTCCCGGTCTCGGACGGCGAGGGCGCGGTCAAGCTGGAGATCAGCCCGGTCGGGACCGTCAGCGACTCCCCGGCCGGCTGACGACCCGGGCCCGAAAGCAGGCCCGGGCCCAGACACCTGCTACGGCACCTGCTCAGACGGCCCGCGGCCGAACGACCTTGAAGCCGAACCCGTACGACCCGATCGCCTCCGCCACCCCCATGAACAGCAGCGCGCAGTGCTCCTGCCCGCGCGCGGTCTCGATGCCTCCCAGGTCCAGCTGGGAGGCATCGGCCCATCCCAGGTCACTGAGGAGCCGCCGGACCGTCCCCTTGGCGGCCTCATCATCCCCGGAGAGGAAGATGGTCGCCGCCTCCTCCAGACTCCCCGGATCCTTCATCACCACGGAGTCAACGGTGGCAAGCGTCTTGACCACCGAAAGCTCAGGGAAGCCTGCCTGAATCTCCTCACTGAGGCTGTAGTTGGGGTGGGAGAGCGCCATGCCCTCGGTGAACCCGACCCCGACGTCGAGCAACACCTTCCCGGCCAGAGCGGCAGCCCCGATCTCCTTCAGCACACCCATCGAGGCCGTACCGGGCGTGGCATTGACCAACACGCCCCCGTGAGCGGCAGCCTCCCCCAACCCCACGACAGTTAAGGCCCCCAGCCCCTCCGCCCCTCCCCGCTCCTTCGGGGATCGAGACCCCAACACGACGTCATGCCCTGCCGCCTGCCACCCGGTGGCCAGCGCACGAGCGACATTTCCGGTTCCGAGCAGTCCGATTCTCATGGAGTCGACGCTAAGAGTCCCCCGTACGGGGGAAATCGGACGGAGGTCGTGGATGCGTTGGTCCCGTCGACGTACTCCGCAAGCCCTAGCAGGGTCACACGCCGCGCCGCGAAACTAAGATCCTTTGCAAACGACGAATGACCCCTTCCCGCAGATTTCGATTCACACCCCTGCCCTGCCCGGTACATGCAGGTTGGGGCACCTATGGCGCAAACTTCGCACTGGCGAAACTGCGTGCCCCACGGCTAGCGTCGGTTGACCCGAGACAACCGCCAGGGGGCAGGAATGGCCGAGAGGCTGAGGCTCGACGCAGTCGAGCTCGAAAACTTCATGAAGTTGCTCGACGGATCAGTCGAGTCTCTGGAGGGCCTGCGCAACGCCCTGTCCGGGGCGACGGTCGGCGGTCTCGGGACGGAGGAGCTCGACAATGCCTGCGAGGACTTCCAGGAGGACTGGAAGTACGGCGCCGAGCAGATCGGTGAGCAGGCGGAAGACCTGAGCAAGATCATCGGGCAGAGCAAGGACGCCTTCAATGAGGTCGAGGATGCGCTCGTGAAGGCGTTGCACAAGCCCGGCAAGACGAACGATGACACGGTGCAGGTGCCGAAGTGACGGACAAGGACACTTCCACCTACCCAGACCTCCGTTTCAATCCGGCCCCCGGGAACTGCGACACCGTAAAAGAGCTGCAGAAGAAGCTCAGCAACTGCGTCACTGTCCTGCGCGACACCCGCAAGGTCGTCACCAAGCTGATGGACGGCAGCTACTGGGAGGGCGATGCGGCAGTCGCCTTTCGCGAGACCATCGACAGCGGGCCGCTGACTCTCAACCTGAAGAACGCCGCGCGCTCCATCGAAAAGGCCGCCAAGCAGCTGGAGCGCTGGGAAGGCGACCTGGAGGACTACCAACGCCGGGCGAAAGCACTGGACGGGAAGGCCAAGGAAGCCAGGGAGGCGTTGAAGACCGCGCAGGGGCACGCCGACACAGCCGGTGACGACCCCGACCTGGACAAGAAGGGCAGCAAGAAGGACGACGCGAAGAAGTCTCTGGAGCTCGCCAACGGCAAGGTCGAGGACGCCCGGGCGGAGCTCGACCGCATCCTGGGCAGGGCCCGGAGCCTGGAACACGAGTACACCGAGAAGTCCAATCACCGCGCGGAAAAGATTCGCCAGGCAACGGACAAACTGGCTCCGCACGAGCCCAATTGGCTTGAGGATTCCTGGGAGTGGATCAAGGAGAACCTTCCGGACATCCTCAGCGCCATTGCCGGAGTGCTGGCGCTGGCAGCAATCCTGGCTACCGGCCCCTTGGGTATGGGTGTGGCAGCCGCACTGATGTTGACGGCATCTGCTACAAGCGCAGCGGCGCTCGGAACCCGACTCTGGGATCCGGCCACCCGGGAATCATTGATGGACGGCTTCACCAAGGGAGAGTTCGACGCTGATTTCTTCAGCAACCTGGTCTCGGTCGGAGCCGACGCTGTAGGAATGGTTCCCGGAATCGGCGCTGCCATTAAGGGCACCCAGGTTGCTACTCGATCAGTGCGGGCGGGAGCTGGAGCCATGAGCCTCGGACAGAAGCTGGCCACATATCCTACTCAGACCTTTGAGGCAGGCAAGGGCGTCGCCCAACTGGGGAACCCATTGATTAACGCCGTGGTCACCAGCGGAACAGCAGCTGACAACGTGGCCGTTACTTCAGGCGCTCTGGGTCTGGCGACCTCCGGCTACGGGCTCTTCGATGACGACGACGGCAGGGCCGAGGCGACGACCAAGGTTGACGGCGGACGCCTCCTGCTTGATCTGCCAGGAATCCCGACCATTGCACGCTTCGCCTTCTCCTAACCATTCCGCTACAGGAAGAAGTCTCACCATGGGTCCTGCCGACTACCCCACGGCATGGCAGCATCCGCCGACACGACGCGCTTGGGTCCTGCTTGTGGTCAGGAACGTAGCCGGGCTCATTGGATGGGTCGGCGTGTGGATCGCACTGCTCGCACTTTCTACCGAAACAGACTGGGGGGTGTGGATCCTAATTCCCTATTCTATTTACGGCAGTTGGCGGCTATTTGTCCAAGTGTTCGGCTACTTCCCTATCTCCTTGCGTAAGCTCCGCATCCTGCGTGCATACCCGTGGCAAGTACTTCAAGGCATTCCGCATGGCCTTTCAGATTATCCCGACATTTTGGGTGAACAGCAGGGGTGGTTCGAGTTTCCCAATCCTGCCAACCCGCAGCAGCAGCTCCCACTCGTCATCTCCAACCACCTGCGGGTGAACTGGTGGCACCGCAGAATGGCACCCCGCGCTAAACCACAGTTGAAAGCCCGCATCGAGACGATCTGGTTCGCCGGTGACCCTCGTATGATCGGCATCCTCGCCGCACCTTCAACGAGCGGCCAGACACCTGGCCACTTCAAAATCCTCAGGCAGCGTCTGGCGAGGGCCGAACACGCTCTCACCACGGAATGGGGAGCTACAGCTGAGGATGTGGAACAAGGTCGGCGCGCAGGTTTCACCTCGTACGCTGATCCGAGCAAGCCGAAAGTGAAGTCCCTGTGACCGCGCCCGGGTTCATTATCGACGAATCGGCCCTCAACGCCGACGCCGACATCTGGTTCGCCGAACCCGCAGGCTTTACCGCAATTCCCGTCCACGCGCTGTTGAACCCGCCCGACTCCCCCGGAGCCGACGCATTGCGCGACGTCATCGCACCGATCCTGGACTCCCTCCAGGACGACTCCGCGCGCCAGCAGTTCCTGATCCAGCTCGCACGAGGACAGCAGTTGTTGGCCGCCCTCGCAGAAGTCGGTACCACCCACTGCTCGATCGGCCTGCACCGCGACGATGTCTCCGCGGGCAATACCAGTGGGTTCCTGCTCTCCCTCTTCACGATCTCGTGGCGGGACATCGCCACCGCCTCGCCAGCCGTCACCGCCGCGCGAGCCGTCGCAGGCGCCGAGGGCCACACCAGCATCGAGTATCTCGAACTGCCCTGCGGACCGGCGTCATTCAGCGAGCTCGTACGCACCCCGAACGCCGAATCCGGCCTCCCGCAGACCCCGCTGCTCCAGATCTTCGCCCACCTCCCGCACCCGGACGGCAAACGCCTGGTGAGCCTCACGCTGGGTACCACCGCCGTGAGCCGGCGCGCGGAGTACCGGAGCCTGCTGCACCACATCGCCGAGAACGTCAGCTTCGTGGACCCTCTGCTCGAAGCCGAAGAGATCAAGCGCGCTGAGGCCGGACAGGGCTGAAGATCTTGTCCAGGTGGTAATCGAGGGTGTCGCGTACGTCGTTCAGGGTGCGGCGTTCGTGGAGTACGTCCCCTCCTAGCCCGACCGCCGCTGCCACCAGAAGGTCGGCCTCGCGTCGGGCGTCCAGGTCCAGGTCCGGGGCCGTCTGGCCGCTCGTCTGAGCCGTGGCGATGAAGCCGGCGACGAGTTCCTCCAGGGGGTGGTCATCGCTCAGGAAGACCGCCGCGATCGCGGGGTCCGTGAGGCTGCGGGCGTAGTACGCGGAGAACACGCGCAGAGCCATGGCCCGTTGGGCGTCCAGGGGCAGGAACTCGTCGAGCATGGCGCTGAGCACGCCCCGGAGGTTCGCGGGGTCGTAGTGGACGCGGGTCCTCGCCAGGCGTTCGTTCTCGCGGTGGAGCAGGTGCAGGGCGGCCACGAGGAGCTCGTGCTTGCTGCCGAAGTGGTACTGGACCACCCTCAGCGACACCTCCGCCTCCGCCGCGATCTCCCGCATGCTCGCCGCGTCCAGGCCCCTCTCCGCGGCGATGCGCCACACCGCCTCCGCGATCTGGCGGCGTCTGCGCGACCGGGCGTCGGTGGTGGGTGTGAGGCGCTCGGGCGCGGGGACGGGCGGCCGCTTCCGCTGCCGGTAGGCCCTCGCCTGGCAGCTGCGGGAGCAGTAGAGAGCGGGGCGGCCACGTCGCTTGCCCGCGACGCTCATTCCGACACGGCAGACCGTACAGCGGGCCTTCTTTTCGTCACGCACGCTTTTCATTATAGGTCGCAGAATGTGTGACGTAATTCAGGATTGCTGCATATGGGGCAAGGCATTCTCGTAACTCCGTTGATACGTTCGTACCGTGAAATACGACTTCCTGCAGACCCTCGGCGCCATCCTCCTGTGTTTCTCCGCGCAAGGACTCATCCGGTTACTCATCGACCACGACTACGCCGGCTTCCTCGGCTGGCTCCCCGGCGGCTTCGCGCTCCTTTTGGTCGCCTACGTCGTGGCGGTCACCGCCGGTCTGCTCCTGACCGGCTGGTCGCACACGCGGGCAAAGGCGCTGGGGCGACGGGGCTGAGGGTCGTGCGGGTCGCGGGACCGCAGGGCTGCGGGGTCGCGGGGCTGCGGGGCTGCGGGGCTGCGGGGCCGGATGTGCTGCGCAAACTGTTGACGGGTGTCCAACTTTCCCCGATCGTTGCGGAATTGGGCGCAAATCAAGGCGCTGCGTTGTGACGGCTGGGGGGAGCCGAACATGCAACCTGGGGACGAGCACGCCAAGTCTGGCCGGGGGCCCAGCGACTCGGTAGCTGGCGGGGAGCCCGCCGACGCGGTGCCTGACCGGGGGCCCAGCGACGCGGTGCCTGGTCCAGGGCCCAGCAATCCGGCGTCCGATTCAGCGCCCGCCGATGCAGCGGCCGGCCCGGAGCCCAGTGACGCCGTGTCCGACCGGGGACCCGTCGACGCGGCTGGCGGGCCAGAGCCCAGTGACGCCATTCCGGGTCGGGAAGGTGCGGGCGGCGGGTCGGGCACTGGCCCCGGTTCGGAGCAGCGCCCCACGCCAGGTGCGATGCCGGGGCCGGCGTCAGAAGACGTGACACCGACCCTGCCGAGCCCGGACCAGACCCAGCGCCCCGCGCCGGACGCAGCCCCCGGTGCGACGCCGGCAGGCGCACCGCCAAGCGCGACGCCGACTGGCGCAACGCCGAACGCGTCACCAGGTCAACCCCCGGCAGGCCCGACGCCCACCGGACCGCCCCCGGGCCAGACCCCGCACCCCACGCCAGCCGCAGCCCTCGGCTCTCCCCCTCCCCCTCCCGAGACCCCCCACGGAGGCCAGTTCGGGCCGCCGCCCCCGTCACCCACGTCACCCCCGCCGCTCCCCACGGCACCCCCGTCATCCCCAACCACCGCACCCTCCTACCCCCCGCCACCCCCCACAGCCCCGCCCGCCTACGGCGCACCCCCAAGCCCCCCTGGACCCGCGTCCGCGCCCGCACCCTCCACACCCACCACCCCCGACCCCCTCCGCGCCCTCTCCGCCGCCCTCCTCAATCTCACCGGGCTCGGGCTCGGTTACGTGCTCCTGAAGCGGTGGTTCCTCGCCGCCCTCTGCTGGGTCGCGACCGCCGCGCTGCTCTTCGTGGCGTTTCCCGCCGAGGTCGACGGCGTACCCGGCGGCGTACTCATCGGGTTCATCGCCTTCCTGCTCCTCGCGGCCGCCGACGGAGCCCGCCGCGCCCTGCGCACCCACCAGGGCTGGCCGCTCCGCACGCCGCTCGCCGTCGGGCTCGGGCTGGTGCTGCTCGCCGTCCCCGCCGGAGGCGTCATCGCGTACGACGCCGCCCGCGACGAAGCCGTCGAGGAGATGCTGCTCGCCCGGCTCGACAAGGCCGACAAGATCGTCACGGCCGCCGACGGCCGTACCTTCGACGCCGCCGAGGACGACTACCGCTCCGCCCTCGCCATCTACCGCGACCTCGGCGACGACCACCCCGGTTCGAAGGCCGCAAAGCGCGTCCCTGACAGTCTCACCGCGTACTACAAGTCCGTCGCCGCCCCATACGACGAGCGCAAGTACTGCGACGCCCTCGAACCCCTGGAGTACCTCCGCACCCTCCCCGGCTCCCTCGGCAAGGAACGCCTCGGCACACTCGCCACCTGGCCCGACGACCGCCTCGCCACCTCGCTCTACGAGTGCGGCAGCCAGGGCCTCGGCACCACGGACAGCGGCAGCCGACTGGGCCAGCTCCTGCGGACCTTCCCCGAATCCGACCAGGCCGGGAAGGTCGAGCCCGCCATCCGCGACGCCATCGCATCGCGATCGTCCGACCTGAAGGGCGCCGACCCCTGCAAGGCCACCGAGGAGCTCCGCAACATCGGCTCCACCGCGAAGGCCCTCCCCGACGACGCGGGCGACGGCCTCTCCGGTGACGCCACGAGCGCGGTGGAGTCCGGGACGTACGCGTGCGGCGTGGACCAGTTCAAGGACGGGAAGTTCGGGGACGCGGCCAAGACGCTCAAGGACTTCGCCGGGACCTACAAGAGCAACGGCAAGCGCGACCGCGCCAAGGACATCGCCATCGCCGCCGAGATCGCCGAGGCCCGCCCCGCGGCCGGCCGCAGCCTGCCCCCGGCCAAGTCGCCGGGCGGCGGGAAACTCACGTACGTCCTGGAGAACGGCGGCCCCGGCCCGCTCGAGGTCCTCTACACCGGCCCGATCACCGGCAGCCTCAAGCTCGCCTCGTGCGCCGGCTGCAAGACGTACACCAGCAAGGCCAAGGGCAAGAAGGCCTGCCTGGCGGGCAACGGATACCCGAGCAAGACGCTCCACCTGCCCCCGGGCGACTACCACTTCCTCTACAAACGCGACGCGAGCAGCGTGGGAGGCGTCCGCAACAACACCGAGGGCAGCAAGGTCCAGCCCGGCTACCGCTACACCGACTGCTCGTACGTCGTGACGGGCGGCGGCCTCGGCGACCTGGACGGCCTGGACGGGCTCGATGGCCTGGATGGCATCGACGGGCGTACATGACCCATGATGTGAGTGACTGTCACCGCAACCAGGTCAGAATGAGACCTGGTCAGAGGGCTCGCCGGGCCGTCATTGCCCGGCGTCACTCACCGTGATACACAGAGTGACCATACGTTTCAGCCAACGAATGACGCCAAGTCGACATGCACTGGCCCATTTGTCGGCGAGAATGAGCTGTCCTCTGCATCGCGGTAGACAGAGGTGACAGAACAACCCACTAGGGGCGGTGAGTTACACATGCTTTTGGCAGCCGAAAAAGGCGACATCACCACCATCATCGGCGGGATCGCCCCCGACTGGGGACCCTTCGGGAGCCTGGGCAACGAGGCACGGGTGATGATCGAGGTCGTGATGGCGATCGCCATCCTCCTCTGTCTCGGGATTGCCATCTGGGGCGCGGCGAAGCAGCGCATCGGCGCGACGGCGCTGCGCGACACCTTCAGCGCGGAACAGGGCAAGGGCCTGATCATCGCGGGCCTGACCGGCGTTTTCATCATCGGATCGCTCGGCACGGTCTTCACCATCGTGTACGGCATGGCGGTCTAGTCCCCCGCCGCCCGCTCACGTCCCCGTCCCCACCTGTCGCATCCGTCCCCATCCCCCTGTCCCCCTCCGACCCACCCATCCGTCGTGCCCACCGGCTGAGGTTGCAACTCCCTGATGTCGAGTCACCACACCGCGCCCGCGCGGGAACCAGCACGGCTACCGTCGTACGTGGCGGTTCACCGAGAGGTTGAGGGGGCGTACGCGGCATGAGTCTCGACGACGAGCGGAACGGCGGCCTCTACGGCGGCTCGGGCGAGACCCGGACGCGGCTCCCCGAGGGCGAGGGAGGCGGCCAGGACGTCTACGGAGGAGCGCGCAGATCCAGCCGTTCTTCGCCACGGAGCCTCGTGACGGTGGTCGGTGTGGTGGTCCTCCTCATCGCGGCTATCGCGTTCGCGAATCGGGGCGGCGAGGATTCCGGGGGCGGCGGCGGGGACGCCAAGAAGGCGGGCCCGGATCCCACCGCCCCCTCCGGGGAGCAGCCTGTCGACGGCAAGACGTCGGGGATTCCTTCGGGGTACACGAAGAGCGAGCAGGGTGCGCAGTCCGCTGCCGCGAACTATGCGGTGGCGCTGGGCTCGGCGGACATGTTCAACAAGGCCAAACGCGACAGTGTCCTCCAGACCGTCATGGCGCCGTCGAGCGTGAACAGGTTCAAGGCGAACCTCGACAAGGCGTACAACGTCGGCTTCTTCAAGAACGTGGGCCTGAACGACGACGGTTCGACCCCGAAGGGCTATCAGTTCGTCTCTCGTACGAGCCCGATCGGCACCAAAGTCACCAACTGGGCCGACGGAAAGGCAACGGTGGAGGTCTGGTGCGGTGGCCTGCTCGGCCTCGCCGGGGAGCAGTCCACCAAGCCGGTGACCAGCAGCTATTTCACCATCACCATGAAGCTGGTGTGGGTCGGGGGCGACTGGAAGGCCGCCACTCACTCCCAGAAGGACGGCCCCGCCCCGGTCCCGGGCGACGACCGCGCGTCCGGCTCCGATGAGATCGCGAAGGCCGTAGAAGGGTACGGAGGGTTCACGTATGCCCGCTAACCGTCACGTACTCAAGCTCGCAGGCGCTGTCACTGCCGTGCAGACCACAGCGGTCCTCTTCGCAACGCGAGCCTTCGCCGCGCCGGATGACGACCCGTGCGATCTCATCCATGGCCCCGCCAAGAAGTACTGCGAAAAAGGCAACGACAGCAGCAGCGGCGACGGCGCAGGCAAATACCCCACAGACGCCCCCATAGACTCCACCGCCGACCCCCTCTCCTCCCTGGCAAAGGGCTGCGCGGAAGCCGCCTCCTGGACCGTCGACAAGCTCTCCGAAGCCGTGAAGAAGACCGCCGAGGTCGACTTCACGAACCCCAGCTTCCTCAAGCAGTACGCGGTCGTCTTCGCCGCGTCCACGATCCTCACCCTGCTCCTCTGGCTCCTCGCCGTCGCCAAGCGCGCAGTGCGCGGCGTCCCCCTCACCACCGCGCTCTCCGAAGCCATCGGATTCCTGTGGCTCACGGTCCTCGCCTCCGCCTTCACGCCGCTGATCCTCTACACGGTCGTCTCGGCGGCCGACGGCGTGAGTGACGTCATCGCGAAGGCGACCGGCGGTCAGACGGACACCTTCTTCGGGACATTCTCCGAAGCCCTGAAGAAGGGCGACGACATCGGCGGCGGCCCGATCATGCTGATCGTCGTCTCGCTCGTGTCGATCCTCGCGGCCGGCGTCCTCTGGCTGGAGCTCGTCATCCGGGCCGCCCTGCTCTACGTGGGCGCCCTGCTCGGCACCGTCGTGTACGCGGGTCTCGTCGACAAGAACCTGTGGACGCACGTCCGCCGCTGGGCCGGGATCATGATCGCGGTGGTCCTGGTGAAGCCCATCATCGTCATCGTGCTCGGCCTGGCCGGCGCGCTGTCCTCCGGCGACGGGCCCGACTCCTTCTCGGCGGTCGTCTCCGGGCTCTCGATCATCCTGCTCGCCATCTTCGCGAGCGCCATGATCTACCGCTTCGTCCCCGGCTTCGGCGACGAGATCGCCAACTCCCGGAACAACCGCCTGTCCCAGGGCGCCGAGAACCGCGCCGCGGCCGTCATCACCTCCCCCGCGTCCCTCGTCTCCCAGGGCATCAAGACCCACAGCTCCCGTGGCGGCGGAGGCGGCGGCAACAACCAGGCGCGCCCCGCCAACCCGGTGAGCGGCGGCGTCGCCGCCCACAGCTCCCGCGGCGGAGGCGGCAGCGGGGGCAGCGGCGGCGGCTCATCGAACGGCGGCGGATCCGTCCCATCCGCCGCGCCCCCGCCCCGGGGCAGCGCGACCAGCACCCCGCACGCGCGCAACCGCGGCGGAGGCGGCTCAGGCAACGGTTCCACTGGCAGTAACAAACGCACGGGAGGTGAAGGGCGTTGACGACTCAGTCCCACGTGTCGCAACCGATCGCGCCCCGCCGCACATATCTGATCGGCCGCGCGCGGCCGAACGCGATCGTCGGCAAGAACCGGGAGACCGGCGAGATCGCGCTGATCATCGCGGGAGCCTTCCTCGGGATGATGTGCGGGCTCCTCGTCCCCGTCCTGTCCATGCGCATCGTGCTGCTCATGGGCTTCCCCATGCTGGCGATCGCCGCGGTCTACGTCCCCTACAAGGGCCGCACGTTCTACAAGTGGTTCGAGATCAACCGCAGCTTCAAGCGCTCCCTCAAGCGCGGCACCGCCTACCGCTCCACCACCCCCGAGGCGGGCGTCCGCTTCGACGGCAGGGAGGTCGAGGTCGGCCCGCCGCCGGGCATCGGGCGCATCAGCTGGCTGGCCGCGCCCTTCGGGCCGGATGAAATCGCCGTGCTGCTGCACGCCGACCGGCGGACCGTCACCGCCGCCATCGAGATCGAGGGCCCCGGTGTCGGGCTTCGCGACTCCGAGGACCAAGAGGCGCTGGTCGACCGGTTCGGGACGCTGCTCAAGCACGTCGCCAACGGCGACGGCTTCGTGACGCGGCTCCAGATGCTCGCGCGCACCCTCCCGGCCGACCCGGACGCCCACGCCAAGGACGTCAGCGTACGAGGCGACGACCGGGCACTGCCCTGGCTGCAGCAGTCGTACGAACAGCTCCAGTCGATGGTGTCCACCAGCAGCGAGCAGCACCGCGCGTATCTGGTCGCCTGCATGCACTACTCCCGCGAGCTGGCCGCCGAGGCCCAGGCGATGGCCCGCGCCAGCCGCCCGCACGGCGTCCGGAAGCTCGACAAGGACGCCGGTCTCGCCGTCGTCATGGCGCGCGAGCTGACCGACATCTGCTCGCGGCTCCAGGAAGCCGACATCCGCGTACGCCAGCCGCTGGGGCAAGGGCGGCTCTCCTCGCTCGTGCACTCCATGTACGACCCGGACCACCCCATCGACCACATCCAGGCGATGACGAAGCGAAACGCCTGGCCCGCCGAGCTCGACGCCATGGAGCCCACCTACCTCCAGGCGAAGACCCGCGAGTCCTCCACCCGTGCGCCTTGGTGCCACGCCACGGCCTGGGTGAAGGAGTGGCCGATGACGCCCGTCGGCGTCAACTTCCTCGCCCCGCTGCTCGTCCACACCCCGGACGTGATCCGCACGGTCGCGGTGACCATGGACCTCGAACCCACCGAGGTCGCCATCGAGCGCATGCTGACGGAGAAGACGAACGACGAGGCGGAGGCCAGCCGCCAGGCCAAGCTGAACCGCACGGTCGACCCCCGCGACATCGCGTCGAACTCCCGTCTGGACCAGCGCGGCGAGGACCTGGCGAGCGGCGCGGCCGGGGTCAACATCGTCGGCTACATCACCGTCTCGTCCCGCTCACCCGAAGCCCTCGCACGCGACAAGCGCACCATCCGGGCCTCGGCCGGGAAGTCGTATCTGAAGCTGGAGTGGTGCGACCGCGAGCACCACAGGGCCTTCGTCAACACGCTGCCGTTCGCGACCGGCATCCGACGTTAGAGCTGAGGGCTGCCAACCATGCGGGATCCGCTGACCATCCTCACGGACGCCTTCACGTCCTTCCTCTTCGGGAAGGTGGAGACGACCAGACTCCCGGTGCGTACGTCGACGGGGCAGGCCCAGGCGGTCTACCTGCCGACGGCCGCCCCCGGCCTCGGCGACTCGGGCGTGATCATCGGGCGCGAGGTGTACTCCGGCAAGGGCTACATCTACGACCCGTTCCAGCTGTACGGGCAGCAGCTCCCGGCCCCGCACTGGCTCGTGCTCGGCGAGTCGGGCAACGGCAAGTCGGCCCTGGAGAAGACGTACGTCCTGCGGCAGTTGCGGTTCAAGGACCGCCAGGTCGTCGTGCTGGACGCCCAGGGCGAGGACGGCGTCGGCGAATGGAACCTCATCGCCGAGGAGCTGGGCATAACTCCCATCCGCCTGGACCCCACGGCCGCTCTCGACATGGGGATCCGCCTCAACCCGCTCGACCCCGCGATCACGACGACGGGCCAGCTCGCGCTGCTCCGCACGATCATCGAGGTCGCGATGGGCCACGGCCTCGACGAGCGCTCGGGCTTCGCGCTCAAGGTCGCCCACGCGTACGTGAACGAGACGATCGTCGAGCGCCAGCCGGTCCTGACCGACATCGTGGAGCAGCTGCGCCACCCGGAGCCCGAGTCCGCAGAAGCGATGAACGTCGCCATAGACGACGTACGGGCCTGGGGCCTGGACGTCGCGCTCGTCCTGGACCGCCTGGTCGACGGTGACCTGCGGGGCATGTTCGACGGCCCGACGACCGTGGGTATCGACCTGGATGCCCCGCTCATCGTCTTCGACCTCTCGCACATCGACCGCAACTCGATCGCGATGCCGATCCTGATGGCGATCGTGGGCGTCTGGCTCGAACACACGTGGATCCGCCCGGACCGCAAGAAGCGCATCTTCCTGGTGGAGGAGGCGTGGCACATCATCAACTCCCCCTTCGTCGCGCAGCTCTTCCAGCGTCTGCTGAAGTTCGGCCGACGGCTCGGGCTGAGCTTCGTGGCGGTGGTCCACCACCTGAGCGACGTCGTGGACGGGGCGGCGGCCAAGGAAGCGGCGGCGATCCTGAAGATGGCGTCGACCCGCACCATCTACGCCCAGAAAGCCGACGAGGCGAGAGCGACGGGCCGGGTGCTCGGCCTGCCACGCTGGGCGGTGGAGATCATCCCGACCCTCACGCCCGGTATCGCGGTGTGGGACGTGAACGGCAACGTCCAGGTGGTCAAACACCTGATCACGGAGACCGAACGCCCCCTGGTCTTCACCGACCGCGCCATGACCGAATCGTCGGTGGAGGCGTCGGACCAGCTCCTCGGCGACGACGCGCTGCGGGCCGCGGATCTGGAGGCGGAGGAGCGTGCGGCGTACATGGAGCAGCAGATGAACGGGCCATCGTCGTCGTCGCGTTACGGGGTGGCGTGATCCATGGGTTACCGGGAGCCTGAGCCCGAGTACCGCGACCGGGGCGGACGGCGCGAGTCACGGGAGCGGGGCGTTCCCGACGGACTCCTGGTGGGCGGCCTCGCCTTCGTGCTCGGCCTGACGGTCCTCGTCTGGTCGGCGACGGGCCTCGCGGGCCTCTTCTCGCACGGCTCCTGGCCCCAGCACGTCACCTTCGGCAATACGCCGGTGGCCATGCGGCACCTGGTCCAGCAGCCGCACGACATCGCGGGCGCGTGGCCGGCGACTCCGGCCGCCCAGCTCACGGGCTACGGCTTGTTCTGGGGCCTGCTGATCGGCCAGCTAATGGTCCTGGTGGTACTCACGATCTTCGTGATGGGGACGGTCACGCGGTGGAGGGCGGTACGGAGGGCGAGACGCTTTCCGGCGCCTGCGCCTCCGGCGGACACCCCGATCGAGCACGTTCCCGCGGATTCCTCGACCGCTCCCGCCCGTGCCCCAGCCGAGGCACCCCACCCGGCAGCCCCAGCCCCCGACCACGCCGAGAGGCCCCACCCGGCCGCTCCCTCTGTGGGCAGGCGTCCCGCAGGGCGATGGGGGTCCCCCCGCTCGAACGAAGTTGAGAGTGGGGGAGGGTGGGCACAGCCCACAGCGCCGGTCGCGGATGACATGGGCTCCGGCCCTGACGAGGGCTACAGCACCCACACCCCGAGCACCGAGAAACTAGCGGTCCCCACCCCCCGTACCCCCCTGGTACTGGGCCCCCAAGAAACCCGCAGACCCCTCGCAGCAGAGGCAATCAGAGACGCAGAGGGCGCAGCCCTAGTACTCACATCGGATCCCACCCTGTGGGAGGAAACAAAGGACGCCAGAGCGAAGCTCGGCCCCGTCCTGGTCTACGACCCCTCCCACCTCTGCGACACCCCCGCAAGAATGCACTGGTCCCCCACCGCAAACTGCGAGGACAAGGCAGTGGCAGCCCAAAGAGCCACCGCCCTGCTGGCCGCCATAAGGCCAAGCGCAAAACTGGACAGCACCCTCGCCGACACAGCGGAAACCCTCCTGCGCAGCTTCCTGCACGCCGCAGCGGTGGACGGCCGCCCCGTCAAGCACGTACACCGCTGGGCCCAGGGCAACGGCGTACAGGACGCGGTCCGCATCCTCCGCACCCACCAGAAGGCCTCCTCGGGCGCCGCGGGCGAGCTGGAGGCGGCGCTCACGGCGTACCCCGAACGACGGGACATGGCACAGGAGTTGACGGCACGCGCCCTCTCCGCCCTCTTCACTCTCAACGTAAGGGAATCCTGCACCCCCAACAGAAACGATGCCCTCACCCTGGATTCCTTCATCGATGAAGGGGGCACGCTTTTTGTGGTGGGTGAAGCGATCGAGGATCCCAAGTCACCCCAGGGTCCTGGCGCGATGCCTCTCCTCACGGCACTCGCCTCAAGCGTGGTCGAGCACGGCCGGCGCATGGCCGAACGGTCATCCTCCGGCCGACTCGACCCACCAATGACCCTGGTCCTGGACGACGTGGCCGCCGTGGCCCCGCTCCCCCAGCTCCCGGAGCTCCTGGCCACCGGCGCGGACCGCGGCCTCCCCACCCTGGCGCTCCTCCGCTCCCGCGAACAGGCCCGCACCCGCTGGCCCAACGCGGAACTCCCCGTCTGATCCTCGGGCACCCTCAGAGGACCCCTCAGAGGGCCCCTCAGGAGGACCCTCACGAGGACCCCTCAGGGTCCCCGTCCTACCCCGGTACTACCCGCGACCGCCCACCTCCCGCCCCTGGTCCGACGCCCAGCGCCCCCGCGAGCGCCAGCATCAGAAGCATGATTCGGGCATACGAACTCACCAAGTGCTACGGCGAGAAGACCGTCGTGGAGGACCTGAGCTTCACCGTCCACCCCGGCACCGTCACCGGCTTCCTCGGCCCCAACGGCGCGGGCAAGTCCACCTCCATGCGGATGCTCCTCGGCCTCGACGCCCCGACCCGGGGCCGCTCCACCGTCGGCGACCGGACGTACGCGACGCACACCGCGCCCCTGCACGAGGTGGGCGCGCTGCTCGAGGCCCGGTCCATCCACCCCGGCCGCACCGCCTTCCACCACCTGATGGCCCTGGCCCACACGCACGGCATCCCACGCCGCCGCGTCGAGGAGGTCCTGGACCTCGTGGGCATCCACGACGTCGCCCGCAAGCGCGTGAAGGGGTTCTCGCTCGGCATGGGCCAGCGCCTCGGCATCGCGGCCGCGCTCCTCGGCGACCCGGCCGTGGTCATCCTCGACGAGCCGGTCAACGGCCTCGACCCCGAGGGCGTCCTGTGGATCCGCAACCTCCTCAAGTCCCTGGCCGCCGAGGGCCGTACGGTCCTCGTCTCCTCGCACCTCATGAGCGAGATGGCACTGACCGCGGAGCACCTGATCATCATCGGCCGCGGCAGGCTCCTCGCGGACACGACGGTCGAGGCCTTCGTACGAGACTCGGGCACCGGCTCCGTCAAGGTCGTCACCCCCGAGGCCGGGCTGCTCGGCGAGCTGCTCGCCGCACCCGGCGTGGAGATCACGAGCAACGCGACCGGCGTCCTGGACGTACGCGGCACGAATGGCGAAAGCATCGGCCGTACGGCGGCACAACACGGCATCCCGCTCTTCGAACTCACCCCGCACGCGGTTTCGTTGGAGCAGGCATTCATGGACCTGACGCGGGACTCGGTCGAGTACGTCGCATCGGTCTCCACCCCCGCCACCCCCGCCACCACCGATGTCCCGGAAGGAGCAGCAGCATGAGCACCACGACGGCCCAACCGCCCCACCCGCCCCACACAACACCCAAGGCAGCCGCCGCCCCCTACCGCCTGTCCTCCCGCGGGATCCTGCGCTCCGAGTGGCACAAACTGTGGACGCTCCGCTCGACCTGGATCATGATCGGCATCGCGAGCATCCTCACGGCCGTCCTCGGCATGATCGTCGGCGCCACCTACACACCCAACCCCGGCGACGAGATCGACTCCGTCACGTACGCCCTGCTCGGCACCCAGATCGGCCAGGTAGCGATCGCGGTACTCGGCATCCTCGTCACCGCGGGCGAGTACTCGACGGGCATGGTGCGGGCCACGATGGCCGCGGTGCCGCGCCGCCTCCCGGTGCTCTGGGCGAAGACCGCCGTGTTCGGCACGGTCGCGCTCGGGACGCTCCTGGTCACCAACTTCCTCACGTTCCCGCTGGCCCAGCTGTTCCTCGGCGGCACGGACCTGGAGGCCTCGCTCGGGGACCCCGGCATCGCGCGCGCCGTGGCAGGCTCGGCCATCGGGACGACCCTCATCGGTGTCATCGTGCTCGGCCTCGGCTCGGCCCTGCGCAGCATCCCCGGAGCGATCGGCGCGTACGTCGGCGGCCTGATCCTCCTGCCGCAACTCGCCACGATGATCCCGAACGACACCGTGCAGGACCTCCTGAACTACTTCCCGCTCCCGGCCGCCGAGTCCCTCGCCGCCGTACACACCTCATCCGGCGACCTCTCACCCGGCACGGCCCTCCTCACCCTGTGCGCATGGGCGGCGGCCTCCCTGACGACGGCGGCTTATCTGCTGAAGCGCCAGGACGTATGAGCCCATCCCGTACGAGGATGAAGCCGTGACCGTGACTCCTCGGAGCACCCCCCAGGGCAACACCGGCGATCAGGGCGCCCCGGACCAGGAGGACTGGTCCGCGGGCGCCCAGCCGCTGACCCGGCACGTCGAGCGCGGCGTCCAGTGGGTGCGCGCCTTCGACCGGCGGCGGCCGGTGGTCTGGGACGTACTCCTGACGGGGTTCTTCGTGCTCGTCGGGCTGATCGACGTACTGGGCGGGGGCTGGCGCAACATCGCCCAGAACACGGACCTGCCCACCTGGATCCCCTACGCGATCATGCTGACCGTCACGCTGCCGCTCCTGTGGCGCCGCAGCCATCCGCTCATCGCGTACGCGGTCATGTTCCTGGCGGGGGTCGCCAACAACTGGACCGGGGCCGTCCTGCAGAGCCAGCTCAACATGCTCATCGTGGTCTTCAACATCGCGATGCGCCTGCCGCTGCGCACACTGGCGTGGACGTACGGCCTGGTCGTGGCGCCGGCCGTGGTCGGTCACATCCGCTACCCACAGGGCAGTTGGGACCAGCAGGTGGTCCCGCTCCTGATGAGCTTCGCGATCGTGGCCCTGATGGGCATCGCGGTCCGCACCCGCAAGGACTACATGGCCTCGCTGCTGCAGCGCGCCAAGCAGCTGGAAGTCGAACGCGACCAGCAGGCACAACTCGCCACGAACGCCGAACGCTCGCGCATAGCCCGCGAGATGCACGACATCATCGGCCACAATCTCTCGGTCATCACGACCCTCGCGGACGGCGGTTCCTACGCCGCCGCCAAGTCCCCGGAGCGCGCGGCCCAGGCCCTCACGGCCATCGCCACCACCAGCCGCCAGGCCCTTACGGAGCTGCGCCGGCTCCTGGACGTACTGCGCGAGGAAGCCCCCGAAGCCGCCGCGCTCACTCCCCAGCCCGCCCTGACCGACCTCGACCAACTCATCGACGGGGTACGGGCCGCGGGCCTTCCCGTACGCAGCACGGTGCGCGGACGTCCCGACTCCCTCCCGGCGGGCCGACAGCTCGCGGTCTACCGCGTGGTCCAGGAGGCCCTCACGAACACCCTGAAGCACGGCGGCCCGGAGGCGACGGCGCACGTGGAGGTCGTGTACGGCGAGGACGGAGTGCGGGCGACGGTGACGGACACGGGCGCCGGGGGCAGCCTCAATGAATCGTCCGGTCGGGGCATCACAGGAATGCGCGAGCGAACGGCCCTCTACGACGGGACACTTGAGGCAGGCCCGCTGCGGCAACCGCCGGGCGGCTGGCACGTAGAACTCCGTCTCCCCAAGGAATCCGCCCAGTGACGACCGTGCTCATCGTCGACGACCAGCCGATGCAACGCTTCGGCTTCCGCATGCTCCTGGAAAGCCAGGACGACATGAAGGTGGTGGGCGAGGCGGGCAACGGCAGCGAGGCGGTCCGCATGACGGCCGAACTCCACCCGGACGTCGCCCTGATGGACATCCGCATGCCGGGCCTGGACGGCATCGAGGCCACGCGCCGCATCGTGGCCGGGGGCGACCGCACTCGGGTCCTGATCCTGACGACGTTCGACCTCGACGAATACGCGTACGCGGGTCTGCGTGCGGGGGCATCGGGATTCCTCATCAAGGACGCCCTGCCCGAGGAGCTCCTCTCCGGTATCCGCGCGGTCGCCACGGGAGACGCGGTCGTGGCCCCCAGCCTGACGCGCCGGCTCCTCGACGCATTCGCCGACCACCTGCCGACTCGGACCGGCGAGGACACCGACCCGTCACGTGACCCGCGCCTGGCCTCGCTGACGGACCGGGAGCGCGAAATCCTGACGGTCATCGGCCAGGGCTGGACGAACGCGGAGATCGCGGGCCGGCTGCATCTCGCCGAATCGACGGTGAAGACGCACGTGGGACGCATTCTCGCGAAGACGGGGGCGAGGGACCGGGTGCAGGCGGTAATTCTGGCGTACGACACGAAATTGGTGCGGCCGGAGTAATTGGCGGGGCCGGAGTAATTGGCGAGGTCAGGAGCTCCGGCGAAATTGCCCCGGAACGCAGAAAACCCCCGCACCCAGAGGGTGCGGGGGTTTCCCGTAATAATAGTTCGGCGGCGTCCTACTCTCCCACAGGGTCCCCCCTGCAGTAC
>NZ_JBSGSG010000098.1:0-33596 GCF_053606765.1 Streptomyces sp. NPDC055189
GCCTCTGCAGCGCCCCGCGCGGCGTCGCATCCGTCACCTAAGCCGTACGGCCGTCGCGCGGCCCCCCGCCGCCGCAAGCAGGCCGCACGACACCGAAAGACTCGGAGGACCTGCGGTGCACGAACTGCCGCAACAGCTGGTCAACGGCCTGCTACTGGGATCCATGTACGGCCTGATCGCCATCGGCTACACAATGGTCTACGGCATCGTCCAGCTCATCAACTTCGCCCATGGCGAGATCTTCATGGTCGGCGGCTTCGGCGCCCTCACCGTCTGGCTCTGGCTGCCGGGCGGCACCAGCATGTGGCTCGCCCTGCCGCTCATGCTCATAGGTGCCGTGATCGTCTCGACCCTCATCGCGGTCGGAGCCGAACGCTTCGCATACCGCCCGTTGCGCGGCGCACCCCGCCTCGCACCCCTCATCACGGCCATCGGCCTCTCGCTCGCGCTGCAGCAGGCCGTCTGGGCCTGGTACCCCAACGCGAAGTCGTCCCGGACCTTCCCCGAGATGCCCGGCGACTCCATCCACATCGGCTCCGTCACCATCCAGCCCGGCGACATCTTCCTGCTGATCACCGCCCCGATCTGCATGTTCGCCCTCGGCTACTTCGTGATGAAGACCCGGGTCGGACGCGGCATGCAGGCCACCGCGCAGGACCCCGACACCGCCAAGCTCATGGGTGTCAACACGGACCGCGTCATCGTCGTGGCCTTCGCGATCGGCGCCGCCTTCGCGGGCATCGCCGCCGTCGCCTACGGCTTCCGGTACGGAGAGGTCCAGTTCCGCATGGGCTTCCTGTGGGGCCTCAAGGCCTTCACCGCGGCCGTGCTCGGCGGCATCGGCAACATCTACGGCGCGATGATCGGCGGCCTCGTCCTCGGCATCGCCGAAGCCATGGCCACCGCCTACATGAACGACATCCCCGGCATGAGCCAGCTCGGCGGGCAGTCCTGGGCCGACGTCTGGGCCTTCGTACTCCTCATCGTCGTACTCCTCGTCAGGCCACAAGGTCTCCTCGGCGAGCGCGTCGCGGACAGGGCGTGACCACCATGACCACACAGAACATCGCGGCCGGCGCGCCCAAGCACGACAGCACCCCCACCGGACTCATCGCCATCCCCGAGGGCCCCGCCCGCGCGCTGGCCACCGGCGGCGGCATCCTCACCATCATCTCCACGTTCATGGCATGGACCTGGACCTCGGCGTTCCCCGGCGACCTCACCGTCTACGGCTACCCCGGCGGCCTCCAGGTGCTCGTCCTGATCGCCGGCATCCTGACGACGCTCTTCGGCCTCGCCTCGTACGGCGTCAAGGGCGTGCGCGCCCTTGCTCCCGGCGGAGCCGACGCCGCGCTGAAGTACGCGTCACTGGCCGCCTTCGCCACCACCTGGTACACGATCATCTCGATCAGCTACCAGCTCGGCGGTCTCGCCAACCTGGAGCCCGGCGGCTGGGTCGCCGCGATCGCCACCCTGGCCTCCTTCGTCGGCGCCCTCGCCCTGCCCTTCACCCGGCCGCACACCTACGCGGTCGACCCCGAGGACACCGGCGGCGAGCAGTTCAAGCACCGCATGCGCAACGGGGTGATCATCTTCAAGGGGGCCTTCGCCGCCGAGGCACCGCCCACGCCGCGCAAGCTTCCGAGCTACGTCGAGATCCTGGTCATCGTCGCGGCGCTCGCCGTGGGCCTGCTGGTCTTCACATACGGCATCGGCACCGAGTACGACGAGCTCTTCATCGGCTTCCTGGTCACCGTGGCGTTCAGCTTCGCCGCACTGGCCAAGGCCGGGCTCGTCGCGCAGGTCTCCACGTACACCGCGCGGCACCGCAACATCACACTCATCGGCGCCTTCGTCGCCGCGGCGGCCTTCCCCTTCACGCAGAGCGACGACCAGTACGCCACCATCGGCGTCTACATCCTGATCTTCGCCACCGTCGCGCTCGGCCTGAACATCGTCGTCGGCCTCGCGGGACTCCTCGACCTCGGATACGTCGCCTTCCTCGGCGTCGGCGCCTACGCGGCGTCCATGGTCTCCGGGTCGCCGTCCTCGCCCTTCGACGTCCATCTGCCGTTCTGGGGCGCGATCCTGGTCGGCGCGGGCGCGTCGCTCGTCTTCGGTGTGCTCATCGGTGCCCCGACCCTGCGGCTGCGCGGCGATTACCTCGCCATCGTGACGCTCGGCTTCGGTGAGATCTTCCGGCTCGTCGCGATGAACTCGGACGGCACGTCGGGTCCGGACATCACGAACGGCTCGAACGGCATCTCCTCGATCCCGAACCTCAAGATCCTCGGCTTCGACTTCGGCCTCGAGCACACCATCTTCGGTGTCACCATCGGCCGGTTCGCGAACTACTTCTTCCTGATGCTGCTCATCACCCTCGTCGTCGTGCTGGTCTTCCGGCGCAGCGGCGACTCCCGCATCGGGCGCGCCTGGGTCGCCATCCGCGAGGACGAGACCGCGGCGCTCGCCATGGGCATCAACGGCTTCCGCGTGAAGCTCATCGCCTTCGCGCTCGGCGCCTCGCTCGCCGGTCTCGCGGGCACGGTGCAGGCGCACGTCACCTACACCGTGACGCCCGAGCAGTACCAGTTCGCCAACACGGTCCCGCCGAACTCGGCGTTCCTGCTCGCCGCGGTCGTACTCGGCGGCATGGGCACCATCAGCGGACCCCTCGTCGGCGCGGCGCTGCTCTATCTCATCCCGAGCAAGCTCTCGTTCCTGGGCGACTACCAGCTGTTCGCCTTCGGCCTCGCGCTGGTGCTGCTCATGCGCTTCCGCCCCGAGGGCCTCATCCCCAACCGCCGCCGCCAGCTCGAGTTCCACGAGGCCGATCTGGCTCCCGGCGACACGCCGCCACCCACAGTCCTCAGCAAGACAGGGGCCTGAGCCATGACCACCGACACCACCACCAGCAAGGACAGCCCGGCCGCCACCCCGGCCGGAGAGACCGTCCTGGACGCCAAGGGCGTCACGATGCGCTTCGGCGGTCTCACCGCCGTGCGCTCCGTCGACCTCACCGTCAACAGCGGCGAGATCGTCGGCCTCATCGGCCCCAACGGCGCGGGCAAGACCACCTTCTTCAACTGCCTCACCGGCCTCTACATCCCCACCGAGGGCGAAGTCCGGTACAAGGGCAAGGTCCTGCCCAGCAAGTCGTTCAAGGTCACCGCGGCCGGAGTGGCGCGCACCTTCCAGAACATCCGTCTCTTCGCGAACATGACGGTCCTGGAGAACGTCCTGGTCGGGCGCCACACGCGGACGAAGGAAGGCCTCTGGTCGGCCCTTCTGCGCGGCCCCGGTTTCCACAAGGCGGAGGCCAAGTCCAGGGAACGCGCCATGGAGCTGCTCGAATTCGTCGGCCTGGCCGAGAAGTCGGAGCACCTCTCGCGCAATCTGCCCTACGGCGAGCAGCGCAAGCTGGAGATCGCCCGCGCTCTCGCGAGCGAGCCGGGGCTGCTCCTCCTGGACGAGCCGACCGCGGGCATGAACCCGCAGGAGACCCGCGCCACGGAGGAACTCGTCCTCGCCATCCGGGACATGGGCATCGCCGTGCTCGTCATCGAGCACGACATGCGTTTCATCTTCAACCTGTGCGACCGCGTGGCCGTACTCGTCCAGGGCGAGAAGCTCGTCGAGGGCGACAGTGAGACCGTCCAGCAGGACGACCGCGTCATCGCCGCCTACCTGGGCGAGCCCTTCGAAGGTGCCCCCGGCAGCACAGAGGCCGACGCGACGGGCAACGAGGAGAACAGCTGATGACCGCACTGCTCGAAGTCGAGGACCTCAAGGTCGCCTACGGCAAGATCGAGGCCGTCAAGGGCATCTCCTTCAAGGTCGAGGCCGGCGAGGTCGTCACCCTGATCGGCACGAACGGCGCAGGCAAGACCACCACGCTGCGCACGCTCTCCGGGCTGCTCAAGCCGGTCGGCGGCTCCATCAAATTCGACGGGAAAGCGCTGCGGAAATACCGCGCCGACCAGATCGTCTCGCTCGGGCTCGCCCACTCTCCCGAGGGCCGGCACATCTTCCCGCGCATGACGATCGAGAACAATCTGCGGCTCGGCGCATATCTGCGCAGCGACAAGCCGGCCATCGAAAAGGACATCGCGCGCGCCTACGAGCTCTTCCCCATTCTCGGGGAGCGCAGAAAGCAGGCGGCGGGCACGCTCTCCGGCGGTGAGCAGCAAATGCTCGCCATGGGACGCGCGCTCATGTCCCAGCCGAAACTGCTCATGCTCGACGAGCCCTCCATGGGTCTTTCGCCGATCATGATGCAGAAGATCATGGCGACGATCTCCGAGCTCAAGGCCCAGGGCACGACCATTCTGCTCGTCGAACAGAACGCCCAGGCGGCGCTCTCGCTCGCCGACCACGGTCATGTCATGGAGGTCGGCAAGATCGTCCTGTCCGGTACGGGGAACGACCTGCTGCACGACGAGTCCGTGCGCAAGGCGTACCTCGGCGAGGACTGAGCCGCTTCGTACGCGTACGGGAAAGGCCCGCGCCCCTGCTTCGGGGTGCGGGCCCTTCTCGTACATCCGGGCGCGGGAGCTACTGCCCCTTGGCCGCCTTCTTCTCGTCGGCGTCCTCGATGACCGCCTCCGCGACCTGCTGCATCGAAAGGCGCCGGTCCATCGACGTCTTCTGGATCCAGCGGAACGCGGCGGGCTCGGTCAGGCCGTACTCCGTCTGCAGGATCGACTTCGCGCGGTCCACCAGCTTGCGGGTCTCCAGGCGCAGGGTGAGGTCGGCGACCTCCTTCTCCAGCGTCTTCAGCTCCGTGAAGCGCGAGACGGCCATCTCGATGGCCGGCACCACGTCGGTCTTGCTGAAGGGCTTGACGAGGTACGCCATCGCGCCGGCGTCCCTGGCCCGCTCGACCAGGTCACGCTGCGAGAAAGCGGTCAGCATGAGCACCGGGGCGATGGACTCCTCGGCGATCTTCTCGGCCGCGGAGATGCCGTCCATGACGGGCATCTTCACGTCCAGGATCACCAGGTCCGGCTTGTGCTCGCGGGCCAGCTCGACGGCTTTCTCGCCGTCACCGGCCTCGCCGACGACGGTGTAACCCTCCTCCTCGAGCATCTCCTTGAGGTCGAGCCGGATGAGAGCCTCGTCCTCCGCGATGACGACACGGGTCGTCAGCGGGGGCACGTGCGACTTGTCGTCGTCATCGGCTGCGGGCTGGGGCGACTCGGGGGAAGTCACGGGGGCTCCTTGTTGCGGGCCGGGCAGGTACTGCTGCCTCGCCAGCCTACCTAGCTGCAGCGTCCGACGGTGACCCGGTATAGTTCCGGCAGTGCCTGCCGGGTTGGTGGAACGGTATACACGGAGGTCTCAAACACCTCTGCCTGAAAGGGCTTGCGGGTTCGAATCCCGCACCCGGCACATCGCAGGAATGCGGGTGCTCACGATTTCCGTGAGCACCCGCTTTTTTGTCACGTAACGCCATCGCCGATTACGTACGGTAGCGAGAGGTCGCGCGTGCGGACCGGGCGCCCGTCCCCGCGCCGCCCGCGCAATAGGACGCGTCACTCCCCTCCGCCGCCCTCTCTGGGAGCTGCCCCAATTCCCCGGCAAACCCTTGCCCCGCCCCGTTCCCCGCTGCGATCTTCGGCGCCATGACTCCCTTGAACCGGCGCGGCTTCGTCGCCGCCGCCGCGGGTGCTGCCGCAGCAGCCGTGGCCATGAATCCGCACACCGCGTCCGCGATCGACCGAGACGGCACCGGCACCGGCAAAGGCGCAGACGCAGGCGGGGACGACTTCGCCGATGCCGACAAGGGGTTCATCGCCGCCCTCACCCCCGGGGTGGTGAAGAACGCCGATGGCCGGGTCGTCTGGGACAACGACGCGTACGGATTCCTGAAAGGGGACGCCCCGAAGACCGCGGACAAGAGCCTGTGGCGGCAGTCGCGGCTCGTGTCGAAGCAGGGGCTCTACAAGGTCACCGACCGGATCTATCAGGTGCGCGGCCTCGATCTGTCGAACATGACGATCGTCGAGGGCGACACCGGCATCATCGTGATCGACCCGCTGATCTCGGCGGAGACCGCCGCCGCCGCCCTGAAGCTGTTCCGTGCGCACCGCGGCGAGAAGAAGGTCACCGGGCTCATCTACACACATCCGCACGTCGACCACTTCGGCGGCTGCCGCGGTGTGCTGCCGGACGGCGCGCAGGACGGCGTACCGATCCTCGCCCCCGAGGGCTTCATGGAGCACGCCGTCTCGGAGAACGTCTACGCGGGTACGGCGATGCAGCGGCGCTCCGGGTACATGTACGGCGCCCAGCTTCCCAAGTCCCCCGCGGGGCAGATCGGGTGCGGTCTCGGGCAGACCGTGTCCGTGGGGTCGATCGGGCTGATTCCGCCGACCAAGGACATCACGAGGACCGGGCAGGCCGAGACCGTCGACGGGGTCAGGTTCGAGTTCCAGATGACGCCGGGGACCGAGGCGGCGGCGGAGATGAACTTCCTGCTTCCCGGGCTGCGGGCCGTCTGCATGGCGGAGAACGCCACGCACACGATGCACAACATCATCACGTTGCGCGGGGCGCAGGTGCGGGACGCCCGGCAGTGGGCGCACTACCTGGGTGAGTCGGTGGTGCTGTTCGACGGGCGGGCGGATGTCGCTTTCGCCTCGCACCACTGGCCCACGTGGGGCGGGGACACGATCGTGGAGCTGCTCGAACAGCAGCGCGATCTGTACGCGTACATGCACGACCAGACGCTGCGGATGATCAACTCGGGGATGACGGGGCGGGAGATAGCCGAGGAGATCGAGCTGCCGCCCGCGCTCGCCGGCGTATGGGCGAATCGCGGGTACTACGGATCGCTGAGCCACAACGTGAAGGGCATCTACCAGCGGTACATGGGCTGGTTCGACGGCAACCCCGCGCATCTGTGGGAGCACCCGCCGGTCGAGGAGGCCAAGCGGTACGTCAAGGCCATGGGCGGGCGTACGGCGACGGTCGCGAAGGCCAGGGCGTTCGCGCGCGGCGGCGATCTGCGGTTCGCGGTGACGCTGCTCAACCACGTGGTGTTCGCGGATCCCGGCCACCGTGCCGCGAAGTCCGAACTGGCCGGGCTATACGTCAAGTTGGGCCAGGCGTCGGAGAACGCGGTGTGGCGGAACTTCTATCTGACGGGCGCCCGGGAGCTGCGCGAGGGAGTGCCGGACTCCCCCACGTCCGTGACGAGCGCGGACATGCTGATGGCGCTCTCCGTGGACCAGCTCATCGACTCGGTGGCGATCCGTGTGAACGGCCCGAAGGCGTGGGACCTGAAGCTGCGGATGGACTGGAGCCTTCCGGCACTGGGGAAGATCTGGCACCTGGTCCTGCGCAACGGCGTACTGACCTACCGCAGCGACACGAAGAGGGACCCGGACGCGGGCGTCACGCTCACGATGACCAAGCCCCAGCTGCTCGCCATGCTCGGCGGCAAGGGACTCGGGGACATCAAGGTCGAGGGCGACGCCTCGCTCCTCGCCGATCTGCTCGGCGTGGTCGAGAAGCCGGACCCGAAGTTCGCGATCGTCACTCCGTAGCGAGCACGGCCGAGGGGCCGCTCCACCCGGAGCGGCCCCTCGGTCCACGTACGCCGTGCCGGAGCGCGGCTACTTGGGGCTGTCGTCCTCGCCGATGTGGTGGATGCGTACGAGGTTGGTGGAGCCCGCGACTCCGGGCGGGGAGCCCGCGGTGATGACCACCACGTCGCCCCGCTCGCAGCGTCCGTAGCGCAGGAGAAGCTCGTCGACCTGGTTGACCATGGCGTCGGTGGAGTCGACGTGCGGGCCCAGGAAGGTCTCCACGCCCCAGGTGAGGTTGAGCTGCGAGCGCGTCGCCCGGTCCGGGGTGAAGGCGAGCAGCGGGATCGGCGAGCGGTAGCGCGAGAGGCGGCGGACCGTGTCGCCGGACTGGGTGAAGGCGACGAGGAACTTGGCGCCGAGGAAGTCGCCCATCTCGGCGGCGGCGCGGGCCACGGCGCCGCCCTGGGTGCGGGGCTTGTTGCGCTCGGTCAGCGGCGGGAGCCCCTTGGCGAGGATGTCCTCCTCGGCGGCCTCGACGATGCGGCTCATCGTGCGGACCGTCTCGATGGGGTACTTGCCGACGCTGGTCTCGCCGGAGAGCATCACCGCGTCCGTGCCGTCGATGACGGCGTTCGCGACGTCCGAGGCCTCGGCGCGCGTGGGGCGGGAGTTGTCGATCATCGAGTCGAGCATCTGGGTCGCGACGATGACCGGCTTCGCGTTGCGCTTGGCGAGCTTGATGGCGCGCTTCTGGACGATCGGCACCTGTTCGAGGGGCATCTCGACGCCGAGGTCACCGCGGGCGACCATGATCGCGTCGAAGGCGGCGACGATGTCGTCGATGTTCTCGACGGCCTGCGGCTTCTCCACCTTGGCGATGACGGGGAGGCGGCGGCCCTCCTCGTCCATGATGCGGTGCACGTCCTCGATGTCCCGGCCGCTGCGGACGAAGGACAGGGCGATGACGTCGAATCCTGAACGCAGGGCCCAGCGCAGGTCCGCCTCGTCCTTGTCGGAGAGCGCGGGGACGGAGACGGCGACGCCGGGGAGGTTGAGCCCCTTGTGGTCGGAGACCATGCCGCCCTCGACCACGGTGGTGGTGACACGGGGCCCGTCGACCGCGGTGACCTCCAGCGTCACTTTGCCGTCGTCGACGAGGATGCGCTCGCCGGGGGTGACGTCATCGGCGAGACCGCCGTAGGTCGTGCCGCAGGACTGCCGGTCGCCCCGGGCGCCCTCCTCCACGGTGATCGTGAACTCGTCGCCCCGTTCAAGGAGTACAGGTCCTTCGCTGAAACGGCCCAGGCGGATCTTCGGGCCTTGAAGGTCGGCGAGGACGCCGACGCTGCGGCCCGTCTCGTCGGAAGCCTTTCGTACGCGCTGATAGCGCTCCTCGTGCTCGGCGTACGTGCCGTGGCTGAGGTTGAAGCGGGCCACGTCCATTCCGGCTTCGACCAGTGCCTTGATCTGGTCGTACGAGTCGGTGGCGGGGCCCAGTGTGCAGACGATTTTTGCTCGGCGCATGCTTCGACCCTAGGGCTTACCGGTGGGTAGGGAATTGGCTGGGCATGACTACTCAACAACCTTTGCGTGAAGGGTTATTGACAAGTGTTGAATTGTGCGGGGCGCTGCTCTGATGAGCGATTTACCGGGCGCCCCGCTGCGTAAATCCCCTGTGCCCACGGTAATTCCGTGACTACAGCTGCGGCGGAGTCATCGTGAAGCGCGCGTTGACCTGTGCGTAGACGCGCTGCCGCTGCGGTTCGAGGTCGAGCGGGGCGGCCTCGCCCATGTCGGCCGCTCCCCCGTACGCGACGCTGCGCATGGCGGGCGCGGGGCCGCCGTAGCCGAACGGCTGGGAGTTCTCGGCGCCGATGTCGGCGAGTTCGACCAGGGCGGCCAGGCTCGTCCCCAGCGCCTGGGCGTACTCCCGGCCGCGCTGGACCGCTTCCCTGACCGCCTGCTGGCGTGCCTCGCGGTGAGTGGGCGAATCGGGGCGCAGCGCCCAGTAGGGGCCGTCCACGCGGGTCAGTTCGAGGTCCGCGAGGCGTGTGGTGAGCTCGCCGAGCGCGGTGAAGTCGGTGAGCTCGGCGGTGACGTGGACCCGCCCGTGGTAGGCGCGGACGCGTTCGCCGCGGCCGTGCTTGGTCAGTTCGGGGCTGATGGAGAAGGCACCGGTCTCCAGCTTCTCGACGGAATCGCCGTAGGCCTTCACGAGGTCGATGACGGTGGCGTTGCGGCGCGTGAGGTCGTTCAGGGCGTCACGCCGGTCGGTCCCGCGCGCGCTGACGGTGATGCCGATGCGGGCGATCTCGGGGTCGACTTCGAGGTGCGCCTCGCCCTTGACGGCCAGGCGCGGGGCGTCGGGGGTGCCGTAGGGGGCGGCGGTGGGGGTCGTCTCGTCCATGCGGCCACTCTCGCACTGGGGGGCGGCGCCGGACAGGCATCGGGCCGCGGCACCGGACAGTCATCGGATCGAAACCTGCGGGGTCTGTTGCCGGTGGGGTGGACGGGGTCAGAATCTACGCGCGTTACACCGTTCGACCAAGGGTCCAAGGAGAGTACGAAATGCCGCTGAACCGCCGGAAGTTCCTGGGCAAGTCCGCCGCCGCCACGGGCGTGGCGCTCGCGGGCGGCATGGCCGCCGCGCCCTCCGCGTCGGCGCAGGCGCCCGGGAAGCCCGCCAAGCGGACGAAGCGGTACTCGTTCACCGTCATGGGCACGACGGACCTGCACGGCAACGTCTTCAACTGGGACTACTTCACGGACAAGGAGTTCGACGACAAGGACCACAACGACGTGGGCCTGGCGAAGATCTCCACCCTCGTGAACGAGATCCGCAAGGAGAGAGGCCGCCGCAACACGCTTCTCATCGACGCGGGCGACACCATTCAGGGCACCCAGCTCTCGTATTACTACGCCAAGATCGACCCGATCACCGCGAAGCGTGGCCCGGTCCACCCGATGGCGCAGGCGATGAACAGCATCGGTTACGACGCGGCTGCGCTCGGCAACCACGAATTCAACTACGGCATTCCGGTTCTGCGGAAATTCGAGGAGCAGTGCGAATTCCCACTGCTCGGCGCCAACGCCCTCGACGCGAAGACGCAGAAGCCCGCTTTCCCGCCGTACTTCATGAAGCGCCTGCGCACCCCGCACGGCCGTGACGTGAAGGTGGCGGTGCTCGGCCTGACCAACCCCGGCATCGCGATCTGGGACAAGGCGAACGTCCAGGGCAAGATGACGTTCCCCGGTCTGGAGGAGCAGGCGGCGAAGTGGGTGCCCAAGCTGCGGTCCATGGGCGCGGACGTCGTGATCGTCTCGGCGCACTCCGGGTCGAGCGGCACCTCTTCGTACGGTGACCAGCTCCCGTACGTCGAGAACGCGGCCGGTCTGGTGGCGGAGCAGGTGCCCGGCATCGACGCGATCCTGGTCGGGCACGCGCACACGGAGATCCCCGAGTACTTCGTCGAGAACAAGAAGACCGGCAAGAAGGTCGTCCTGTCCGAGCCGCTGAAGTGGGGCCAGCGCCTCACCCTCTTCGACTTCGACCTGGTGTGGTCGAAGGGCCGCTGGACGGTGGAGAAGGTCGGCGCCGAGGTCCGCAACTCCAACACGGCCAAGGAGGACCGCAGGATCACCGGGCTCCTGGCCGACGAGCACAAGAAGGTCGTCGCGTACGTCAACCAGGTCATCGGTACGTCGACGCAGGCGATGAGCACGGCCGAAGGCCCGTACAAGGATGTCGCGATCATCGACCTGATCAGCCACGTCCAGGCGGAGACGGTCAAGGAGGCGCTCAAGGGCGGCCAGTACGCGGCGCTGCCCGTGCTCTCGCAGGCCTCCTGCTTCTCGCGTACGGCGGGGGTCCCGGCGGGCGAGGTGACGATCAAGGACGCGGCGGGTCTCTACCCCTTCGAGAACACTCTTGAGGCGCGCCTCATCACGGGTGCGCAGCTCAAGGAGTACCTGGAGTTCTCGGCGCGCTACTACGTGCAGACGGCGGCCGGCGCCCCGGTGGACCCGGCGAAGCTGACGAACGCGGACAACACCCCGGACTACAACTACGACGCGCTGTACGGCGTGACGTACGAGATCGACATCGCCAAGCCCGCGGGTTCCCGCATCGCGAAGCTGAGTTTCGACGGCTTGGACATCGACCCGAAGGCCGAGTTCGTGCTCGCGGTCAACAACTACCGGGCGAGCGGCGGCGGCAACTTCCCGCATGTGGCCGCCGCCAAGCAGCTGTGGGCGAACTCGGACGAGATCCGCAACACGATCATCCAGTGGGTCCAGGCGAAGGGAACGGTCGACCCGGCCCAGTTCGCGTCGGTGGACTGGAAGCTGACCCGGGACGGCACGCCCGTCTTCTAGACCTCCGGGGTCACGACGCCTGCTGGACCTTCAGGGTCGCGAGATCGACGGCGTCGGCGAGTGCCTGTGCGCCGGCGTCGTTGACGTGCAGCCCGTCGCCGCTGTCGTAGTCGTCGTGGATCCGGTCGGGGTCGGCCGGGTCCGCCACGGCGGCGGCGAGGTCGGCGTAGGCGTCGTACGGGCTTGTCGCGCCGCGAATCCAGTCGTTGACCTCACGGGCCACGGCGACGCCCTCGGGGGTGGAGTAGCCCTCGTAGATCGTGTCCTTGTACGGGCCGACGGTGGTGGCGATCGCGGTGAGTCCCGCGGCGTGGATCCGGTCGGCGAGGGCGGTGAAGCCCGCGATGAGGTCCTCGGCGGTGGGGACGGGCGCGGGCTCCGGGTAGGCCTCCTGGCCCGGAATTCCCAGGTCGTTGAGGCCGAAGTGGACCAGGACGTGGGTGACGCCGGGCACCTCCAGGGCGTCGCGGTCCAGGCGGGCGAGGGCACGCTCGCCGACCTCGTCGGTCAGCAGCCGGTTCGCGGAGAGGCCCTGGTTCACCACCCATCCGGTGCTTCCGGCGGCGCGCAGGCGCTCGTTCAGGAGGTCGGGGAAGCGGTGGTCGGTGTCGGTGGTGGTTCCGGTGCCTTCGAACCAGGAGTCCCCGAAGGCGACGGCGACGGCGGTTCCACGCGGGGCGAGCACGTCGAGTCCGGTGATGAAATGGCGCGTCGCCAGCTCCTCCAGGCCGTCGATGCCGTCCAGGGTCGGCGCGGAGACGGCGTTGCCGGGGACGGCGTAACCGGTGCGCAGGGGCACCGCGGAGTAGGTGGTCAGGCCGGTGTCCCCGGGCAGCCAGAGGCTGAGGGCCAGTTCGTCGCCGGCGGCCACGGCACGCTCGACGGGGTCGCTGACGACCTCCTCGCCGACCGGCACGGTGAACTCCTCGGCCCCGCCGACGCGCACGGGGACATCGCTGCCCGCGTCGATGCCGCTGCCTTCCGTGCGGATGGCCAGGCGTGCGCCGCCGATGTGCAGGGGTTCCTTGCCGTAGCGGTTGGTCAGCCGGACGCGCACGGCTTCTCCCCCGCCGTCGAGGCGGAGTATCTGGCGTACGGTCCGGTCGGCGAAGCTTCGTAGTTCGAAGAGCTCAATGCCTTCGTGGGGACTGAGGACGGCGGAACGGAAGGCGGCGGTCCAGGCGGCTGTGGAGTCAGTGGTCATGACCGAATGAACCGGGCGCCGACGGGCGATATTTCGCCGAACAGGCCCTTTTCGAGGGAATATTGGAGGGCGCCGGAGCGCTTGGGGGCGGCCGGGGCCGTCAGTTCTTGAGGGGTACGAGGTTGCTCCGCTGCTCGCCGATCATGCCCGCACCGGCGGGGCGGGGCCGCGTCTCCTGGAGGCCGAAGCTGGTGAACGCCGTGCGCTGCGGGAGCGGGTAGGGGGACGTGCCCGTCAGGGTGTTGAGGATGCTGGCGCTGCGCCAGGCGGCGAGGCCCAGGTCGGGGGCGCCGACGCCGTGGGTGTGGCGCTCGGCGTTCTGTACGTAGACGTTGCTGCCGCTGCCGGTGACGGAGGGGTCCAGGACGAGGCGGTACTGCTCGTCGATGCGGGGGCGCTCCGAGGAGTCCCGGCGCATATAGGGGTCGAGTCCCGCCAGGAGCTGGTCGAGGGGGCGCTCGCGGTAGCCGGTGGCGAGGACGACCGCGTCCGTGGTGAGGCGGGAGCGGGTGCCCTGCTGGAGGTGTTCCAGGTGGAGTTCCACGCGGGTGGTGCCGACGCGGCCCGCGGTGCGCACGGAGACGCCGGGGGTGAGGACGGCGTCGGGCCAGCCGCCGTGCAGGGTGCGCTGGTAGAGCTCGTCGTGGATGGCGGCGATGGTGTCGGTGTCGATGCCCTTGTGGAGCTGCCACTGGTGGGGAACGAGACCGTCGCGCACGGATTCGGGCAGGGAGTGGAAGTAGCGGGTGTAGTCCGGGGTGAAGTGTTCGAGGCCCAGCTTGGAGTACTCCATGGGCGCGAAGGCCTCGGTACGGGCCAGCCAGTGGATCTTCTCGGCGCCCGTCGGGCGGTGCTTGAGCAGGTCGAGGAAGACCTCCGCGCCGGACTGGCCCGAGCCGATGACGGTGATGTGGTCGGCGGCGAGCAGCCGCTCGCGGTGCAGGAGATAGTCCGCGGCGTGGATCACGGGGACGGTGGGGGCGTCCGCGAGGGGCTTGAGCGGCTCGGGGATGTAGGGCGCGGTACCGACGCCGACGACGATGTTCTTCGTGTACGTCCGGCCGAGCGCCTCGGCCTCCCCCTCGGCGTCGAGCTGCGTGAAGTCGACTTCGAAGAGGTCCCGTTCGGGGTTCCAGCGCACCGCGTCGACCTGGTGCCCGAAGTGCAGCGCGGGGAGGTTCTCGCTGACCCAGCGGCAGTACGCGTCGTACTCGGCGCGCTGGATGTGGAACCGCTCGGCGAAGTAGAAGGGGAAGAGCCGCTCGCGGGACTTGAGGTAGCTGAGGAAGGACCAGGGGTTCGCGGGGTCGGCGAGGGTCACCAGGTCGGCGAGGAACGGAACCTGCAGGCTGGCGCCGTCGATGAGCAGCCCCGGATGCCAGTGGAAGCCGGGCCGCTGTTCGTAGAAGGCGGCGTCGAGCCCGGCGAGCGGCTGGGCCAGGGCGGCGAGGGAGAGGTTGAAGGGGCCGATACCGATGCCGACCAGGTCCCGGGGGTCCTCGGGGGTGGTGAGCGGCGGGGCGGGCTTGTCGTTCTGGCCGGTCATCGGGGGGTGGTTCCTTCCACGAGCTTCAGGAGCTCGGCGAGGTCGCCGGGCCGGGTGTGCGGGTTGAGCAGAGTGGCCTTGAGCCAGCGGCGTCCGTCGATCCCGGCCCGCCCGAGCACGGCACGGCCCTGGCCGAGCAGTTCCCTGCGGACGTAGGCGATGTGGTCGTCGTCGGCGCCGACGGGCCGGAACAGGACCGTGCTGATGACGGGCCGGTCGTGGAGCTCGAAGCCGGGGTGTGCGTCGATGAGCCCGGCGAACTCCTGCGCTTGCTCGCAGACTTGGTCGACGATCGCGCCGATCCCTGCCCGGCCCAGGGCCTTGAGGGTGACGGCGATCTTGAGTACGTCGGGCCGGCGCGTGGTGCGCACGGAGCGGCCGAGGAGGTCGGGCAGGCCCGCTTCGGTGTCGTCGCCCGCGTTGAGATAGTCGGCGTGGTGGCCCAGTGCCGCGAGGTCGCGCGGGTCGCGGACCAGGAGGAGACCGGCGGCGACGGGCTGCCAGCCGAGCTTGTGCAGGTCGAACGTGACGCTGTCGGCGCGCTCCATGCCGCGCAGCAGCCCTCTTCGTACGCCGCTGAAGAGGAGCGGACCGCCGTACGCGGCGTCGACGTGCAGTCGGGCGCCGTGCCGCGCGCAGAGATCGGCGATCCGGTCGAGGGGGTCGATGAGTCCGGCGTCGGTGGTGCCCGCGGTGGCGGCGACGAGGAGCGTGCCGGGCGGCCCTGTGAGCCGGGCCAGCGTCTCGTCGAGGGCGGCGGGGTCGAGGACTCCGGCGGGCGCGGGGACGGTGATCGGTTCCGGCATGCCGAGGAGCCAGGCGGCGCGGCCGAGCGAGTGGTGGGCGTTCTCGCCGGTGATGAGCCGGACGGGGCCGTGCGCGGCGGTGCGCTCGCGGGCGAGGAGCAGGGCCAGCTGGTTGGACTCCGTGCCGCCGGTGGTGACGAGGGCGTCGCCCCTGCCCTCTCCATAGGCCTCCGCGGCGAGGGCGCGGGTCACCAGGGTCTCGATCTCCGAGGCGGCGGGGGCCTGGTCCCAGGAGTCCATGGAGGGGTTGAGCGCGGACGCGGCCAGGTCGGCGGCGACGGCGAGCGCGAGCGGCGGGCAGTGCAGGTGCGCCGCGCACAGCGCGTCCGCGGGGTCGGCGGCGCCCTCGGCCAGTGCGTGGACCAGGGTGCGCAGGGCCGCCTCGTCGCCTTCGCCCCGGTCGGGCAGGACGTCGCCCGCGGCCTCGCGCACCCGGGCCGCGACGGCGGTGGGGCCGCCCGCCGGGATCGGCCCGCCGCGCGCGATCGCCCCGGTCCGCAGGGCGTCCAGGGCGGCGGCGAGCAACGGCCGCAGCGCGTCGGATCCGTGGGCGCCTCCGGCAAGGGGCGGCGGAGTGCTCATGGGCGATGTCCTTCGGGTGCGCACGGACTGGGACACCAGCCTGTCTGCCGAGCGGGCGGTATGCCCGGATACCTCGGCGAACCGAACCCGAAAGTGGTACTGCCGTGCGGAGAATGCGTGTTGGCGTGGGCGGGGGTGCTAGGCGCTGCCGCGCGGGTGGGTGGATTTCGGCTGCGGGTGTGTGGTGGCTGGTCGCGCCCGCGCGGCGGATCCGCGCCCGGGGCACAGCCCCGCGCCCCTTACGGGGCGCTCGTGGCTCAGGCCTTGAAGTCGTCCTTGTGGTCCCGTGCCCACTCCGTGAACGTTCGCGCCGGTGTGCCTGTCACCGACTCCACGGTGGTGGTGATCTCCGGTGCTGCTCCGACGGCCGCTGCGAACGACTTCAGGAGGGCGGGCAGCATCGCCGCGGGGACGTGCGGGAACATCTCCTCGGTCACTTCCTCCGCCGGTACCTCGTCGAACCGGAGGTCGCGGCCGAGTGCCCGGCCGATGGCGTGGATCTGCTCGTCGGTCGACACCGCGGTCGGCCCCGTGAGGCGGTGGACGGCGCCCTGGTGCCCGTCGTCCAGAAGCGCGCGGACGGCGACGGCGGCGATGTCGGCCTCGTGGATCGGCGCGGTCAGGGCTCCTGCGAAGGGGCCGCGGACGGTGTCGCCCGCGCGGATCTGGTCCGCCCACTGAAGGGAGTTCGTGGCGAAGGCGTTGGGCCGCAGGGAGGTCCAGTCGAGGCCGCTCTCACGCACCCGCTTCTCGAGGTCCGCGTGGGCGACGTGGATGGGGTGGGTCTCGTCGGCGCCGTCCTGGATGATGCCCGACGACAGCACGACGACGCGCTGGACGCCGCCCTTGCGGGCCGCCGCGAGGATCGCGTCGGTGTGCTCGCCGACGGCCGCCCTGTGCAGGAACAGCGCGGACGCGCCGTCGAACAGCGGGGCGAGGGCGGCTGGTTCGGCGGCGGGGTCGAAGCGCGCGACCTCGGCGCCCCGGGGCAGCTGGGCCCGCAGCGGATCGCGGGTCAGTGCGCGGGCGGGCGTCTGTGCGGCGGTGAGCCGAGTGACGAGGGCGCGGCCCACGTTTCCGGTGGCACCGGTGACGACTATCACGGGGGGCTCCTGGGGGTCTCGGGCTGGATCTCGCTCTCCGAGCCTAGAGGGACGCAGGGGCCGCGGGGATCGTCGGCTGGGACCAGGTCCGGGTAGGTCCGCGGACCTGGTCCTCACGCCACCGGGTTCAGGAAGCCGTCGTCCCCCGTACCCGCAACGCCCGTGCCAAGTCGTCCAGTTGGTCTGCCAGCTTGCGGCGCAGGGCCGGGATGGGGGCGGCGTCGCGCAGGCACTGCTCGCCCAGGCGGAGTGTCTCGGCGTCCACCGCAAAGACGGGGAAGGCCCAGCGGCCCGCGACGTCGGCGATGGCGGGGCCGCGCCGGGCCGCGAGGGCTACCGCGTCCTCGTAGTAACGGGGGATGTACTCCCGTACGAGCTCGGCCTGTTCCGGCTGCCAGAAGCCCTGGGCGGTGGCGGTGAGGAGGTAGTTGGAGAGGTCGTCGGAGCCGAACATCGCCTCCCACGCGAGGCGCTTGGCCTCCGGGTCGGGCAGGGCCGCCCGGCAGCGGGCCGCGCCTTCCTGGCCGGTGGCGCTGGGGTCGCGCTCCAGCTCGGCGGCGATCGCAGGCTCGTCGGCGGCGCCGAGGACGGCGAGGCGGGTCAGGACGCGCCAGCGCAGCTCGGGGTCGAGCTCGGGGCCGCCGGGGACGGTGCCTTCGGCGAGCCACTCCTGGAGCGGGTCGGGGCGCGTGGCCACGTCGATGAAGCCCCGTACGGCGGTGAGCCGCAGGCCGGGGTGTGAGCCGTCCTCCGTGCGCCGGATCAGGTCGCGGCACAGCTCGGTGAGGGTGGTGAGGGCGGCGGGCCGCTGTTCCGGGGTCAGGAAGCGGCCCGCGACGTGGGTGGTGGCGAAGGCGAGGACGCCCTGGACGAGGGCGAGGTCGGTCTCGTCGGGCAGGTGCGCGCGGGCCGTCTCCAGATAGGCGGTGCCTTCGAGTTCGCCGTCGCGGACCATGTCGCGCAGGCTGTTCCACAGGACGGCGCGGGTGAGCGCGTCGGGAACCCGGGAGAGGCTGCGCAGGGCCGTCTCCATGGAGACCTCGTCGAGGCGGATCTTGGCGTACGTGAGGTCCTGGTCGTTCGGGACGATCAGGGCGGGGCGCCCGCCGTCGCGCGGTGCCTCGGCCGTCCCGGAGTGCGGGGCGTCCGTTTCGTACCGCTCGCGCAGGACCAGGTCCCGGGGGTCGGTGAGGTCGCGGTCGTACACCCCGACGGCGATGCGGTGCGGGCGGCTGCCCTCGCGCTCGACGGCGAGGGTCCACTCCCTCGCGTCGTGCGTGACCGTCGGGGTGAGCGTGTCGACGCCGGTGGTGCGCAGCCACGCCTCGGCCCATCCGTGCACGTCACGGTCGGTGTTGTGCGCGAGGGACTCGATGAAGTCGGCGAGGGTGGCGTTGGCGAACTTGTGCCGGGCGATGTGGGTGTTGATGCCGGCGAGGAAGTCCTTCTCGCCGAGCCAGGCGACGAGCTGGCGCAGGGCGGACGCGCCCTTGGCGTACGAGATGCCGTCGAAGTTGAGCATCGCGGACGCGGTGTCGGGCACGGCGTCCGGGTCGGGCGCGACGGGGTGGGTGGAGGGGCGCTGGTCGGCGTCGTACCCCCAGGCCTTGCGGGCGACGCCGAAGTCGGTCCAGGTGTCCGTGAAGCGGGTGGCTTCGGCGGTGGTCTGGAAGCCCATGTACTCGGCGAAGGATTCGTTCAGCCAGATGTCGTCCCACCACCTGAGCGTCACGAGGTCGCCGAACCACATGTGCGCCATCTCGTGCGCGATGACCATGGCGCGGGTCTGCCGCTCGGTGTCGGTGACGGCCGAGCGGTAGATGAACTCGTCGCGGAAGGTGACGAGTCCGGGGTTCTCCATCGCGCCCGCGTTGAACTCCGGGACGAACGCCTGGTCGTACGAGTCGAAGGGGTAGGGCTCCTCGAACTTCTCGTGATACCGGTCGTAGCACGCGCGCGTGACGTCGAGGATTTCGTCGGCGTCGGCGTCCAGGAAGGGGGCCAGCGAGCGGCGGCAGTGGATGCCGAAGGGCAGCCCGCGGTGTTCGGTGCGGACCGAGTGCCAGGGGCCCGCGGCGACGGCGACGAGGTACGTGGAGATCAGCGGGGTCGCCGCGGCCCGCCACGTCCCGCCGCCCACGTGCTCGGTCACGCCGTTCGCGAGGACCGTCCAGCCCTCGGGGGCGGTGACGGTCAGCTCGAAGACCGACTTCAGGTCGGGCTGGTCGAAGGCCGCGAAGACACGCTGCACGTCCTCCATGAACAGCTGCGTGTACGTGTACTCCTCGCCGTCCGTGGGGTCGGTGAAGCGGTGCATGCCCTCGCCGGTGTGCGAGTAGCGCATGGCCGCGTCGACGCGCAGTTCGTGCTCGCCCGCGGTGAGTCCGGTGAGCGGCAGCCGGTTCCCGACGAGGTCCTCCGGGTCGAGCGGCTTCCCGTCGAGGGTGACGGAGCGCAGCTCGGCGGGCTTGAGCTCGACGAAGGTGTCCACCGTGGCCGCGGGCTTCCCGAGCGCCGAGAACCGGATGACGGTACGGGAGTCGAAGGTCTCGGCTCCCCCGGTCAGATCCAGCTCCACCGTGTACCGGTGGACGTCGATGAGCCGGGCTCGGGTCTGCGCTTCGTCGCGCGTCAGTACGGACATGCGTCCATGCTGCCTGATGCCACCGACAACGGTGCGGGGAGCCCGGACATCGGGGCCCGGCCCCCGGCGATGCCGCGGGGCGGCCTCAGGACGACTTGGCGATCGTCTCGTGGTGGCGGATGACCTCCGCGATGATGAAGTTGAGGAGCTTCTCGGCGAACGCCGGATCCAGCTTCGCGCTCTCCGCGAGCTCGCGGAGGCGGGCGATCTGGCGGGACTCGCGGGCCGGGTCGGCCGGCGGAAGCTGGTGGTTGGCCTTGAGATGGCCGACCTGCTGGGTGCATTTGAAGCGCTCGGCGAGCATGTGGACGACGGCGGCGTCGATGTTGTCGATGCTGTCGCGCAGGCGGGACAGCTCGGCGCGCACGGCCTCGTCCGCGGCATCCGTGGCCCCGGCGCCGTTCGCGTCACTTGTGTGGCTGGTGGTCATGGTGCACGAGCCTACGTTGCCGCTCCTTCGCCGCCGACGGCGGAAGAGCGCAAAATCGGCGGGTCGTCCGGGTCGGGAATCTGCTGCGACCAGCCGCCGGGCACCGCACGTCCCTGCTGCTCGCGGAATCGGACGGGCGCCGTCCCCACCCGGCGCGTGAAAAGGCGCGAGAAGTACGCGGGGTCGTCGTAGCCGACGCGGCGGGCGACGGCCGCGACCGGCAGTTCCGTGGCCGCGAGGAGCTCCTTGGCGCGCCCCAGGCGGATGCCGAGGAGGTAGTCCTTGGGGCTGCAGCCGGCGCCCCTGCGCACCGCCGTGCGCAGCTCCGCGGGGGTCATGCCGTGCCGCCCCGCGTGCTCGGCGACGGAAAGTGGCTGGAAGGCGTCGCGGGCGAGCGCCTGGAGCACCGGGTCGCCGTCGGGGGCGATGTCGGCGCGGGCCCTGCGCAGCGCGACGAGGAGTTCGTGGACGGCGGCGCCCGTCTCGACCTCCAGGAGCGGGTTGCCGCGCCGCGCCGCGCGCGCGATGCGCCCGACGGCGGCCCGCGCGCCCGTCGCGTCGGAGAGCGGCACCACGGGCCGGTTGGGCTCGATGTAGCCGAGTTCGGTGTACGTCGTGGTGGCGGGCCCCGTGAAATCGACGAAGCACTCGTCCCAGCCGCTCTCCGGGTCGGCCCCGTAGTGGTGGCGCACGCCGGGGGTGAGCCAGATCAGCGCGGGCGCCGTCACCTTCGTACGTCTGCCGTCGGGTGCCAGGAACCAGCCGCCGCCCGCGCTCACGACGACGGCCACGTGGTGGTCGAGGGTGCGCGGGCCCACGGTCGGCAGGAGGCCGTGCTGCAGGCCGACCCCGAGGCAGGCGAGGCCGAGGCGGTGGTGGGCCGGGCTCGGCGTGAAATACCGCATCCAGGTGTGGTACATCCGCTTGTGCCCCTTCCGTCCGGGCCGCGGCCCGCTCGCTGCGTCCAACCCGCCTCGATCTTTGTCCATGGACCCTGCCTCCCGCCAGGGGTGATCGTGGCGGAGCAGTCCGTGAGCGAGAGGGACACAGGAACACGATGAACGGCTTCAGGGTGGGCGAGGACGATTTCGAACTGGACGGGCGGCCCGTGCGGCTGCTCTCCGGCGCGCTGCACTACTTCCGGGTGCACGAGGCCCAGTGGGGCCACCGCCTCGCGATGCTGCGCGCGATGGGGCTCAACTGCGTGGAGACGTACGTCCCGTGGAACCTGCACGAGCCGCATCCCGGGGAGTTCAGCGACGTCGGGGCGCTCGGCCGCTTCCTGGACGCCGCCGAGGAGGCGGGTCTGTGGGCGATCGTCCGGCCTGGTCCCTACATCTGCGCCGAGTGGGAGAACGGCGGCCTTCCGCACTGGCTGACGGGGGCCGTGGGGGCACGCGCGCGTACCCGCGACGCGGAGTACCTGGGGCACGTGGACCGCTGGTTCGGCCGTCTTCTTACGGAGGTCGTCCCGCGCCAGCACGACCGGGGCGGCCCCGTGATCATGGTGCAGGTGGAGAACGAGTACGGCAGCTACGGCTCGGACCAGGTGTACCTGCGCCACCTCGCCGAGCTGCTTCGCACCGAGGGCGTGAGCGTCCCGCTGTTCACCTCGGACGGCCCCGAGGACCACATGCTCACCGGCGGCTCGGTCCCCGGCATCCTGGCGACGGCCAACTTCGGCTCGCAGGCCGGGGCGGCCTTCGAGACGCTGCGCGGGCACCGCCCGAAGGGGCCGCTGATGTGTATGGAGTTCTGGTGCGGCTGGTTCGACCACTGGGGCGCCGAGCACGTCGTACGGGACGCCTCGGATGCCGCGGACGCGCTGCGGGAGATTCTGGAGTGCGGGGCCTCGGTCAACCTGTACATGGCGCACGGCGGCACGAACTTCGCCGGGTGGGCGGGGGCGAACCGGGGCGGCGGGGCGCTGCACGACGGCGTCCTGGAGCCGGACGTCACCTCGTACGACTATGACGCGCCCGTCGACGAGTTCGGGCGCCCCACGGAGAAGTTCTGGCGCTTCCGCGAGGTGCTCGCCGCGTACGCGCAGGGGCCGCTGCCCGAGCTGCCCGCGCCGCCGCCCTCGCTCGGGGCACACGCTCCGGTCGGCCTCACCCAGTGGGCGCCGCTGTCCGCCGTCATGGAGTCGCTGGGCGGCCCCGTCGCGGAATACGCCGTACCGCCCACCTTCGAAGAGCTCGACGTCGACCGCGGCCTGGTCCGGTACGCCGTGACGGTGCCGGGCCCGCGGCAGCCGTACCCGCTGAGCGTGCGGGGGCTGCGGGACCGGGCCGTGGTGTACGTGGACGGGGAGCGGGCGGGTGTCCTCACCGAGGAGGAACCGGCGCTCCCCGAGCCCGTCGCGGGGCACGCGCGCGTGGAGCTGTGGGTGGAGTCTCTGGGGCGGGTCAACTACGGGCCGCGGACCGGCGAGGCGAAGGGCATCACCGGCGGGGTCCTGCACGAGCGGCAGTACCTGCACGGGGTGGAGGCCGGAGGGCTGCGGCTCGACGCGTTCTCCTCGGCGGACGCCGTACGCGGGGTTCCGGCGTCCGGAGAGGCGGCGGGGGGCCGCCCCGGTCTTTACCGCGGCACGGTGGAGGTCGGCGGGCCCGGTGACGCCGTCATTCAACTGCCCTCCTGGACGCGGGGGTTCGTGTGGGTGAACGGCTTCAATGTGGGCCGCTACTGGTCCGCGGGCCCGCAGACCTCGCTGTTCGTCCCCGGTCCTGTGCTGCGGGAGGGCACGAACGAGGTGTGGGTCCTTGAGCTGGAGGGACGGGAAGGGCGGGACGACGAGGAGGAGGATGCGGCGGCGGTCTCGCTCGCCCCGCTTCCCCTGTAACCCCATAGGAGTCCCGCCGGGGAGGCTGCACACAGCCTCCCCGGCGGCACCCCTCAGATCTCCCGCACCTCGAAGGCGTCGAGAACGAACTCCGCGGTGCCGTCGTCACCGGTCTTGCGCAGTCCGACCCACGCCTCGCCCTTGACCGGGGCGGTGAACTCGTAGGTCAGGACGGTCGGTTCGGTGGCGACCGGCAGCTCCTTGCGGTCGGTCTCGCGGGCCGCGGGCTCGTCGACGGCGGTGATCCAGGCGTACTGCCCCGCCTTCTCGTTCTCGTAGCGGAAGGAGACGCGGTAGCGCTTGCCCGCCTCGAAGCGGGCGGTGTGCGGGACGGTGCGGTACACGAGCCCTTTGTTCTCGCCGCGCGACTTGAGGGACTGCCCGCCGTCGATGACGTCGTCGATCGCCTTGCCGTTCCAGCCGCGCTGCGTGAACGGCGCGTGCCGCTGGGCGATGTGCGTACGGGGGTCGGTGACGTCTCCCGCGTCACCCTTCACGAACGGTCCCCAGCCCTGCGGTACATGCTCGAAGTCCTCGGAGGCGAGCGTGTCCCCTCCGGGGAGGCCGGCCCGCGTGGAGGCGACGATGCGCACGTTGTCGAAGCGCACGCGCGCGTGGCCCGCGTCGGCCCGGAGCGTCAGCTCCGCCGGGCCGCCTCCGTCGGGGACGGTGAAGGGGACGGACATCCGCTGGAATCGGGTGCCGTGCTTGCGGTCGGCCGCCACGTAGTTGCCCGCCGTGGAGGTCCGCGTCCAGTTGGCGGCGGTGACACCGTCGGCGGTGCGCACCTCCAGGGTGGCCTTCCGCTCGTCGCCGGCCTTCTCCCCGACCTCGACCTGTACGGAGGCGACGTACGACCCCGCCTTCAGGCGCCGCAGCCGCTGGCCCACGGCCGCCTTGCCGCCCGGGGCGATGACCAGTTCGTGGTCGCCGAGCTTGCTGAGCGCGACGGAGGCGGGACCGGAGACCTTCCAGCCGTCCAGGGAGCCGGAGTTGAAGCCCGGGTCGCGCAGCGGGGTGCCCTGCCCCCAGCCGGGGTCGGGCACGGCGGCGGCACGCGAGCGGTAGAGGACGTAGGGCTGCTTGGCCTTCGCGTCGAGGGTGACCTTGCCGCCGCGCACCGGAACATCGCCGACGAGGACCCGCCCTTGGTCGGTGAGCCGGTAGAGCGCGACCTTGCGGAGCCCGGACCAGCCGCGCGGCAGCTCCCAGCTCGCCTGCCCGCCCTCGGGGTTGTAGTGATAGAGCTTGCCGGGGTCGGTGGGCCTGCGCGGCTCCCAGGGAAGCAGATAGCTGCCCCCGTCGTAGACGACACGGCCGTCGGTCACGATCCGGCGGGTGCCCCCGGTGTCGGAGACCTTCGTCCCGCCCTCTCCGAAGAAGCTGATCTCGTGCTCGCCCCAGGTCTTGATGGGATGGGCCTGGAGATATTTGGCGGGCAGCGAGTCGGTCCAGATCAGGTCGTAGAAATAGGCCCAGTCGGTCTTTCCGACCCACCCTTCGAAATTGCCCATGCGGGCAATGCCGAGGAGGGTCGGCCATTTGTCGGCGAAGACGTCCTTCTGGTGATTCCGGATGAAGCGGATCAGCCGCGAATTGATACCCCTCGAGGTGTCGGGACCGTAATCCGGTTCCGTCGCCCAGTGCGACCAGACGGACGAGCGCTCGAAGCCATGTCCCCACTCGCTGGTGACGATCCAGCCCTTTTCGCGGAAGGCGCGCTGCAGCCGGTCGGACGTCCATCCGGACTCACGGAAAACATCGATGTAGAGGGCATTGAGCCCGCCGTCGGCCTCGTCCCGCAGATCGGCGAACCGCTTGGTGATATCGCCGGAGACCAGGTCACGGCGCTGATCGATGCGGTAGCTCTGATCCAGCCAGTCCCACTGCTCATTGGCCTTGTCGACGAGCTTTTCGGAGAAGGCGTTCGCGACGGGATAGGACTCCGTGGCATTCACGTGCACACTGAAGTCGCTGTTCCACTTCTTGCCCTCCCTCACCAGGGTGTTGAGATCGTCGAGGCCGCCCGCGCGCGTGTTGTAGTTGCCCGCGTAATCGGGATGCGCGGAGTCGTGTCCCTCGGACTGGTAGCCCTTGAGCAGGGTGTACTGCCGCAGGCCGTCCGTGGCCAGGTGGATCCTCTTGACGTTGTCGAGCGTCGCGAGGAACGGATTCGTGGCCTGCGAGGCGAAGTTGAACGGGATGTGCGGGACGACGCGCAGATGCTGCTCGTCCGCGCCGAGCGGCTTCACCATGATGTCGCGGAACGCGATGGCGGCGTCCTGCCAGTCGACCTTGCCGTCGCCGTTGCGGTCGCCGGTGATGACGACGGTGGCGTACGGCAGTGGCTCGGTGTCGCCGACGGCGGCGGTGGCCGCGCGGTGCGTCCACTGGCCGGGGGTCAGCCGGGCCTCCACGTGGCCGTCCCTCCTGACGGTCTCCCGCCAGAGCCTGCCGTTGTCCCAGGTGGTTCCGGCCTCGGTGGTGGGCTTGTCGTAGACGGTGTTGGTCTCGACGGCGCCGCCGAGCGTGTCGTGCGCGACGACGGCGTAGGCGCATCCGGTGGCCGCTTCCGCCGGGGTGTCCGCGCGCGGCCTGACCTCGGTGTCCCCGCTCTTGGCCTTGTCCAGCTGGATCTTGGCGGCGAGGAGGGTCGCGCCGGGCTGGTCACTGCGCACGGCGAGAAGGGCGAGGCCGGGGATGCGGAGGGTGCCGACGCGCAGGGCGTCGGTGTCCTCGATTTCGGTCACGCGCCACTCCAGCCGGCGCCCCTCCAGGGCGATCTCGACGGTGATGGTGGTGCCGCCGCCGAGGGTGAGGACGTACTCGACGCGGTTGGTGTCGGCGTCGGTGACGCTCACCTTCGGGGTGTGCGTCACGTCGTCCACCAGGAGCGTGGTGACGGACTCGGGCTGCGCGTACAGGACCGCCTTGGTGGCGCGGTCCGTGTACGAGATGACGCGGGGGAAGTCGGTGGCGACCCGTACGTCGAGGTCGGCGGAGCGGAGAACGGCTTCGCCCGCCGCGGCGGGCCGCGCCGCAGCGGTGGCGGCGCCCCCGAGGCCGACGGCTGCGCCGACCCCGGCCAGCGCGCCCGTGGCGACTACGGCTCTGCGGCTCGGACCGGCTGTGTCTGACGGCTGCATGGCACCCCTCCGTGGAACGGATCTCGGTGCGGTCACCCTGCGCCGCCAGGGTCTGCTGCGCCCATGGACAAAGGGGAGGCAGGACTTGGACTAACCGGGAACCGCGCGCCGGGGGACGACAGCGGGGCCGGACCAGAGAAGCTGGTCCGGCCCCGCGTCCGACCGTGCGTCGGACAACCGTGCGTCAGAGCTCCGACGCCGCCTTCTCTATGTCGCCGGCGAACGTCGACACCTCGGTGTAGACACCGGGGAACTTGGGCCGCGCGCAGCCATTGCCCCAGCTGACGATGCCCACCTGGATGTACTCACCGGCCTCGTCCTTGCGGAACATGGGGCCGCCGGAGTCGCCCTGGCAGGTGTCCGTGCCGCCCTCCGCCAGCTTGCCGGCGCAGAGCTCCTCACCGGGGGTGAGGTCGGCGCCGTACGCGGCCTCGCAGTCCGCGTCGCTCACGAACGGGACCGTCGCCTTGAGCAGGTAGCGCTGCTGTTCGCCACCCTCCCTGTCGGCACCCCAACCGGCGATGGTGAAGTCGCCCTCGTTGAGCTTGTCGTCCTTGGCGATCTTCAGCGTGGGCTGGTCGATCGGCTTCTCGAGCTTGATGAGCGCCCAGTCCTTGCCCTTGCCGTCGTAACCCGGCGCCTGCAGGACCTTGGTGGACTTCACCTTGATCGCGTCCGAGCTCTCCAGGTCCACGACACCACCGGTGGCGGTGATGCTCGTGTTGTCGCCCGAGCCGTCCACACAATGGGCGGCGGTCAGCACGACGTCCTTGGCGTAGAGCGCACCGCCACAGCCCATCGACAGACGGACCATGAACGGGAATTCGCCCTGCTCGGCAGGGGTACCGCCGACGACGCGCTCACCCGGGGTGGGGCCGGGGTGCGGGGCCGCGGAAGCGGCGACGGGCTGGAGACTGACACAGGCGAGGGCGATGGCACCGAGGGTGGCGGCTCTCTTGACTCCACGCAGCTTGGTGTTCAACGGGCTTCCCTTCGTGGGGGGTTTCGTGGGGGGTTGCACGCGTTCGCGGACCCGCCCCTTCCCCGCGACAGCACGAGAATGGCATGAGCCCGCCAATGCGTTGTTGCGGATTATGGAGATCAGTGTCCGCATAGAGCAAGGGGCGGTTTTCGGCCACGGACCCCCGTCGGGCTGGTTCCGGCCGGGGTGAAGGGCTCTACAGTGGAACCGAGTTGAGCCGAACCGTTCTCTGGGGGTGCGCACGTGTCAGACGGCGGCCCGGTGGTGCACGGCTACCCCCACCTGGAGACGGTGCGCGCCGCGATCACCGCGCTCTACAAACGCCTGTCGTACGACACCGTGCACACCTTCGACACCAGCATCACACCCGCCGACGTCGCCTTCTCCGACCACGACGACCTGCATCTGGGCGTGCAGCGGGTGGCGCGCGAGATGGTGCGGCATCTCCGGCTTCCGGACGCCCGCGCGATCGTCAGCTTCCGCGAGATGGAACACGCGGCGAACGTCGAACTGGCCGCGGGGCCCGAGTACTTCATCGAGCTCAACGACCGCTTCCGCACGCACCGCAGGGACATCGGCGCGGCGCTCGCCCACGAGATCATGCACGTCTATCTGCACCGGCTCGATCTGGCGTTTCCCGGCACTCGCGACAACGAGATCCTCACAGATACCGCCACTACCTATCTCGGAGCCGGCTGGCTTCTCCTGGACGCCTACCGGGAGGACGGCGCCTCGTCACAGAAGCTCGGGTATCTGACGCCGGAGGAGTTCGGGTACGTACTCGCCAAGCGGGCCATCGCTTTCGGTGAGGCGCCGGAGACGTGGTTCACCAGCGCACAGGCGTACACCGCCTACACGAAGGGGCTCGCCCAGGCGCGTCGCGACGAACAGCAGCCACCGCTGACGGCAGCGGGCTGGGCGGGACGTCGGCGGTACGCGAAGGACCGGCGCTATGCGCTGGAGCATGGCTCCGGTGGAGCGGGGGCGGCGTCGCGCGGCGGGGCGTACTCGTTCTCCCGCGGATCGGGCGGCACGTCGGGCGGCACATCGGGCAGGTCCGAGCCCCTTCGGGTGTCATTCCCCTGCCCCACGTGCCGGCAGCGGATCAGGCTGCCCGTGCGGGGGCGGATGCGGGCGCGGTGCACGCTGTGCCGGACGGTGTTGGAGTGCGACACGTAGGGGCGCGCGGGCTGCGGGCTTCCGGGAATTAGCTCCAGTGCGCGGGGCGCGTGAGGGCCGGCGGAAGCTTCGTGTCGGCGTCGCCCTTGGCCGCGTTCACCTGCGACTGGGTCAGGAAGATGCTGCCGGTGAGGTCCGCGCCCCGCAGGTCCGTGTCCCGGAAGTCGGCGCCGATCAGGTCCGCCTGGCGGAGGTCGGCGCCGCGGAGGTCGGCGGCGATGAGGTAGGCACCGCGGAGGGTGACGCCCCGCAGGTCGGCCCCCTTGAGGCGGGCTCCGAACAGGTCGGCTCCCCGGCGGTCCTTCTTCTTCCTGCGGATGTCCGCGCGCACGAGTTCGCTGGTCCGGAGCAGGAGGACGTTGACGTCCTCACGGTGCGCGGCGACGTCCGTCTCCGCCACGGCGGCGGGGGCACCTTGAGTGAGCTCCTCGATCGTGTCCAGCGCCCGCCGGAGCTCTACCCTGATCGGGCGGGCCTGCGGCAGGGTGAGCGCCTCGGTCAAGTACCAGAGCAGTTCGTGGAGTTGGCGCATCACCGGGAACACGTCGAACATCCGGCGGGCGCTGTCCGGATCCTGCCGCCAGTCGGTTCCGCCGTAGGTGGCCTGCGAGACCTTCTGGCCCGCGCCGAAGCAGTCGTAGACCGTGCAGCCCGAGAAGCCCTTCCGGCGCAGGTCCTGGTGGATGCCGCAGCGGAAATCCTGCCGGAGGTTGGTGCAGGGGGTGCCCGCGGCCTTGTCGACGGGGAAGTCCGAGGACTTCGAGAAGGTCAGGGCGACACAGCAGAGCCCGAAGCAACTACCGCAGTCGGCCCGCAACTCCTGCCGCTCATCACCGACGAGGGGCAGCAACTGCCGTTCGGGCGAGTCGGGTTGAGTCTGCTTCTCGGGCATCAGGTCATCCCTCTGGCCGGGGGAAAGGCTTGCTCGATCAGGGCTGGATGCGGGGTGATCAGGCGGGTGGGCGGGAAATGCCTGTTCGGCAACGGAAACCGCCGGAGCGGAAGCCCGGGACGCCGCCCCCGGCAGCGGGGCACGAAACCCCACCGCCGGGCACAAGCACAAGCACTACGCCGCCGTACGCCCCGCACCCCCGGAGGGCCGACCGCCGCGCCGCGCGCGACCCCCACCGTTCCCGCCGCCCGCGGAAGGTCGACCGCCGCCCCCGGCAGGGCGACCGCCACCCGCACCGGAGGGCTTACCACCAGAGGGCTTACCGCCAGATGACTGCGACTGCCCCTGCGGGCGGGCCCGGCGCTGACCCTGGCCCCCGCCCCCGCCCTGCCCGGCGGGACGCCCCCGCCGACCACGCTGCGGCGAAGCCTGCTGCTGCTGCGGGACCTCGATGACCACGGGGACACCGGACGGCTCCCGCGCACCGGTGATGCGCGAAAGCTCCTCGTCCGTGGACTTCACCCGGGCCGTGTTCGGGCTGATCTCCGCGTCGGACATCAGACGCGTCATGTCCCGCTTCTCGTCCGGCAGGACGAGCGTGACGACACTGCCCGACTCCCCCGCACGCGCGGTACGCCCGCCGCGGTGGAGGTAATCCTTGTGGTCGGTGGGCGGGTCGACGTTCACGACCAGGTCGAGGTCGTCGACGTGGATGCCGCGAGCCGCCACGTTGGTGGCGACGAGGGCGGTGACCTGACCGGTCTTGAACTGGTCCAGGGTCCGGTTGCGCTGCGGCTGCGAACGGCCGCCGTGCAGCCCCGAGGCCCGTACGCCGTTGGCGAGCAGCCGCTTGGTGAAGCGGTCCACCGCGCGCTTGGTGTCCAGGAACATGATCACGCGGCCCTCGCGGGCGGCGATACGCAGGGCGACGGCCTTCTTGTCGGTCTCGTCGGCCACGTACAGGACATGGTGCTCCATCGTCGTCACGGCGCCCGCGGACGGGTCGACCGAGTGCACGACCGGGTCGTCGAGGAACATCCGGACCAGGCGGTCGATGTTCTTGTCGAGCGTCGCGGAGAAGAGCATCGTCTGGCCGCCCTGCTCCACCTGCTTCAGGAGCGCGGTGACCTGCGGCATGAAGCCCATGTCGGCCATCTGGTCGGCCTCGTCGAGGACCGTCGTGCGCACCTGCGAGAGATCGGCGTCGCCGCGCTCGATGAGGTCCTTGAGACGTCCGGGCGTTGCCACCATGATCTCGGCGCCGCGGCGGAGCGTGCCCGCCTGCTTGGCGATGGAGAGGCCGCCGACGACCGTCGACATGCGCAGGTTCACGGCGGTGGCGTACGGCGTGAGCGCGTCCGTCACCTGCTGCGCGAGCTCACGCGTGGGGACCAGGACCAGGGCGAGCGGCGAGCGCGGCTCGGCGCGGCGGCCCGCGGTGCGGGCCAGGAGCGCGAGGCCGAAGGCGAGGGTCTTGCCGGAACCGGTACGGCCACGGCCGAGGATGTCGCGGCCCGCGAGGGAGTTGGGGAGGGTGGCGGCCTGGATCGGGAAGGGCTCGGTCACACCCTGTGCGGCCAGCGTCTTCAGCAGGGCTTCCGGCATGTCCAGGTCGGCGAACGCCTCGACCGCGGACAGCGCGGGCGTGATGCTCTCGGGCAGCGCGAATTCGCCCTGCACGGGCCTCGCCTTGGGCCGGCCCGGCTTCTTCGCGGCACCCCTCGCCTGGCCTCCGCCGGTCACCGGGGCCTTTCCGCGTGCGTTCGTGGAGCGCCTGCGGGCAGGACGCGCAGGGCGTTCGGAGCGATTCATACGGAAATGCCTTCCTGGACCTGGTGACAGCACAAGCCGGGACCCGCACCAATCCGGTGCGGGCCCCGGCTATGAGGTTCGCGTGCTACGACGATCAGGCGGGAACGATGTTCTCGGCCTGCAGGCCCTTCTGGCCCTGCGTGACGTCGAAGGAGACCTTCTGGCCCTCGAGGAGCTCACGGAAGCCCGAGGACGCGATGTTCGAGTAGTGGGCGAAGACGTCGGGGCCGCCGCCGTCCTGCTCGATGAAGCCGAAGCCCTTTTCCGAGTTGAACCACTTAACGGTGCCGGTTGCCATGTCAATCTCCTCAACAGGGGCAGAGTAAGGAAAACCACGGAATTGTGGATTCCAAGCGCTGCAATGACCCCCATCCCGGAGAGACCGGAGAAAAACAATAATGCGCCTTCGGAGCCTTCCCGTCAGGCGCACATAAAGTTCATGGGTACCAAAACTGCGACGCATAAGCCTAACACGGACGAGGGACCCCGCGTTCCGGGGCCCCTCGTGCACCGTACGGGTGGGGGCCCGCCGCCTTACTCCACTCGCAGCAGCCACACCGCCACGGCAGCCGCACCGCCACAGGTACCTGCGGCACGCACCTTCCTTGTGTCGGGGCGTCCCGCTACCTTCGTCAACCAAACAATCGCTTGGTTGAACGACGCGTGGCCATGGCGACCGCTACGGAGGAAGGCGGCCCGATGCGCATCACCCGCACACGTACGGCGGCACGCTCGGCGGTTCGTAGGCCGGTTCGCAGCCCGGCTCGTACGGCGGCCGGAGTCGCGGTCTGCGCGCTCGTTCTGGGCGCCCTGCCCGCCGGGGCGGCCCACGCCGGGGCCCCCGCACCCGAGCGCGGCGCGGCCGCCCCGCTCCACTCCCGCCCGGCATCCGACGGCGTACGCCTGATACCGCTCCAGGGCGCCGTCAACGTCCGCGACCTGGGCGGCTACCGCACCTACGACGGCGAGCGCGTCCGCTACGGCCAGGTCTTCCGCGCCGACGCCCTGTCGAAGCTCACCGACGCCGACGTCACCACCCTCGCCGGGCTCGGCCTGAAGAAGGTCGTCGACTTCCGGGTGCCAGCCGAGGTCCGGAACGACGGACCCGACCGGCTGCCCGCCGGACTGACCCCGACGTCCCGGCCCGTCAACGACAACGGCCTCTTCACGACGCTGATGACCGTGATCGGCTCCAGGGACCCGGTCAAGCAGGAAGAGATGCTGGGCAACGGCAAGGCGGACGCCTTCATGCGCGACGTCTACCGCACCTTCGTCACCGACGCGTCGAACCGCTCGCAGTTCGCGACGACGCTGCGCGACGTGGCCGGGGGCGGGGGCGGGGGCGGGGGCGGCAAAGGATCACCGGGCTCACCGCTGCTCTACCACTGCACGGCAGGCAAGGACCGCACCGGCTGGACCAGTTACCTGCTGCTGCGCGCCGTCGGCGTCCCCGAGCACACCGCCGTGGGCGACTTCCTGGCGTCCAACACCTACCGCGCCGCGTACGACGCGAAGGTGCGCGAGGGCCTGAAACAGGGCGGCCTGATGCAGAACCCCGACCTGCTGATCCCGCTCCAAGAGGTCCGCACCGGCTACCTGGAAGCGGCGCTGACCGAGGTTAAGCAGAAGTACGGAAGCCTGAGCGGCTATCTGCGCAATGGGCTCGGGCTCGATGCGCGGACGATTCTCGCGCTGCGGGACCGGATGGTCGGCCTGTGATCTCTTACGGGCTCGACGGCAAGGCCGTACTGATCACCGGCGCGGGCCGTGGGCAGGGGGCGGCCGAAGCGCGGCTGTTCGCGGAGGCCGGGGCGCGGGTCGTGGTCACGGACGTACGGGAGGAGGAGGGGCGGGCCGTCGCCAAGTCCCTCGGCGATCAGGGCCTGTTCGTACGACATGACGTCACGGACACGGAGAGCTGGTCGTCGGCCGTGGCGGCCGGGGTGGACGCCTTCGGCCGTCTGGACGCGCTGGTCAACAATGCCGCGCTGTGGCGGACGGCGTCCGTGGAGCACGAGACGTACGAGAACTTCGAGGCGCTGGTGCGGGTCAACCTGCTCGGTCCGTTTCTGGGGATCCAGGCGGTGCTGGCCGCGTTGCGGGAGGTGGGGGGCGGGTCGATCGTGAACGTCTCCTCCACGGCGGGGCTCGTGGGGATACGGGGGCATGCGGCGTACGGCTCCACGAAGTTCGGGTTGCGGGGGCTTACCCGGTCCTCGGCGCTGGACCTCGCGCCGTACGGGGTCCGGGTCAACTCCGTCCACCCCGGGGCGATCGATACGCCGATGATCTCCACGGCTTCTGAGGGGCGGGACTGGTCGCATCTGCCGCTGGGGCGTATGGGCCGCCCTGAGGAGGTCGGGGAGCTGATTCTCTTCCTTGCTTCGGAGGCGTCGTCGTACATCACGGGGGCGGAGTTCGCCGTGGACGGCGGGTCTACGGCGGGGTGAATTCGTACCGTCATCACCGGCTCCGCCGAGTTCGTCCTCAAACGCCGGACGGGCTGAAGATATTCAGCC
>NZ_JBSGSG010000099.1:0-33547 GCF_053606765.1 Streptomyces sp. NPDC055189
ACGAGACTGCGGCTACGCCCGGTTGGTTTACGGGGTTACACCTGGGGGGCGTCCGAACCGTCACCGTCACGGTCTCCGGTTTACCGCGGTAAACCGGAGGCCACGAACCGTCGGCGCCGTGCGCGGACTCGGCACCAAATAGGCAAGTAGGCGTTGACAATTTGGATTTGTCAACGCCTACTTGCCTCATGACTCTTCCAGATCTGGACGACCTCATCGCGGAAGTCGACAGGCGGTGCGACACCGCGCATCGCCCCGGCGGACAGGAACAGCCCGACTGGCTCGCCCTGCTGACGGTCGCCGCGCAGCTCGCAGGCCAGTTGCAGAACTTGTCGGACGACTTGGTCGAGGACTACGTCGAGCACTGCCGGATGCACGGTTCCTCCTGGACGGAGATCGGCACAGCCCTGGGCGTCACCCGGCAAGCTGTCCAACAACGCTTCCACGCTCCGCACAAGCGCTACAGCCCCGAGGCCATGACCGCCGAACTCCGTGAGGCGATGGTTCAGGTCAAGCGGGCAGCGGTGCAGCACCGCAATAACTACATCGGCACCGAGCACCTGCTCTGGGGACTCACCGCAGAAGACAACAGTGCAACCCGCCTCCTGCAAGCCGCCGGGGTCTCCCCCGAGGCAGTGCATCAATCCGTCGGAACCCGGCTGAGCATGGGCGCCTCCCAGGCCGCCGAGCGGATCGCCTGGACTCCGTACTCTCGCAAGGCAATCTCTGTCGCCGAGGCACGATCCGAGCAGAACGGGTCCGAGTACATCGACTGCGACGACCTTCTCGTCGGCCTCTCCCGGGTCGGCCGCGGAGTCGCCGCCGCGGTCCTGACCGACGCCGGCTTCGACCTGGCGGCCCTCGCGGACCTCGCGGACCTCGCGGATCTCGACGACGTAACCGCGAACGCCCGTTGATCGAGCCGGGCCCAGACTGGCGGTTCGTACCCGCGCTGGTTTACCGCGGTAAACCAGCGCGGGTACGACGCGGGGGAAGGCACCCCGCCAGCGATGGGAGCGACAGCCCGGCGCCAACGCATCGGCGCGACGGCGCGACGGCGACAGAGCGCAGCGCGGTTACTAGGCCGACGCCTCCGCCCACTCCTTCACGTGTACGTTGCGCGTCTCGATGAGCTTGTGCATGTATCGGGCGAGCGCCACCGTCTCCACGCCCGCTCCCAGCGGACCGAACGGCGCCGCGAATTCGATCACGTCACGCATCACCGTTCCGCCGCGCCCGTCCGATGCGAAGTGGTGCGTGTGGTGCCACCGCTTGAACGGCCCGGCCACCTGCTCGTCCACGAACATTTCGGGCCGCTCGTACGCGCTGATGCGTGAGGTCATCTTCCACCGCACACCGAAGTGCCGGGCCTCCCAGGTCACCGTGTCATCCAGCGCCATACGTCCGGCGCGGACGCCGCCGACGATCTGCTCCCCGGAGCCGGCCATCGACGCGGTGTGCAGATCGACGTCCAAGGACAGGTCGAAGACGGTCGCCGGAGACGCGGCGATGTGAGTGGTGGTCTCGAAACGCTTCATGCGGGGATGCTCGCATGCCCAGTCAGCCCGAAGATCACCGGCAGCAGCATCCTGAAGGCCCTTAACCCGTGGACTCGGTCGCGTGCAGTGGACTCAGTCGTGTTGCTTGCTCGATGATCGGCTGGTGGAGAGAAGCATCGACCTTGATGACGCGGCTGCTCAGGTTGTCGCCCGTCGGCAGCGGTGGGCCGCTGACGGTCTTGTGGTTGGTCCGCTCACTTGGCGGGATGAAGCCGCGGCGTGGCCGCAGCAGCTCGAGACGGCCCGTTCGCGGGTGGAAGATCCTGACTCCGTCGGGATCGTCATTACGGGTCCTGCGGATTCCGAGCTCTCCGTGGTGCTGTTCCGAGGCGGATGGTCCGATGTGGACTTCCTTGCGGGGCATGCCGACGCGATCGTATGTGAAGGTCCACCTGTTGGATCGCCTGATGCGTTCGGTGCGCTTCTCGACGACTACGTGTTCAGGACGTTCGGTCAAACGCGCTCGGAGCCTCGCTCGCCGAGGTGAGAGCAGCGGAGAAATGACGCCGAGATGGTCGGCGCTGCTGGGTTCGAGGCTGTAGGCGGCCCTGATCGGGGGAGGCCGGTCGAGCTTAGGATGGCTTACAGCGAAGATTCGAACAGGTCGAACAACTCCCCTTCCGTCACGCCTCGTCGAAGCCAGGCATCCTCACCCGCTCGGCCGCGCCTCATACCCTGCCGGCCTGCCAATACAACGATGGCTGCAACGATAGGCGTTGGCCGGAGTGTCGGAGTGAGGGAGCGCGGGAGCGCGGGCGAGGCCCGCGTGAGTACTGCTACGTAGTCTGCAACGATAACGGCAACTATGAGTGCAGCTTGCGGTACGTCCGTACCTGCTACGTGCCTTGCAACATCACCTAGCGCTACACCTGCAACGATAGCTAGAACGTTAGCTGTGCAGATAGTTGTGCAGATAGTTGTGCAGATATCTGCTACGAGCACTGCAACGCTGCAACTTACGATAGAACGTTCGCTGTGTGCTTGCACAGAACCAACGATGCAACCTTCGCTGGCACAAGCGACGCAACTTACGCTGTTTGCTTCGCCAGAACTAACGCAGTTACTTTCACTAGCACTAACAAACAAACCAACGAACTAACCAACGATGTTTCTAACTTGCAGACGATGTATGTAACTTGCTTACGAACCACGTAGCGAACGAACCACGTAGCGAACGAACCAACGAACCAACAAACGCACGCACAAACGATGTGGCGATCAAACGCACGATGAAGCCAGCGACAGAACTTTCCATCGAGCGATGGAACATACGAACAGTCCTACTAACGATCGTGCGACCCAGTAGGCACGCCGCTGTCAGACATCGATCCGTCCCGCGTCATGCTCAACTCCGCGGGTCCCGACGTCCGCGCGCAGTAGCACCCGCGCGGACCGTTTCTCAACCGGCGCGCGCGTCACACACACCTCGGAGATCCGGTCCTGTTATCGTCATGCCTGATATCCCGTGTCACTAGAGGAACAGAGCGAGCAGACAAGTCTTAATCTCGGGCGAAACAGTCAAACCGGCTGCTCACCCTCCCGAGACAGACGAGTAGCGGAATTCTAACTTCCGTGTGACACATGTGGGCTGACGAGACAACGGACGCACCAGAGAGAGGCGGGCACGCGATGAAGGTCATCGCCGTGGCGACACAGAAGGGAGGGGTGGGCAAGACCAGCACCACGGTCAACCTTGCTGCAGGCTTGGCCTTGGCGGGTGCGCGGGTGCTGACGGTCGACCTTGACCCTCAGGCCCAGGCCGGAACGGCTGTGGGCGTCAACCTGGCGGGGGAGGAGCAACTGGCCCGTTCGCTGGGCTGGGTACTGCAGGCCCGTATGCAGGGCATGCGCATGGATCTGTCCAGCCTGTGGTTCGACCGGAGCGAGCTGCTCGAGGAGTGGGAAGACGCGGGCACCCTGCACCTGCTGGCGTGCGAGGAGTCAACCATGACTGCCGCTCAGGACCTCATCCATAAGAAGGGGTTCCAGTCGACCCCCATCCTGCGCAGGATGCTGATGGAGGTCTCCGACTCCTTCGACTTCGTCGTCGTGGACACCCCTCCTGCCGTTTCATCCCTGTCCGCCACGGCCCTGGCCGCCGCGGACTACGTCATCACCGTGTGCGTCCCGGAGTACCCGGCCCTCAAGGGCGCCGCGGCCACCCGGGGCACCGTGCGGTACGTCAAGGACCGTACGGGCGGCGAGTGCGAACCCCAGTACCTGGGAGCGGTCCTGAACCGCTCGAACCCTCCCTCTCGGTGGAAGGCCCAGGAAGTCAACATCCGCAACGGAATGCTGGACGCGGATCTGGCGCCGTTCTGCACGGACATCCGTACGGACAACCGGATCAGTGACTCCTTCGCCTACGGGGTGCCTTCGGTGATCCGCTTTGCGAGTCACACCCCCGGCAAGATGTACAGCGAGCTCATGGGCCAGCTCGTCGAGCGCATGGGCCAGCCCGCGGAGAAGTGGGACATGCCGCAGCGCATCGAGTTGGAGGCCTCCGGTGGCTGAGTCCAAGGGGCGCCCGAAGAAGAAGTTCAAGCCAGCCGGTGCCCAGCTGGTCCAGGGGCTGCTTGCCGGGGCCGACGACGTCGCCAACCGTTCGTGGATCGGTGGGGGACAGGGCACGCCCGACCCCGGCCCGAATTCCGCTCCCGCCGCGCCGGCCGCTGACGAGGCGCGGCCCTCTTCGCCGCCGCGTGCTCCGCAACCACGCGGCGGCGAAGACGTAACACCGCAGGCTGCGGTCACTGTTGCGGATCCGGCTCCCGCCCTCGACGAGGAGCGCGAGAGCACGCCCACCGACACCACCGACACCGCCGCCCCCGGTGGCGCAGCGGGTGCCCGGGCCAGGAAGGCATCCCCGGCGAAGAAGTCGACGCCCTCAGCGGCGCCTCGGGGCAACGCACCCTCCGCCAAGGGGCCGGGGGAGCGGGTACCCGCGGCGGCAGCCCCCGGCGACGAGCGCGCTTCCCGTGACCGGCCTGCCGCGGCCGCAAGTCCCCGCAGGCAGCGGGCACCGCAGGGCGGGGCCCTTGCGGCGGTCCAGAACAGCTTCACCGATGCCAAGGTGCACGCAAGCACATGGAAGGGCTTCGGGTTTCGTATCGCGCCCGATGTCCTTGTCCTGCTCAAGGAGCGCGTGAACGCGGACCGCCGGACGAGCGGCAACCCCCAGTTGGCGATCGGGCATTACCTGAACGCGGCTCTGCGGGACGTGCCGTGGGAGATCACCGAGCTCGTCGACATGGCGACCGAGTTCGCGATGGAGCGAATCTGGGAGACCGAGAAGGCGCAGCCGTCAACCTACCGTGTCGGCCCTGATGCCTACGAGTGGGTCGCGACCCTCAACCTCGCGCTGCAGGAGGTGGATTTCGGCCGCAAGGGCACCCAGGTGATCTCCGCCGTGGTGCAGCGTTACGTCGAAATGCTCGAGTCCGAGGGGCCGTTGCAGCGGCCCGGCAAGCAGCGTAGCTCCCCCTAGGGGAGCGGTGATTGCTCCTTGACAACGATGGCGGTGGGGCCTGCACGCACGACGCGTGCAGGCCCCACCGCCTTTCTGCGTGCCATCGCTGCACTTCAGAGACGTGCAACGTCTGCTGCAACAACCTGCGCAACGACTGCTCCTACATGCGCTGCAACGCTATAACCAACGCTAGAACCAACGCTAGAACGATCGCGCTAACCAACGGCAGAACTTACGCTAGAACCAACCCTGCGACACTAGAGCGCTAGCCATGGCCAGAGGTCAGCCGAATGGGTGACGCCCCTTCAAATGCGGTCCCTCGTAAGGAAATGTCCGAACTGAAGACACGCCGCTTCTCTAGTGACGAGAGAAATCCTGGGGTTTCCTGCGCTAGGGTGTGAGAACGATCAGCACACTTAGCGGAAGAGTCAGAGCAATGTCGCTGACCAGCGAACAACTCAGCACCAGCGCGGTCGCCACGGCTGCCGGCCTGAGCGAATCCTGGGCCTGGAGGGCCCGCGACCAAGGCGTCCTCACGGAGCCGCATTTCGAGGACTCGGTCGTGGCCCTGCGCGTTTACGCGTTCGTGTCCCAGATCGTCTGGCCCGGCACGCGCCGCCCCCGCAGCGCCCGTCAGGACCTCGAGCTCTGGCAGTCCATGGCCGTCGAAGCGGCACGTCAGGCCGTGTCCGAAGCCGACACCACCCCCGAGACGTCGCTATGGGTCCTCGAAGACTCCGTGTACCTCATCACCACCCCCGCGGAGCGCGCGGCCTTCGACCTCAAGCATCTCGGCGGGCGTGTGGCGATCCGCATTCCGGTCGGGCAGTGGGTGACCGAGCTTCCCGATGCCATAGCTCAACTCAAGGCGCGGCGGCGTCGCCAGCCCTCTCAGTCCTCCCAGTCCTCCGCATAGGCGGCGTTGCTGGATACCCGCGCAGAGATGACAGGTATCCAGCAGCGCCGCCTGCCGGGCCGGTGGGCGCTTCGCCTCAGCACCACCCGAAGACCTCGACGCTACGGCCCGGAACCAGCGCGAGAACGGCCCTGACGGGCCCCTCGTACCTCACGACTCGCACATCCACATCCACCTGAACGAGAGGACCTCCACCCCCCACACCTCTCCAACTGAACATCCGCACCCGGCTCGGCAAGTCCGCCTCAGCGGCGCCGAGTTGCGGTTCCGTTTTGCCTCATACCTCTCCTCGTCCAGGAGCCGGCCATCGCCAGTGCCACGAGGGCTGGTTTGGTGTTGCCCAAAACAGCCCCGCAAAATCCCCCCCAACAGTCACAAACTCAGCCACAACGCATCGGTGGCGACGCCCCGCTGGCACACGGAGCCGCCCAGGAGCTCGCGCACACCGGCTCCCGGCACAGCGGCCCCCGCCGCTGGCTCCGGGCCACCCGGTGGCTCGTCTCGGCAGGCATCCACCCCCGGGCCAACGCCACGACACTGCGCATCGCCGAAGACCTCGCCAAGCGCATGGACTACAGCACCGGCCACGTCAGGTACGGCCTGGACGGCACCTCGGCCCGCCTCGAACTCTCCCGGGCCACGGTCAAGCGCCACATCGCCGTCCTGCGTGAACTCGGCGCCCTGGTCTGGGTCGTACACGGAACCAAGACGAACATCCGCCGCATCCGGGGCCTTGGCGGATACGCCGGTACCGCGACCGTGTACGCCGCCGCGATTCCCCCCGCGTACGACCACGCGATGGGGCACCAGATCGTCGGCTCCGGGTATGACGCGCGGATCGTGGTGCACCAGACGTCACCCTCCGGGCAGATGTCCGAGGAGGTCGGTGCGCCCCCTTCCCTGACTCTGGTTGAGAAAGAGGGAAAGGTGGAGATGGGGGGTGGTTTTAACTACACCTCGCGCAGGCGCGCGAGCCGTGGCAAACCCCGCAAGTCTCAGTCCCAATCGCAGTCCGAATCCCAGTTCCGATCCAAGTCCCGCGCATCGGTCCGCGACGACGCTACGACCACTCGCCGCTCCCCGGCCCAGGTCGCTCGCGAGATCCTCCAGACCCGCACGGTCCGCGCCCTCGTCAACTGGACGCAGCGCGAGCCACTCCGAAAGCTAGCGTTCTCCCTGCGGGCCTACTTCGACCGTGGCCTGAGCGCTCACGAGATCGCCGCCGAACTCATCGGCATGTGCCTCACCTGGCGCCCCTCGCGGCCCGCCGCCTTCATCCAGGCGCACGTCCGGCGCGAGGCCCGCGAGACAACCGCCCGCGACAGCGCGCAGGCCGCAGCCGGGGACCCCCGGTCGAACGCCGCCTGGCAGGAGTGGCTCGCCCGGTCCGCCCCGGAGGCCCCTGCCCGTACGGACACGGACCGCCGCCTGGCCCGCCTGTACAGCTGGGACCAGTGGGCCGAGGTCGCCGACCACTACGCCGAAGACCCCGACGACGCCCTCGACCTCTACGGCACGCGCCTGTGCGTGCACGCCATCCGTCGGGCTTCCCTTGCGGAGCGTTGAGTCGCTGTCAGAAAGTCGCAGCTCAGAAGCTATTACCGGCCCGCAGCAGCGACCGAAGCGACCGACGTTCAAGCATCCATGGTCGGGAGGATGAGGCCGAGAACTCCTTCATCAAGTCCGCTGCCTCGAAAGCGAGTTGGCCGTTGTAGTCGTGGATGTCTAGCATTCCGCCCTGTGTACGGGCCGCCGGAGAGGGTTCCGCCTCGTAGATCGTGCCCGGTATTCCGTAGACGTGCAGGACTCGGGCGAGGGTGAGGCCGCCCAGTCCGGCGCCGGTGATCGTTACGGGGGTGTGCAGGGGTGCGGTGCGTCCGGGTGAGTGGGGTGGGGGGGTGCATGTCGGCTCCTCAGGGGCTGGGCAGCCCCGGGATCTGCGGCGGCCGTTCCTGAAAGGTGCCGGACCACACCGACACTGCACCCACAACCGATCTACAGCCGCCGACAGACCGGCTGCGGAAGAATCGGGGCATGTCTCAGTCCCGTTCGCTCGCTGCTGCCGAAGAGATACGCGCCTACCTCATCGAGCAGGTGAACCGCGCCCTCCGTTACCCCGGGATGTACGGGAACGAGGGAGCCCTGCGCATGCTGATCGACCACCTGCTGTTCGTCGAGGCGCAGCCCGAGGCGTGGGCCGAGCAGCAGGAGGCGTGGGAGGCGAGCGGGGCCTGGACCAGCATGGGCGTGACGGGTGCTTTCCAGGGCTTTGTCCCCGGCCGCTACGACGACGGCATGGCGTCGGTCTACGCGGAGTTCGCACAGCGCCGGGGGTGGTTGCGGCCCGACCGGGTTCTGACGGCCGACGAGTATCGCGCACTGCGGAGCCGGGCGCGCTCCTGGGCGAGGGAGGACCGCGTCTGGTCGGACGTCACCGAGGAGTTCGGGGCGCCGTCCGTGCTGTTCGGCGGGACGAATCCGCTGTACGGGAAGACACTCGGGTATCTCGGTGAAGGCGGCCAGGGCGGCCAGGGCGGGCTGGTGTCCTTCCACCTCTGGAACGGCAGCGCCGCTGATGCGGAGTCATCGTGGCCTCCGGAGCATGCGGAGGCCATCCTTCTCGCGGTCCGATTCGGGGGCGGGGGCGGGGGAGAGAGGGAGGGCGAGGGCGGGGGGTTCGGCGACTTCGGTCAGTCCCTCACTCTGACTCCTGCGGGGGAGCGGCAGCGCCGGGAGCTCGCCGGAGCGGACTGCGGTGCCTGGTCGGCCGGTCTCTGACCGCGCGCGGCAGAATGGGCGGCAGAATGGCGCGATGGATCATCACTTTGTCGGCATACCCGAGTTGACCGGCGTTCCCCGCGTCGCCGTCGTCATCGATGTCATGCGCGCCTTCACCGTGGCCGCCTGGGCCTTCTCGTGCGGCGTCGAGAGGATCGTCCTGGCCTCTACGGAGAGCGAGGCGCTTGCCCTGAAGGAGAGCCGGCCGGGTTGGCTCGCCTTGAAGGACGGGGCACCCGCAGCGGGCTTCGACGCGGTGAACTCACCCGGCTTGCTCCGGGGGCGGGACTTCGCCGGACGCACGCTGGTGCAGAAGACGACGGCAGGGACCGTAGGCGCGCTGGCCGTCGCGGACTCGCCGCTGGTCCTGTGCGCGAGCTTCGTGGTGGCCGGTCCGACCGCGAGGTTTCTGCGCAACGAGGCGGCAGAGGCTTCGGGTCCGGTGACCTTCGTCGTCACCGGGGAGGACGGCCGGGCCGATGAGGACCTGGCCTGTGCTGAATACATCGGGCGGTGTCTGGACGGGGGCGAGGACGGGGATGAGGACGAGGATGAGGTCGATGCGGCCCCCTACCTCGACCGCGCGAGGACTTCTCGCGCCGCGGCCGACCTCGCCGCCGGGCTGCGCAGCGGATACCACCCGGACGACGTCGATCTCTGCCTGGAGATCGACAGGTTCCCCTTCGCGATGGTGGCCCGCCGGGAAGAGTCCCTGACGGTCCTCCGGCCTTTCAGGTGACCGCTCCTGGCTGCTGGGAGGCGATGGGGTGGCTCACGCCGCAGGACATCGCCCGGACCGTCGGCTTCCTGGCGAGCCTCCCGCCGCGGGCCAATCTGCAGCAGGTCACCATCATGCCCACCGCTCAGGCCGGCTGAGGTTGGCGCGATGCCGCGCCGCCCGCCTCATGCTCATGCTCATGCGAGGATCCCCGGATGATGACCGGCAGCGACCTCAGCCTTCTCCAGTTCACGGCACCTGACCAGGTCACTGAGCAACTGCGGCAGGAACTTGTCGCATGCTGGGTCGAGGTCACCAACGCCGGAGGCGCGGCGGGTTTTCCCTTTCCGCCCGTCGATGAGGGGCAGGTGGGTCCGGCGGTCGACCGGATCGTCGGGACGCTGGCACCGGAGACCGGCCGCCTGCTCGTCGCGAGGGCGCGCGGAGAGCTGGTCGGCTGGCTGAACGTACGACGTGATCCGTTCGAGCTCATAGCGCACTGGGGCACCCTCCACCACGTGCAGACCCGGCCCACGCTGCGGGGGAGGGGCTTCGGAGCAGCCCTGATGAATGAGGTCCGTTCGGTCGCCCGCGATGAGATGGGACTGGAACAGCTTCATCTCGCCGCCCGCGGCGGCGTGGGCCTCGAGGAGTTCTACGGACGACTCGGCTGGAAGGAGATCGGCCGCTGGCCCGGTGCACTGCGCCTCGCCCCGGGGGACGATCGCGACGAGGTCCTCATGCTCCTTGCGCCGCTCTAGCCGCCCTAGCCGCTCTAGTCACTCCAGCCCCGGTCCTCTCAGCTTCAGCTTCAGCTCCGGTCTCGTCCCCTTCGGAATTGGATTGCCGTCGGTCGATACGTCGGATAGGAAGCTCGCATGCTGAAGGGCGACAAGGTTGGGCTCAGGGCCCGGCACGAGGAAGACATCCCGATCCTGCGGGCCGAGCTCTACGACGACGTGGCCAACGCCTCGCGGGCCGACGCCCGGCCGTGGCGGCCGATCACGCCCGGTTCGAAGGACTCACGGCTCGTGGTGGACGACACGGAGGAGGGGCGTGTCCCGTTCTCCGTAGTGGAGTTGGACGGCGGCACGCTGGTCGGGATCGCGAATCTGTGGGGCATCGACAACCACAGCCGCTCCGCGCACATCGGCCTCGGGCTGCTGCCGTCCTCCCGCGGCAAGGGCTACGGCACCGATGTCGTCGGGGTGCTTTGCCACTACGGGTTCATCGTGCGCGGCCTGCACCGGCTGCAGATCGAGACGCTGTCGGACAACGCCGCGATGCTGCGTTCCGCCGAGCGCAACGGCTTCGTCCGCGAGGGCCTGCTGCGTTCCTCGGCCTGGGTGATGGGCGAGTTCCTGGACGAGGTGCTGCTCGGGCTTCTCGTCCAGGACTGGAAGCCTGACTCGAAGAGTTAGACCGTCGCCCGCTGTTCAGGCCAGGAGGAGCGGGAACCCGCCGGGCCGGAACCCGGAACCCGGAACACTGAGGGACGTTCCCCTCCCGGCGCCGCTCGGCTCATATGCGTGGCTGCGCCGTCAGGGTGGCGTGTTGCATCCTGACGGCGATCACGGGCAGGTGCGGATCGAGTCCTTGCCCTGTCCCCGAGCGGGGCAGGGGCTCATCAAGCCGCTTACGCGCCGGCGAACGGGTCCCCGAGGACGCCCGCGAGGCGGATGAGGCCCGGTTTGCCGCCTTCGCTGACCGCCGCGTAGACGGTGTACGACCATCCGCGGTCGGCTGCGTACTGCGAGGCCCACGCCAGGAGTTCGCCGATGTCGACCGTCTCCAGGACCTCGTACTCGTGCGCCGTCGATGCGGGCACGTCCCAGAAGTGGACCCGGTAGCGGGCGTGGTCCAGGTCCCACGTGGTGTCACGGGGGTCGATGGCGCGGATTTCCATGCGGGGGAGCCTAGGGCGTCTCGTCGATCGCGGGCATCGGGCCACCGCCGGGGTGCCACCTGTCGAGGAAGGCCGCCTGCCTGCCGATGTCGACGAGTTCGATCCGTGCGCCGATGCTGTCCATCTGGTGGTAGGCGAAGGGCCGGCCGTAGGGGCAGCCGGAGAAGTCCACGGGCATGCCCTCCTCTTCCAGGCGCCGGGAGCCTTCCCGTACGTCGCTGGTCCAGAAGCCGATGTGGTCGAACCTGGCTCCCTGCGACGCGTCCCAGGGACTGCCCGGCGGTCCTTCGATGAGCTCGATGAAGGGCGGACCGCCTGCGGTGAAGGCGATGCGGTAGTCCCATTCACCGAGCCGGTCGGACACGGGATCGCTCCACTCGACTCCGGCCGAACGCCGCAGATCCCGCATCGCCTGTTCGATGTCCGGGACCACGAAACACACATGGTAGAAGGCAGTCATCCGTCCATGATCGAGCATGTCGTCCGGCGGGCCCCGGCGGACCGCCGCCGCGCGGACGGTAGTTGGGGTGTTAGCCCCACCCCGATCGACCGGACAGCCGGATGGTGGGGAGGGCGGTGTGTCGGCGACCGTGGGGCTGACCTCAGCAAGTCGCCTGCTTCGCCCGCGTCGCCTACAGAGAAGGCAAATCGTGCGCACCCTCACCGCCACCGTCACTCCCGCCACCGCCGCCGTCGTCGCGCTGGCCCTCGTCGGCGCAGTCGCGCCGACCGCAACCGCCCATCAGCCGACCGGCACCGCCCCCGGGGCGACCACCGACGGAATCTGGCGCATGGACGGCTACGGAACAGTGCTGTTCATCCGGAACGGGACCCTCCAGGAGTACCAGACCACGTCCGTCAGCTGCCTCAAGGGCGACTCCGCGCAGCGGACCGGACCCGGCACCTACACCACGCCCGACGGCACCGTCCTCACCGTGCGCACCCGGGCCGGTGGCGAACGCGGATCCATGCGGGCGGCCGGCTCCGTCGGCTCCCGGAACCTGCGGCGGATCGCGGAGTTGCCCGGTGCGTGTACGCGTCCGGCGCTCGAAGGGGCGCGCGCTTCCTTCGATGTCTTCTGGCAGTCCTTCGAGGAGAACTACCCCTTCTTCGCCGCCAAGGGCATCGACTGGCACGCCGTACGCGACCGGTACCGGCCCAAGGTGCACGCGAAGACGACCAAGGACGAGCTGTTCGCCATCTTCAGGGAGATGGTCAGGCCGCTCTACGACGCCCATGTCGTCGTTCAGGACGGCGACCGCCGCTTCGGGCAGGTCCGGCCCGGTACCGACATGCCCACCGAGGAGTTGGACACCAAGGTCAAGAAGTTCATCGTGGAGCGCGATCTCAAGGACGCGCGGAACCTCCGGGACTTCGCCGACGGGCGGATCACCTACGCCGACCTCCCCGGCGGGCAGGGCTATCTGCGGATCACCGGCTTCGGCGGATACGCGGGCGACGACACCTCGTACGCCGCCCAGTTGGCCGAGCTCGACAAGGCGCTGGACACGGTCCTCGACCGGGAGCGCACCCGGCGCCTGAAGGGCCTGGTCATCGACCTGCGGATCAATGGCGGCGGCTCCGACGCCCTCGGTATCCACATCGCCGAGCGCCTCACCGACATCCCCTACCTCGCCTACTCCAAGCGGGCCCGCAACGACCCGGCCGACCCCAGCCGGCACACCCGCCCCGAGCCCGTGTACGTCACACCCGCCGAGGACCCCCGCTACACCGGGCCGGTCGCGGTGCTGACCGGCGGGTCGACCGTCAGCGCGGGGGAGACCTTCACCCAGGCCCTCATGGACCGGCCCGGCAGGACGGTCCGGATCGGGCAGCCCACGCAGGGCGTCTTCTCGGACGTCATGCGGCGCAGGCTCCCCAACGGCATGGCGGTCGGGCTGCCGAACGAGGAGTTCCTGACCCGGTCGGGCAGGACCTTCGACGGCCCCGGCATTCCGCCGCACCTCACCGAGCCGGTCTTCACCAAGGAGGAGTTCGACAAGAAGAGGGACTCGGCCTTCGACAGGGCTCTCAAGGCGCTCAGGGGTCTCAAGGGTTTCTAGGGTCTGAAGGGTTTCTAGGCTCTCAAGGGGTGAAAGCCCGCGGTGCCACATGGCGCCAAGTGATGCCACCTGGCGCCACTTGGTGCCATTCTGCTTCTCCAGAACCTTGTGAACCCGCGTGGCGCCACCGAATGGCAGCCAGTTGCGGCACGTTTTCGCAGGTCAAGCGGGTGTCACTACGATCGCCCCCCGCGCGGCACCATTCAGGCTTGCGTATGGCGCCATAGTGGTGCCATGATGACGTCATGGACCTCACCCCGTATGTCGACACCCTCCGCCGCGAACTCGCGGTAGCCGCCGAAGCCGGCGGGGAAGACGCCCGCGAGCTGGCCGAGCGGCTCACCGCTCCCCTGGAGTCGGCGACCCGCCTCACGCTGCTCAGCGTGCTCTCCGCGGCGATGGGCGAGATCACCAGCGAACTCGCACCGGGCTCGGTCGACGTACGGCTGCGCGGCCTCGACCCCGACTTCGTGGTGACGCTGCCGCCCACCGACGGCGGGGACGTCGCGGAGCCGGCCATGCCCGTCGACACCTTCAAGACCCCGGCCCCCGCCGACGGCGACGAGGGCGGCACCGCCCGCGTCAATCTGCGCCTGCCCGCCCACCTCAAGGCCCGCGCCGAGGAGGCCGCGAGCCGCGAGGGTCTTTCGGTCAACGCATGGCTGGTCAGGGCCGTATCGGCGGCGGTCGACGGCGGCACCCGGCCGCGTACGGGAGAGAAGACCCAGACCCTCGGCCAGAGCTTCACGGGCTGGGTGCGCTAGCCGCGCCCCGCCTCCGGTTTACCGCGGTAAACCACTCCACCCCATTCACGTCCCTCCAACGGGGACGCCCCGAAGAGCCAGAGGACGGAACAGCCATGCCTACTTTCGACACTCCTGAAGCGATCTCGGTCACGGCGCGTGTGGACGCCGGTTCCATCCAGTTCACCGCGGGCGACCGCTCCGAAACCGTCGTCGAGGTGCGGCCCCGCGAGCCGAAGAAGGACCAGGACGTGCGGACCGCGGAGCAGACCGAGGTCACGTACGGGAACGGCGTCCTGAACATCAAGACGCCCAAGCCCGGCCTGTTCGGCCGGACCGGCACCGTCGACGTGACGGTCGAGCTGCCCACGGGCTCGCAGGTCGACACGACCGGTTCCTGGACCCAGGTGATCGGCGAGGGCCGGCTCGGCGAGACCCGCGTCAAGACCTCGTCCGGTGACGTCCGCCTCGACACGACCGGGCCGCTGCATCTGACCGCGTCGCACGGCTCGATCACCGTGGACCGGGTCGAGGGCTCCGCCGAGGTCTCCACCAGCTCCGGCAGCATGCGCGTCGGCTTCGTCGACGGCTCCGCCGTCATGAAGAACTCGCACGGCACCACGACCATCGGCGCCGTGATCGGCGAACTGCGGGTGCGGGGCGCCAACGGCGACATCGACATCGCCCGCGCCGAGGACTCGGTCACCGCCGTCACCGCCCACGGCACCCTGCGCGTCGGCGAAGTGACGCGCGGCACCGTCCAGTTGGAGACCTCCTTCGGCGCCATCGATGTCGGCGTCAGCGAGGGTACGGCCGCCTGGCTCGACGTCAGCTCCAGCTCGGGCCAGGTGCGCAACTCGCTCACCGCGTCCGAAAGCCCGGAGAAGTCCGAGGAGTCCGTCAAGATCCGCGCCCGTACCAAGCACGGCAACATCGACGTCCGCCGGGCCAAGGTCTGAGCACTCGCACGCCGGCCGCCTTCGTTCCCCTCCACTGCAGTACGCCGCTCCAGTAAGCCACTTCAGTACGCCACCTCAGTCTTCCTCAGCCTTCGAATGGAGGGCCTCATGCCTTCTTCTGTCATGTGCACGTCCAGTCAGGCCGACGGTCAAGGATCGCCGACCGCCGTCTCCGCCGTGGGCCTGCGGAAGTCGTACGGCGACAAGACCGTGCTCGACGGCATCGATCTGCACATCCCGGCCGGTTCGATCTTCGCGCTGCTCGGCCCGAACGGCGCCGGCAAGACCACCGCCGTGAAGATCCTCTCGACCCTCATCTCCCCCGACCCGGCCTCCGGCGAGATCCGGGTGGGCGGTCACGACTTGGCGTCCGACACGCAGGCCGTGCGCGCCGCTATCGGTGTCACGGGGCAGTTCTCCGCCGTGGACGGTCTGATCACCGGCGAGGAGAACATGCTCCTCATGGCCGACCTGCACCGTCTCTCCAAGCAGGAGGGGCGGCGGGTGACGGCCGAACTCCTGGAGCGCTTCGACCTGGTGGAGGCCGCGAAGAAGCCCGCCCAGAGCTACTCCGGCGGTATGAAGCGCCGCCTGGACATCGCCATGACGCTGGTCGGCGACCCGCGGATCATCTTCCTGGACGAACCCACCACCGGGCTCGACCCCCGCTCGCGCCACAACATGTGGGGCATCATCCGCGAGCTCGTCTCGGACGGGGTGACCGTCTTCCTCACCACCCAGTACCTGGAGGAGGCCGACGAACTCGCCGACCGCATCGCGGTGCTGAACGACGGCAAGATCGCCGCCGAGGGCACGGCCGATGAGCTCAAGCGGCTCATCCCGGGCGGGCACGTGCGGCTGCGCTTCGCCGATCCGGCCGCCTACGAATCCGCCGCCCTCGCCCTGGACGAAGTCACCCGCGACGACGAGTCCCTCTCCCTGCAGATCCCCAGCGACGGCACCCAGCGCGAGCTGCGCGCCATCCTCGACTGGCTGGACTCCACCGGCATTGAGGCGGACGAGCTGACCGTGCACACCCCCGATCTCGACGACGTGTTCTTCGCCCTGACCGGCCCGGCGAACGTCCCCAACCAGTCCAAGGAGACCGTCCGATGAGCGCCCTGTCCCTCGCCGTGCGCGACTCGAACACGATGCTGCGCCGCAACCTCCTGCACGCCCGGCGCTACCCCTCAATGACCCTGAACCTGCTGCTCACGCCGGTCATGTTGCTGCTGCTCTTCGTCTACATCTTCGGCGACACCATGAGCGGCGGCGCGGGCCGCGATGCGTACATCGCCTACATCGTCCCCGGCATCCTCCTGATGACCATCGGCTCCACCACCATCGGCACCGCGGTATCCGTCTCCACCGACATGAGCGAAGGCATCATCGCCCGCTTCCGCACGATGGCCATCCATCGCGGATCCGTGCTGATCGGGCACGTCGTCGGCAGTGTGCTGCAGTGCCTCGCCAGCGTGGTCCTCGTCGGTGCGGTCGGCGCGGCCATCGGCTTCCGCTCCGCGGACGCCACGGCTCTTGAGTGGCTCGCGGCCTTCGGACTGCTCACGCTGTTCGCCCTCGCGCTGACCTGGATCGCGGTCGGGATGGGCATGGTCAGCCCGAACGCCGAGGCGGCCAGCAACAACGCCATGCCGCTGATCTTCCTGCCGCTGATCTCCAGCGCCTTCGTCCCGCTGAACAGCATGCCGGGCTGGTTCCAGCCGATCGCCGAGTACCAGCCCTTCACCCCGGCCATCGAAACCCTGCGCGGACTCCTCCTCGGCACCGAGATCGGCAACAACGGCTGGATCGCCCTCGCCTGGTGCGTCGGCCTCACCGTCCTCGGCTACCGCTGGTCGAAGGCCGTCTACGACCGCGACTCGAAGTAGCAGCAGCCGCAACGCCGAAGGGCGGCGCACACCCGGCATTCCGCCGGTGTGCGCCGCCCGGCCGTGTTCCTGCGAGGCCGACGCTCCGCCATGGCGCCCACCTGGCACCAAGGCGAGCCACTGTGGCATCTACGGGGGTGCCGCGATGTTGATGCGGACCTGCGGACCTGGTCGCAGCCCTGGGCGCGTAAGCCAGGAGCCTTAGGAGTCGTAAGCCAGCAGCCCTAGAAATGCCCCCTCTGGCGCCCTGGCCCCACCGTTGGCGCGTGCGGCGCCAATAATGCCTCGCCATGGCGCCATAAGTGTGCCATGATGGCACCACTGCCAAAGCGGGCCAGTGAATAAAGGGGTGGGAGTAATGGAGACAGCCGAGAGTCAGCAGCAGGCGGCGCCCGGCGCCTTCATCGCCTTCGCCCGCTTCACGCTCTGCGGCGGCGGGGTCGGGGTCGCCTCCAGTTTCGCCGTGGCGGCCCTCGCGTCCTGGATCCCCTGGGGCCTGGCCAACGCGGCGGTCACCGTGGTCTCCACGCTGCTCGCGACCGAGATGCACGCGCGCTTCACCTTCGGTGCGGGCGGGCGCGCGACCCGGCGCCAGCACGCCCAGTCCGCCGGGTCGGCGGCAGCCGCGTACACGGTGACCTGCCTGGCGATGCTCCTCCTGCAGCAGCTGGTGGCCACGCCCGGCGCGGTCCTGGAGCAGGCCGTCTACCTCTCCGCCTCCGCGCTCGCCGGCGTCGCCCGCTTCGCCGTCCTGCGCCTGGTCGTCTTCGCACGCAACCACGCGCAGAAGCCGCCCCAGCGGCACGCGGTCGCCGGGGCGGCTCGGGGAGGGCTGGTCAGCCGGACCGGGTCGGTCGAGGTCACGCTCGCTTCCTGAACGTGGAGACCGGCCACACGCGGCCGGGACCGCGAGCAGCGCAAGGGGCCGGGGGCTGCGGTCCGAGGCACCGGCCGGTCAGCGGTGCGGACGCCCCTGGTCGGCGTCGTCGTCGGGGGTCTGCCAGGTGGTGCCGTGCTGGGCCTCGCCGCTGACGGGGCCGGCGCCGTGGGCGGGAGTGCTGCTCTGGGTACGGCGCGCGGCGCGGCGTCGTCCGGAGACGAACATGGCGAGGAGGCCGAGGACAACGACGACGCCGACGACGACCATGATCAGCGAACTGCCTGCGGAGGCGGCCAGGACGGTTTGACTGTGAGTGTGCATGCCGGTCGTGTACCCGATCGGCGGCAGGACTTGCAGGACTGTCAGGGTGGGAATCGTCGGGTCCGGAAACCGGCCGACCACTGCTGACCAGCGGCGTCCCGGTGTGCGACGGCTCCTTTGGGTGGCGCCCCCGGCCGGTAGAGCCTTAGCTGGAACCGGCAGGCCACCGGGCTTGGCGCTGTCCGGCGCGGATCTGGCTGCGGCGGGTTTCGTACGCCGATCACGGGTTACCGGGATGGGGCAAACCCGTACGAGACAGGAGACATAGCTGTGGCTTCCGAGGCAACCCCCCGTTACACCGTTCCCGGCCTCACCGTGCAGGACGCGGGCACGGTCATCGAACTCCTGCAGTTGCGACTGCACTCCCTCAATGATCTGCACCTCACGCTCAAGCACGTCCACTGGAATGTGGTGGGCCCGCACTTCATCGCCGTACACGAGATGCTCGACCCGCAGGTCGACCGTGTGCGTGACATGGCCGACGACGTCGCCGAGCGGCTCGCGGCCCTGGGCGGCGTCGCCCACGGCACGCCGGGCGCGCTGGTCGAGGAGCGCACCTGGAAGGACTACAGCGTGGGCCGCGACGACGCCATCGCCCACCTCGGTGCGCTCGACCTCGTGTACACCGGCCTGCTGCAGGACCTGCGTGCCGCGCTCAAGACGGTCGGCGGCATCGACCCGGCCACCGAGGACCTGCTGATCGGGCAGCTGCGTGACCTGGAGCAGTTCCAGTGGTTCGTCCGGGCGCACCTGGAGACCGCGGGCGGCACCCTCGCCACGGCCGGCGCCTCCACCGAGACGGAAGCCGCCGAGCAGTCCAACGAGAGCTGACCTCACACGGGACATACAGAGAGACACGAGAGAAGGGCGCAACACTATGTCGGACAAGCCGCTCAACGGTCACCGAGTACTCGTACTCGTCACCAACTACGGAGTCGAGCAGGACGAGTTGCTGGTCCCGGTCCAGCGGCTGCGGCAGGACGGCGCGGACGTCACCGTCGCGGCCGTCAGCTCCGACCCCATCCAGACGCTGGTGGGCGACCGGGACCCCGGCGAGACGATGGAGCCCACCACCACGCTCGACGCGGTGGACCCCGGCGCGCACCAGTTGCTCGTGATCCCGGGCGGCACCATCAACGCCGACAACCTGCGCCTGCAGTCCAAGGCTCTGGAGACGATCAAGGCGTTCGCGGACTCGGGGCGTCCGATCGCCGCGATCTGCCACGGACCCTGGGCCCTGGTGGAAGCCGACGTCCTGCGCGACAAGACCCTGACGTCGTACATCTCCGTACGCACCGACGTGCGCAACGCGGGCGTCAAGAGCTGGGTGGACGAATCCGTCGTGAGCGACGACGCCAACGGCTACACCCTGATCACGTCCCGGAACCCGAAGGACCTCGACGACTTCATCGGGGCGATCAGCAAGGCGCTGGCCGGTTAGGTCAGCGGGACGTCCCTGACGAATACGAGGCCGTCTGCTGCCGCCAAGTGGGCCGGGTCGAACGGGGCGTAGCCGAACCAGGGTGATACGCGCAGGGCCGGCAGCGTGTCGGCGGCGAGGGCCGCGGCAAGCCGCGGGGCTTCGAAGGCGCAGGGGTCCTGCGGGAGCGCGTAGAGGAGGCCTTCGAGGGTGTCCGGCGGCGGCGTGTCCACGCCCTGGTGCCGGATCGTGCCGAGGGCGGTGGCCACGAAGGCGTACTCCTCGCCGAGCCGTGCGCTCACCAGTGCACCGGCGCTCCACCACTCCACCGGGCCCTCCCACATCTGCATCGTGCTCTTCTCCCGCTGCAGATGGGAGTTGTGGGCGTGGACGAATGCCGGGCCTTGCTTGGCTACCGCTACGGCCTCGGCGGCCTCGGCGGCCTCTGCGACGGCGAGGAGGTTCCGGGCCATCATCTGGTCCCTTACGCCCAGGAGCCGGGCCATGCGGGCGGGCGAGGTGTCGGCCATCCAGTGGTGGTAGCGCAGCAGGCCCGTCGCGGTACGCCCGTACAGGCGGGCCCGCTCCAGGGCGTCGCGTGATGTCGTCGCGAGCAGGTGCGGTGTCTGCTCGTCGAGCAGCGCCACCAGATCATCGGCGAACAGCCGCAGTTGACCGGCCTCGGCCGACTGCCCCGTCGACTGGGAGGGATCCATCATCGCGGCCGGGTTGGTCCACAGGTCGTCGGCGCCGAGCAGGCGGTCGAGTGTGCCGGTGGTGCAGGGGAGCAGGTCCGCGTCCACGTGGGCGGCGAGGCAGCCGTGGAGTGCGGTGAGGGCCTGGCGGGGGCTCGCGGCGTGGGTGATTTCCAGGGGGCCGTCGAAACCGGCGAAGCGGAGGCGTTCGGACGCGGGGCGGCCGTCGTTGTCGACGCGGACGTTGTAGGCGCGCATCCAGCGGACGAGTTCGCGGTTGGCCGCGGAGGCGCCCCAGTCGTGGCTGATCCCCTGCTGCATGACCTCGTCGAGGGTGCCGTTGCCCGTGGTGACGTAGTCGTCGACGACCAGGCCCATCAGACAGTCGCTCTCGATCGCGATCGTCCGGCAGCCCTCCTGCTCGACCAGCTGCCGGAAGAGTTCGTTGCGCAGGTCGAGGAGAGCGTCCTCGCGGTGGGTGGGCTCGCCCAGGGCGAGGAGCCGGGGGCGGGCGGGGAGCATCCTCATGAGGGCGGCGGCTTCGACGGGATGGGTCGCCAGGTCTTTGATGCCTGCGGTGTCAGTAGCCATGCCCTAAACGCTATCGTTCAACCTTCGGTTGAAACTTTTGCGCGATATCGTCTGGCACATGGGGAAAAACCTTCAAAGCGGGGGTCGGGGCGGCGGGGGTGGCGGTCGGCTCAGGCCGGTCGATCTGGCGCGCGGGCACGGGCTGTCCACGCAGGCGATCAGGAACTACGAGGCGGACAGCGTCCTCCCTCCGGCCGACCGCACCGCTCACGGCTACCGCACCTACACCGCGCTGCACGCGGGTGCGCTGTGCGCGTTCCTTGCCCTGGTGCCGGGGCACGGCCACCGGACGGCGACGTCGATCATGCAGGCCGTGAACCGGGGCGGGGGTGCGGGCGGCGTCGACGAAGCGTTCCGGTTCATCGACGAGAGCCACGCCCAACTGCTCGACGACCGGCGCACCCTCCGGGCGGTGGAGAGCGCCCTGAGCGACCTCGCATCTCTGGGCGCCGGGCAGCCCGATCCGTCCTCAGGTGCCGGGCCCGGCGGCAGCACGTTCATCGGACCACTGGCGGCCCGGCTCGGAATCCGTCCCGCGACACTGCGCAAGTGGGAGCACGCCGGGCTCGTTAGCCCGAGCCGCGACCCGCAGACCGGATACCGCGTCTACGACGAAGCCGACGTACGGGACGTTCAACTGGCCCACCAACTGAGGCGGGGCGGCTACCTCCTCGAGCAGATCGCCCCGCTGATCGACCGGGTGCGAACGGCCGGCGGCCTGGAGCCCTTGGAGGCCACGCTGTCCGACTGGCACGGCCGGTTGTCGGCCCGGGGGCGGGCAATGCTGAACGGGGCTGCGGAGCTTGAGGCATATCTGCGTGAGCGCGGATGAGGCTGCAGGCTTCCTGGTCACCGCTGGAGGGGCGTGCGGGTGCTGCAGAAGTGAGGCCGCGGCCCGGGAAGCCGGGCGCGGGCTCGTCCACCTCACCCAGACCCACAGCGGCTACGGCGTTGGCACCCCAAGGGCCGGCGACCGAAGCGACTCAAGCGACCCGGTTTTGGAATCGTCATGGGAGCGGCCGAAATGATCCGGTCGGCGGAACCGCGTACTCCATGCGCGCTCAAGGCTCGCTCGAGAGCGGTCATTTGGGCAGCGACTGAAGCCGAGCGACCGAAGTGCCTCTCGGTCGCTCTCTCGAAATCGAGGGAACCTGCTGGTCAGAGGGGTGTCCTGGAGCAGACAGCGACTGAAGCGACCGAAGGTTCGGGTATGTAGAGACATTCGCGTGTGTGCGTGTGTGCGCGTGGGCTTCATATATAGGGGACTTGAGTCGCTTCAGTCGCTGATTCCCGGTGTGTATGGGCTCTGAGCTGCTGTTTTGTGCGCCTGGACGGACAGCTACCGATGAGGGGTCCGGTCGCTGGGGCCGGGCTTCGGTCGCTGTATGTCCGGTGATCGTCACACCCTCCCCAAGCGCACGAATTTTCAGACCAGTTTCGCTAACCTGTTTTAGTCATTGAGTCGCTTCAGTCGCTGACGGGGGAAATACATGGCTGCTGAGCTGCGAGTTTCACGCAGCGAACAGTCGCTCAGCGGACGGACGCCGGCCAGCGGATGGTCGGAGTCCGGCAGACGGCCGCCGGCCGGTCGGTCGTTCGCGACGGCCAAGTGGTGCGCGGGCCGAGGTTGGCCGGTTCATCCCCTGGCCGCCGGGCGCAAGACGCCCGCGGGCAACTGCGAGGCCTGCCGCGCTCCGGGGCACACCCATGAGGGCTGTCCCTGTCTGCCGGACGGCCGCTGGTGCCACGGCTTCCGTGCCGCCACGCTCGATCCGGGCCGGATCGAGCGCTGGTGGGGTACGGGCGAGGGCCGGGATCCGGGAGTGGGCGTGGCTTGCGGGCCCGCAGGTCTTGTCGTCATCGATGTCGACGCGCACGCGCAGCCGCTGCCCGACCGGGCCCGTCTCCTGCCTGGCATCACCATCGCCGACGGCATCGACCTCACCGGACTCGCCGACGGCTTCCACACCCTCGGTGTGCTCGCCGCCCTGCGCGGTGCCCAGAGCCCTGCCGCCGATACGGCAACGCTGCGCGTCCGTACGCCTTCCGGCGGCCTGCACGTCTGGTACCGGGCCCACCCTGGCCACCGCTGGCAGTCCTCCACGGGCTCCGGCAGCGGCCGCGCCCTGGCCTGGCAGGTCGACATCCGGGCCCACGGCGGTTACATCGTCGCGCCCGGCACCCGTACGGCTGACGGGTCCTACACGCCCGTCGGTGCCACCCGTGAGCCCGCGCTGCTGCCCGACTGGCTCGCCGCCGAGCTGGAGCGCACCGGGCACCTCGCCCCGGCCCGGCGGCCGCCCCTGAGTGCCACCGTCCCGCCGCCCAGGGCTCGTCAGGCCGTGGCCGCCGCCGGTGACGGACGCCAAGGGGCCGCCAGGGCCCTGGACAAGGTCCTGGCCGAGGTGGCGGCCTGCGCCGCCGTTCCGCAGGGCGCGGCGTTCTCCGAGAAGCTCAACCGGGCCGCCTTCACCGCGGGCGGGCTCGTCGCGGCGGGACACCTCGCGCGGGACGAGGCCGAGCGGACCCTGACCGAGCTCGCCGCCGACGTACGGCCCGGGCAGGACCGGCGCTGCGAATCCATCATCAGCAGCGGCCTGCGCGCCGGCGAGCGCCGCCCCCTCGCCCTCGGGGGCCGGCCTTGAACAACACGCCCGAGGACATACCCCTGTTCAACTTCGACGCCGAGGCGGTGGCCGTCCAGATCCTCGCCGACGCCCAGTCCCCGCAGGCATCCGCTTCCTCCGTACAGCCGGTGCAGCCCGTGCAGGTGCCGCAGCAGCGCGGCGAGACGCCCGCCGAAATCGCCGTACCGCAGGGCCTGTTGCCCGACACGCTCACCGACCGCGGCAACGCCAAGCTCTTCGTCAAGCTGTACGCGGACGACTACCGGCACGTACCGGGCCTCGGCTGGTACCGCTGGGACGGCAACCGCTGGCAGATCGACGAGGACGACACCGTGCTGTGGGCCGCAGGCGACCTCGCCGAGGCCATCGCGAGCGACGACCCGCGCGGCATCCACTCCGCGTCCGCCCTGTTGCAGCACCGCCGCCGTGCCCTGTCCACCAGCGGTATGAACGCCATGCTCAGCCAGGCCAAATCGGCCCCCGGCATGGTTCTCAACGCAACGCTCCTGGACGCCGATCCGTACACCCTGTGCACCCCGGCGGGCATCGTCGATCTGCGCACCGGTGTCCTGCGCAAGGCGCAGCCGGGCAGGGACTTCCACTCCCGCGCCACCTCGCTGCCGCCGCGGCCCACGCCGACCCCGCGCTGGACGCGGTTCCTCGCCGACACCTTCGGCGACGGGCCCGAGGGCGCCGAGATGATCGACTTCCTGCACGTGCTGCTCGGCTACTCGGTCACCGGCGACGTCGGCGGGCAGGTCATGCCGTTCCTCTTCGGCTCCGGCAAGAACGGCAAGTCGGTACTCCTCGACGTACTGATGAAGCTCCTCGGCGACTACGCCGATGCCGCGCCGCCGGGCTTCCTGATGGCCCGCCCGTACGAGGGGCATCCCACCGACCTCGCCGAACTGCACGGCCGCCGGGTCATCGTGTGCAGCGAGGTCAAGCCGGGCGACAAGTTCGACGAGGCCAGGGTCAAGCTGCTCACCGGCGGCGACCGGATCAAGGCGCGGCGCATGAGGCAGGACTTCTTCTCCTTCGAGCCCACCCACAAGCTCTGGCTGCTCGGCAACCACCGGCCCGAAGTCGGCAGCGGCGGCTTCGCGTTCTGGCGGCGGATGCGGCTCATCCCCTTCGAGCGGGTCGTCTCCGACGAACGCAAGGTCGACAACCTCGCCGACATCCTGGTCACCGAGGAGGGACCCGGCATCCTCAACTGGCTGATCGAAGGCGCCCGTCGCTACCTGCGTGGCGAGAAGGATCTCGCCGGACCCGAGCGGGTGCGCATCGCGACGACGGCGTACGCGGAGACCGAGGACCACACCGGGCGTTTCATCGGCGAATCCTGCGCGCTCCACCCGGAATTAAGGGCGGAACAAGCGCAGCTGTACGCCGCTTACCGGGCCTGGTGCCACAATGAGGGCGCTCCCGCAGTCTCGTCCAGGGCGTTTGCCGCCCGGGTCCGCGAGGCAGTGGGACTTGAGTCGCCGAAAGAAATGATCCTTTCCAACCAGCGCAAGTACTACCCGGGCATCGGACTGCTGACCACGCTCGCCGACGAGGAGACAGCATGAGCGCCCTCATCGCAGAGGACGAGATCTCCCACGAGGCCGAACTCGTTTGGCTCGAGGACATCGACGCCCTGGACTACGTACGCCAGAGCCTGGACCGGCTGCCCACGCGGCGCGGCAGGCCCGCCTACCACCGTGACGGACGCATGGTCGGTTATGCGCTGCTCGGCCCGCAGGCCAAGTCGTCCCGCTCATCGGGGACCTTCCGGCGCCGGGTGTTCTGGCTCCTTCCGCACGACCGGGACTCCGATCCGGGCGGTCTGTACGCGGGTTCGGCCCCGGCGGAGGCGGTCGATCCGCGGACCCTGGCGCCGAGCAGCAAGGGCTACAAGACGGAGCGCTCCGAGGGCGGACCGCCGTCGCGGGCGATGCGGGAGATGGGCATCACGCTGCCGCTGTGACAGGCCGGACGGTCAGTCCTTGCGCCGCCTCACGATTCCGCTGACCTGCGAGCCGAAGACCCGGCGGCCGCCCTGGCTGCCGGTGATCAGGACGCTCATGGTGTCGGTGTCCTGCGCGAGGAGGGGAGCGGCGTCGATCCAGCAGGGGCGGCCGAACTCTGCGTAGCTGTGGAACTCCGTGGCCATGCCCGTCAGGGTCAGCGTGCGGTCGGCGGCGAGCAGCCCGCACGTCGCCTGGCGTGCGGCCTCCAGGAGCACCATCGACGGTATGTGGTCGTCGCCGACGTCGAACAGGACCGGGTGGTGCGGGTCCGGGTTGAGGCGCCAGCGGCCGGGGTGGTCGCTCGATGCCAGGACCACGTCCCGCGGCAGACCGCGGCCGAAGGCGGACGGGGTCACGTCCGAGGGCCGCTGGGCCGGCGGGGGTTGCGGAGCCGCGCCGCGCAGCCGGTGGTAGGCACCGGGGGAGAGGCAGACGAAGCGCACGGTGCCGGTGGCAAGGACTCGGCCGCCGCGCCGGATGGTGAGGTCCAGGCAGAACTCCACCAGGCGGCTGCCCTTGCGCATGAGGTCGGCGCCGTCCGCCTCGATGATGAGGTCGCTGGGCACATCCCCGATGGCGAGTTCGTCCGGGGTGACGGTGAACGACAGGTCGCACGGCATGAAGCGATGGCCGAGCGGCACGCCCAGTTCGGCGTGCGCGAGATACAGGGCGACCTGCTTCATCGTCTCCGCCGCGAGCAGCGGATCGTGCCGCCCGTCGGGACCGTTGAAGAAGGCGTGCGCCCGCGGCCACTGGCCGGTGAGCGTGAAGCGCGCTCCGCTCGTCCTGCGGCAGCTGGTCAGAAAGACTTCGGCCATCGAAGAGCGGTGCACGTACTCACTGGGCACCGTCGTGGTCAGGGCACCGGGGCCGGATTCGGGGTGCCCTTCCCCGATCGAGCTGACCGCTGTTCGCGACGCCGAAGCGCCTGAAGTCATCAAGCTCATCAGACTTCTCCCCCGGAAGAAGGTCCACGTGATCGAGCACGTGATCGAGCACTTCCACGTAAGATACGGACTCACCGGTTTTCTATTCAACCCCCAATGGCGCGCCGGTAGAGCTCTTCTCCGCATTGGCTGAAAGTGTTCTGCGGCGACCCCGGCAAAAACAACCATCCAACCGGTATATTTTCTTCTCGCTGGTTCGACGGTGTCTGTTGGTGTCTTTGATTTCCGGCCGGGGGTGAGCGACCGTGATGACGCACGTCCGCACAGATGTGGTGATCGTGGGTGGTGGCCCGGTGGGCCTCCTGCTCGCCGCCGAGCTCGCCGCCCACGGCGTCGGGACGGTCGTTCTCGAGGAGCGGGCCGCCGTGTCCGCCCGCCCCAGGGCGACCACCGTGCACGCCCGCGCCGGGCAGGTCCTCGCACGCGGGGGCTATCTGCCCGCTCCCGAACTCCCGCCGGGCGAAGGGGTCGTCAGCGTTCCGTTCCACTTCGCGGGAGCGTGGGGCCTGGAGCTCACCGCACCCGCCGGCGAGCCGGAACCGCTGATCAAACGACCGCAGGCCGATTTCGAGCGGCTCTTCGAGGAGCGGGCGCTGGCCGGGGGCGCGCGGCTGCTGCGCCGGCACCGGGTGGTCGGGCTCGAGAGCGGCGGGACCGGCGTGCGGGTGAGCGCCGAACACCCCGGCGGGCAAACCGAGTTCGAGGCCGCCTACGTCGTCGGGGCCGACGGCAGCCGCAGCACGGTGCGGACTCTCAGCGGCATCCCGTCCGATACGTCCGCGCCGACGATGGCGGCCATGGCCGGAGTCGTTCGCTGTGCCGGGGCCGAAGCGCCGGAGCCGGGCTGGCATCGCACGCCGCGCGGCTGGGTCGTGGCCAAGCCGGCTCCCGAGGGCAGACTGCACCTGCGTGTGTGCGACTTTACGAGGGCTCACGTCGACCACCTGCTCCCGCTCGGGCTCGAGGAGTTCCGCGGGCAGGCGTCGCGGATCGTGGGCCGGGAGATCGGCATGGACGAACCGCGCTGGCTGAGCCGCTTCAGCGACTTCTCGCGCCTCGCCCGCAGCTATCGGTCGGGGCGCGTGCTGCTGGCCGGTGACGCCGCGCACGTGCACTGTCCCATCGGCGGACAGGGCCTGAGCACGGGGCTGCTCGACGCGCTCAACCTGGGCTGGAAGCTGGCACTCACCGTGCGGGACGTGGCCTGCCGGGGCCTGCTCGACACGTACGAGGCCGAGCGCCGTCCTGCCGCCCTGCGCGTCATCGACAACGTACGCGCGCAGGTGGAGCTGATGCGGCCGGGGAACGCTCCGGCCTCGCTGGAGGAGCTGGTCCCTGGCATCGGCCACGGCGCCGACCCGGAGCAGCTCGGTCTCCTCGTCAGCGGGCAGGAAGAGATCCTGGCGCCTGCCCACGGCGACCCGGCCCGCTGGCAGGGGCGTTTTCTGAACAACGTGGCCCTGAACACGGCCGACGGGCCGACTGACGTGATCCGGCTGCTGCGGGACCGGCGCATGCTGCTGCTCCGGTTCGACCACGGAGCAGAACGCCGAAGCCCCGGCAGCCGGCGTGCGACGCGGGATGCCGTGCGGACCGTATGGGCCGAACCAGTGGCAGAACTTCCCTGTGCCGCACTGCTGTTGCGGCCCGACGGTCACATCGCCCGGGCGTCGGAACATGCCGACAGCGCCGATGACCTTGATCGGCTGCTGTCCGGGTGGCTTGCGCCGACGTCAGCCGCTCAGGCGGGGACGTCCGCGAGGGAAATTCTGTCGGCCTCCACGACGGCCTCGGAGTAGATCATCTTGCCGCGCTCGGGAGACAGATCGATGGTCGTGAGCACGGAGGAGACCACGACATTGGGCAGTACGTGACGCAGCATCACCAGGACACGCTTGTTCAGATCTGCGTAGTTGCTGACCGCCTGCGACATGGCCTGGGTGCCGGCGTAGGCGCCGACCACCAGCTCAGCCGTCTCGATCGGCACGACATGGGGCAACAACTCGCCCTGCTGCTTGGCCTGTTCGAGCAGCGCGCACACGACCGTGACCCAGTCCTGGAAGGGGCTGGCACGGTTGAGGTCGGTGGCCTGCTGATCGAGTGTGAGCCGCGTTCCGGCGCGGACCATCGGGTCGGTCTGCAGCCGGTAGGTCTGCAGGACGACGATGTCGACGAGCTCCTGGACCTTGCAGGTCCGGGGCGGGACGACGACCTGCCGCCCCTGCTCGGCCATCACTCCGTAGGCCAGATCTTCCTTGGACTGGAAGTGGAAATAGAGCGCGCCCTTGGTCACGCCGGCCGTGTCGAGGATGTCGGTGATCGTCGCTGCCTGATAGCCGCGCTCTTCGAACACCGAAGCAGCCGCCGTCAGGATGGTCCGGCGGGTTCGGATCGCGCGGTCTTGTTTCACCATGAGTCCACCTCCTTGTTGCATGCCCCTACAAACAAACCGTCAAGTTCGTATCTTACCGCGCCTGGCAGCTCCATGCGCTCGCGCGGTGGTGGAAACCCGTCAGACGCTTTGGAGGTCCGGTGATTTTGGTAACGGGTTCGAGCGGCACCATCGGGAGGCATGCCCTGGCCCGGATGCCGTCGGGCACAGCGGTTCGCGCGCTGGCGCGGCGGCCGGAGCGGCTCACCGCCCTGCGCCCCCAAACCGAGGTGGTTCAGGGGGATTACGCGGACGAGGCCTCGCTGGGCAGAGCGCTGCGGGGCGTGCGCAGGGCGCTGCTGATCACCTGCGGAGTGGGGGGCGGGGAGGACGAACGGTTCCTGCGCGCGGCCCGCAGCGCCGGGACGGAACACGTGGTCAAGGTGTCCGCCGCCGCCGTCCAGGACGAGGGCGCGGACGACGCCATCACCCGTTGGCAGCGTGACACCGAGGAACTGCTGTGCTCCTCGGGTCTCGCGTGGACACTCTTGAGGCCGCGGTCCTTCATGTCCAACACCCTGGCGTGGGCCCCCGATATCCGGTCCGAGGGCGTGGTCCGGGCGCTGTACGGCACGTCTGCCAACGCATGCGTCGATCCGCGCGACATCGCCGACGTCGCGGTTCGCGCTCTCACCGAAGAGGGGCATACCGGCCGGGCCTACACCTTGACCGGCCCGGAAGCGCTCACCCCGGTCGAGCAGACGACGCAACTGGGCCGGGCGATCGGCCGGCAGCTGACGTTCGTGGAGCTCACGCCGGAGCAAGCACGCACCGCCATGCTGGGGCGCTATCCGGAGACGGTCGTCGAGGCACTACTGGCCAGCGCCCGGCGCCAGCGGTCCGGGGCCAAGGCGGGCACGGACCCGGCACTTGCGAAGCTACTCGGCAGGCCGGGGACGCCGTTCGCCACTTGGGCCGCGGATCATACGGAGCGGTTCGGATGAGAGAGGGGCGCGACTACACGGGCGCGGGCACGGCCGTGATCTCGGCCCGGAAGGTCTCCTGCCCGTCCTGCGCTCCGGTGACCTGTACGACATCGCCCCCGTCGGCGCCGGAAGGCAGCCGGACAGCCTCGATGAAGCACGGAGCGTCCAGCTCGACGTACTTCGAGAACTTGGTCTCCATGCGGACCGGCAGGAGTTGGCCGTAACCGAGGACCGCCGTTGCCGCCTGTCGTGCGGCCTCGGACAGCAGCATGCCGGGCACATGGTCGACGGGGTGGTCGAAGAGCACGGGGTGGCGGGTGTCGACGCGCAGCTGCCAGCGGTTCTCGGCACCGATCGGCGAGAGCACCACATCGGTGGGTGACACCCGGCCCACGCTCTGCGGCGGGACCGGTGCCGTCAGCGGGATGTGCATGAGCCCTTGGTTGCCGCGCAGCCTGCGGTACGCCGACGGCGTGATGCACGTATAGGTGAAGCTGCCCGTGGCCACGGACTCTCCGTTCCGGCGGATCACCGCGGACATGCGGGCTTCGGTGAGCCTGCCGCGGCCCCCGCTGGGTTCGGCGAATGTCATTTCGATGTCGAGGTCCGCCGGGGCGGGGCCGACGCGCATCTGCTCGGGCTGCACCGACACGGCGAAGGAGCGCATCAGGAACTGGTAGTCGAGCGGGACGCCGAGCTCCGTGTGCGACAGAAGGTATGTGGCCTGCCGCATGGTCTCCGTGGCGAGCAGGGGGTCGTGGAACAGCCCCGCGATCGGCGTGAAGAAGCTGTGGCAGCGCGGCCACTGGGCCGTGACGCCGAACCCGGCGTCGTCGTGCCGCTTCCCGGTGAGCAGCACCTCGGCGAGGGCCGCCCGGTGCACGAACTCCCTGGGCACCGTGGTGGTGAGCTGGACCGGTTTGGGCACCATGGGCCAGGGATCCTGCGGCGCCAGGCCGGCAGGTATTCGGTGGAGGGTGTCTTCTGCGGGGCGGAACGTGTTCGTGGACATGTTGATCCCCCGGATCGCAACTGGAGAGTGTGCCGTACAGGGCGCCTCACGCGTCTCAACATACAGACCACCCGGTTTATTTTCTACAGGCGCCGGGCAATGCTGCGTGACAAGAAATGGAGCATTCCGTTCCGACCTCTCGGGCCAGAACGGGCGATAACTCCGCACTCAATCTACTGCGGGCTGACTTGAATCTGACCCTCAAGCCCGATCTTTGCCCAAAGCCCCTGCTGCGGGCCGTGATCGCGCCCGTTCGGGCAACTGCCGCCCGTCGGCGGGCCCTTGTGGTCACACGCCCGCCTGCGGCGAAAAGGCGTGCGGCCGCGCGGCCGATGAGGGGGCATCCGCAAGAGGAGTGCTGTAGGCGCTTACTGGGATGCCTTGAGCAATGCTCAAGGCGGTACTCGGATGATCTCGGGGCCTGCGTGCCCGCGTGCCTGCGCGTGCGGGGGCAGTCGGCAGCCCAGCGCATCAACGGAGCCCTGATGACCAAACAGGAACGCGCGGTACGGACCCGGAACGCGCTCATCGAGGCGGCCGCCGAACTGTTCCACCGGGAGGGCTTCGAGACGGCCTCGCTCGCGATGGTCACCGCCAGGGCCAAGGTGAGCAACGGCGCCCTGTACTTCCACTTCGCCACCAAGGCGGACCTGGCGGACGCGGTCGCGGCATCCGCCGCGGCGCGGCTCGCCCGGATCGTCGACGCCGGCGCGGGGAGCGATGCGCCGGGCCGCGGGCCTGTGCGAGGGGGCGAACTGCAGCGCCTGATCGACGTCACGCACGACTTCGTACGGGCCCTCGGCAGTGACGTGGTGCTGCGTGCCGGATTCGACCTGTGCGGGGCGGGGCAGCGCGCGGGGGTGGGCGAAGACCTGCGGGGCACCTGGCGCGAGTGGGTCCGGGGAGCGCTGGCGACGGCCGAGGCGCGGGGCGGGCTCGCGCCCGGTGTCCCGGCGCGGGACGCGGCGGACGCGGTGGTCGCGGCCACGGTCGGGATCGAGGTGCTCGGGGCGTACGACGCGCGGTGGCGCTCGCCCGATCCCCTCACGTGGTTCTGGCTCCTGCTCCTTCCCGCGCTGGCTCCGGTTCCGGAGCGCGGGGCAATGGGGGCCGCCGGCTCCGGGGCGGTGCGCTGAGGGCAGCGAGCTGAGGGCTGCCGACTGAGGGCGCGCCGCGGGTGCCCGATGACTGTGTCCGCGGCGGACGCGAACGGCGCGTTGCATGCTTCATGCAAGGAAAGCAACGGCGTGGGTCTGTTCTCCCTCCCGTTAACAAACCAACCTTGCGGTTTATTTGCTGCCTGTAAGTGAGCGCTCGGCTTGCCGCTGCGGGGTCGGCGGCGCGATGCATTTTGCGCCACGTGTGATCCCTGGCGCCCGGAGGAGGGGTGTCTACCGTCCGATTGTGGGCGTAACCTCAGGTCCAGGGGCAGGTTTGGTGTCGGCGGGCGCCCCGGCGGGCCCGATCCAGGGCGGCTGCGGTACCTTGCCGACTGGACCCCGCACTGCTTCGGCCGTTAAGGACGCGACAAAACCAACCAGCTGGTTTGTTGTTCCGATCGCGGTGAAAGTGCGGCACGTTCTTTGCAGTGCACGGCCCCGGTCGCGCGTCGCAGGGGGCCTGGCGACGTCATGAGTCCGTGAATGTCGGCACGGCCGCGTTGAAGGCAGGTTGTCTTGGAGAGGTGAGCGATGGCCAAGCAGGAGCGGGCGGTCCGGACCCGTCAGTCTCTGATCCAGTCCGCCGCGGAGGTGTTCGCGCGCGAGGGGTACGCGGCGGCCTCGCTCGCCCACATCAGCCGGCGGACAGGGGTCAGCAACGGGGCGCTGCATTTCCACTTCGAGTCAAAGCGGGCGCTGGCCCGGGCGGTGGAGGAAGAGGCGGCACGCAGACTGCGGACGATCACCGAGTACGCGCCGGCCGACGGCGCACCCGGTGGTGCACTGCAGGGCCTGGTCGACGCGACGCACGGTCTGATGAGCCGCCTGGCGGAGGACGTCGTCGTGCGGGCCGGCTTCGAACTGGGGGGTGAACCCGCGCTGGGGGCGACGGCCGACGTGCGGCGCTACTGGCAGGAGTGGGTCGAGGACATGCTCGAGCGCGCCGAGCGTGAGGGCGGCCTCGCGGACGGCGTGACGCCGGAGCGGGTCGCCCCGGCCATCGTCGCGGCCACCGTGGGCTTCGAGGTGCTCGGCGGCAGGGATCAGGGGTGGCTCTCGGGGCAGCGGATCGACGCGTTCTGGGAGTTGGTCCTGCCGCAGCTGACAGGGGAGGCGGTCTGAAACCCGGCCGATAAACAGACCTGACCGGCTGTTTTTTCGAGGCTTCCTGGGCTGTTGAGGCCCCTTGAGGGCCGCCGGGCGGCGGCCGCGGGTTCGTCGAACATGTCTCATCATTCCCTCTCGTACGCCTGTGACGAGGGGGTTTTCGTGTCCCACGGCAGATCTCCCAAGAGGGCTTTAGGTGTACTCAAGGGCGGGTTGGTGCCTGTAGAAACCGGATGACCGGTCTGGTATTGACAAACCGGGTTGCTGGTTTTTTACTGAGTGAACACGGGATCGATACGGGATCAGCACGGGATGCAGGCCACTCACGAACAGGGGATTTGGCGTGATGGATATTGATGTTCTGGGTCCGTTGGGTGTGCGGGTGGGTGGGGTTGCTGTGATGCCTACGGCGCCG
>NZ_JBSGSG010000100.1:0-33459 GCF_053606765.1 Streptomyces sp. NPDC055189
CCCCAATGCGGCCGACCGGCAAAGCCAAGCGTCCGAGGCCGTTCCGACGCTTTGCTTCGCACCCCGCGCCCCGAGTGCCCCATCCGCCTCCCGGCATGCACGCCGCATCGGCTGAATCACCCGATCAGCGGCACGTCAGCGGCCGAGGGCCTTCTTGAGTTCCTGCTTGTTCATGGACGAGCGGCCGTCGATGTTCTTCTTCCTGGCCTCCGCGTACAGCTGGTCCTTGGTGGGCCCCTGCGCGCCGCTGTGCGAGCGCTCCCCGCCTCGCTCGTACGCCGACTTCTTGTCCTGCGTGGAGGTCTTGCTGGCCGTCTTCGACTCGCCCGAACGGGCCCGTTCCTTGTTCACCGTCCGGGAGGCGATCTCCTTGGCGCGCTTGGTCGAGCCTCCGCGCTCCTCGACGCTGTCCTTGATGTGCTCGTACTGGCGTTCACGCTTCTTGCTCGATCCGGCAGGCATCTGCTGTCCCTTCCTCGTCGGTGGGTCGATCTCATGATTCGTGGTGGTCGTACGGGCCGCACGTCGGCCGCTCGTCGGCCCGGCTGTTCGCCCGTTGCGGGACCACCGTGTACTTCGGGTCCTCGGCCGAGGCGATACCGGCCGCGAAGATGCCGAAGCGCGTGCAGGCCGATCCGGCGAGCATCGCCAGACCGCCGGCCACTGCTGCCGGGCGGCTGCGCCCGCCGAGCGCCGCGGCCCCGGCGGCACCGGCCGCGGTCAGCCACCGCGCGCAGCGCATCAGTTGTCCGGCACGGCCCTGCCGGTAGGTCTCGGCGACCATGCCGAGCCGTTCCTCGGCCGCCCGCAGGGCCACGGCCTCGGCCGTGGCCGCCAGGACCGCGGCGCACCGGGCCGGGGCCGACTCGCGCGAGGGCCCTGTCACCAGGGCCATGCCCGAGGCGGCGGCCGTGGCGGACGCGGTGAAGACATAGGGCAGTTCGCGGTGGGCGCCGTGCCAGGCGGGCACCGCGGTGTCGGCCGCGAGGACGGCGGTGTAGGACGCCACGGCCGGGCCGAACACGGCAGCGGCGCCGGTGGCCACCGCGCCGATGCGGGGCAGGCGGCCGGTGGCGGCGCAGACGGCCGCCGCTCCTGCGGCAGGACCGTAAGCGGCGAGGAGCCAGGACCCGACGCTCATGGGTGACGTCGGTTTGAGGACCCGCAGCATGTTCGGGAAGCGGCTCGGCACCCCGAGATCGTGGATGAGTGCCGCCGCGGCCAGCGACACGGCGCCCAGCGACGACACCTTCATGGCGGTGGCCGTGTGCGCACGCCCCGTCAGCTGGGCGCCGGCCGCCAGCACGGAGCCCGCGCCCGCCAGACCGCCCAGGAAGAAGTATCCGGCGATGTCGGTGGCGGACCAGGACGGCGCCTTGATGATCGGCCTGCCGTAGTACGACGCGAACTCGGCCTCCGGCACCATGAGTTGTTCGCCCCGGCGTCCACGGCGTCCACGGCGCCCTCGTCCCCCGCTCACCGCGCCGCCCTCCGTCGCGCAAGGGCGGGCAGGGCGAAGGACAGGGCGAATCCGCCGAGCAGGGATACGGCGGCCGCCCCCGCGTGCTTCCACATGGCGGGCAGGTCACGGGTGGTCACCACGGGGTCGGGTGGCAGCCCGTACACCTCGGGTTTGTCCAGGAGCAGGAAGAACGCGCCGTCACCGCCGACGCCGCCCGCCGGGTCGTCCCCGTACAGGTGGGCGCCGCTGACGCCCGCCTCGTGCAGTTGGTCGACGCGCAGAGCGGCCCGCTCCCGCAGCTCGTCCAGCGGCCCGAACTGGATGGATTCGGTGGGGCAGGCCTTGGCACAGGCAGGCTCCTGTCCGGCGCCGAGCCGGTCGTAGCACATGGTGCACTTGAACGCCCGGCCGTCCGAGGGTCGCTGTTCGATGACGCCGTAGGGGCAGGCGGGCACGCAGTAGCCGCAGCCGTTGCAGATGTCCTCCTGCACCACGACCGTGCCGAACTCCGTGCGGAAGAGCGAGCCGGTCGGGCAGACGTCCAGGCAGGCCGCGTGCGTGCAGTGTTTGCACACGTCGGACGACATCAGCCAGCGGGTGCTCTCCCCCGCTTCCGGCGGGGTGGCAGGCGTCGTGCCCTCCGCGAGGGGGAGTTGGGTGCGCCCCTGCGGCTCGGGCACCGTCTGCCCGGGTTCTGTCCGCGCGGGCACCGTCTGCTCGATGAAGGCCACATGCCGCCAGGTGGAGGCGCCGAGCCCCTGGGTGTTGTCGTAGCTCATCCCGGTGAGGGAGAGCCCGTCCTCCGGGATCGCGTTCCACTCCTTGCACGCCACCTCGCAGGCCTTGCAGCCGATGCATACGGAGGTGTCGGTGAAGAAGCCGACCCGCGGGGGCGGTTCCGGGTGTCCGGCGTCACGGGCAGGGTCGGGCTCGACCCCGCTCAGCAGATGGCGTTCCGTCATTTCCCGGCCTCCGTGCCCGTGGTCTCGGTGATGCCCGCACGTCGGCGGTACTCGGCGACCAGCTCGGGCAGGTCGGGTCCGCGGGGGCGCCGGCCGGGCCGGATGTCCGCGGTCAGGGCCTTGTCCTCCTGGATGTGGGCGTTGGGGTCGAGGGCGATGGCCACCAGCTCGTTGGCCGCGTCGCCGGTGGCCACGCCGTTGGGGCCCCAGTGGAAGGGCAGGCCGATCTGATGGACCGTGCGCCCGTGCACGGTCAGGGGCTTGATCCGTGCGGTGACCATGACCCTGGCCTCGACGGCGTTGCGGGCCGTGATGATGGTGGCCCAGCCGGTGTGCTCCAGGCCGCACTCCGCGGCGAGCTGCGGCGAGACCTCGCAGAAGAACTCCGGTTGCAGTTCGGAGAGGTAGGGCGACCAGCGGCTCATGCCGCCCGCCGTGAAGTGCTCGGTGAGGCGGTGGGTGGTGACGATGTACGGATAGACGTCGCTGCCGGGTTCGTCGCCGCTCGGGTGGTAGCGGTTGCCCTCGCGCGGCATCAGCTGCCGGGTGGGAGAGCGCGGGGTGGAGGGATAGAGGGCGTTGGGGAAGGGCGAGTCCTGGGGTTCGTAGTGCGTGGGCAGCGGACCGTCCTCCAGACCGGCGGGCGCGTACAGCCACCCCTTGCCGTCGGCCTGCATGATGAAGGGGTCGTCGCCGCGCAGCGCGTCGGGCCCGGTCGCGCCCTCGGGCGGCACGTAGTCAGGGGCGCGGTCCGGTACGAAGTCCGGCACGTCGCGCCCGGTCCACTTGCCGTCGGTCCCGTCCCACCAGACGTAGGCCTTGCGCTCGCTCCACGGGGTGCCGTCGGGGGCGGCCGAGGCCCGGTTGTAGAGGATGCGGCGGTTGGCGGGCCACGCCCACGCCCACTCGGCGGCCACCCAGTCCTGCTCCTTGCCGGGTTTGCGGCGGGCGGCCTGGTTGACGCCGTCCGCGTACACCCCGCAGTAGATCCAGCAGCCGCACCGCGTCGTACCGTCGTCCTTCAGCTCGGTGTACCCCGACAGCGGGGACCCGTCGGCGGCATGGCCGTTGATCTCGGCGAGGACCGCGGCGGCCACCGGCTCCCGCAGCGGCCCCTCCTCCGGGTAGTCCCAGGTCAGGTCGTGCACGGGCTGGTCCATCGGGTCGCTGGACGCGGCCAGCTTCTCCTTGATGCGGCGGCCCAGGTGGTAGGTGAACCACAGGTCGCTGCGCGCGTCCCCGCGGGGTTCCACGGCCGCGTGATGCCACTGCACCCACCGGTTGGTGTTGGTGAACGAACCGGACTTCTCCGTGTGCGCGGCGGCGGGGAAGAAGAACACCTCGGTGGCGATGTCCTCGGTGGCCATCTCCCCGGTCTCGATCTCGGGGCCGTCCTGCCACCAGGTGGCCGACTCGATCAGCGAGAAGTCCCGCACGACCAGCCATTCGAGGTTCGCCATGCCCATCCGCTGCAACCGGGTGTTCGCGGAGCCCACCGCCGGGTTCTCCCCCATCAGGAAGTAGCCCTTGCACACGCCGTCCAGCTGCGCCATGACCGTCTCGTACGTCGAGTGCGAGCCGGTGAGCCGCGGCAGGTGGTCGAAGCAGAAGTCGTTGTCGGCGGTGGCCGCGTCGCCGTAGTAAGCCTTGAGCAGGCTCACGAAGTAGGCGCGCATGTTCGCCCAGAAGCCCTTGTCCGTACGGCTGGCCTCGATGAACGCGTCCAGGGTCTCGTGCGCGTGGGCGTTCGGCATCGGCAGGTATCCGGGCAGCAGGTTGAACAGCGTGGGGATGTCGCTGGAGCCCTGGATGGAGGCGTGTCCGCGCAGTGCCTGGATGCCGCCGCCGGGCCGCCCGATGTTGCCCAGGAGCAGTTGCAGGACGCAGGCGGCGCGGATGTACTGCGAGCCGACCGAGTGCTGGGTCCAGCCGACCGCGTAGGCGAAGGCGCTGGTCCGCTCGGGGCCCGAGTTCGCGGTCAGCGCCTCGCACACCTCCAGGAACGTCGCACGCGGCACGCCGCAGCTCTCCTCGACCACTTCCGGCGTGTAGCGCGCGTAGTGCCGCTTGAGGACCTGGTAGACGCACCGCGGGTGGGTCAGGGTCTCGTCGCGGGGCGGCGCGCCCTCCGTGGGTGCGCCTCCGGAGCCGTGTGTCTCGGGTTCGCCGGTCTCGCGTACCCGCCGCTCGTACTGTTCGTCGACGTCACCGGCGGGCGCCTGCACGTCGACGCCCTCGTACTGCCAGCTCGTCTGGTCGTAGTGGTGCTTGTCCTGGTCCAGGCCGGAGAAGACGCCGTCGAGGTCCTCGGTGTCGCGGAAGTCCTCGCCGACGAGCGTGGCGGCGTTGGTGTAGGCGAGGACGTACTCCCTGAAGTCCTTCTCCTTGCTCAGGACGTGGTTGATGATCCCGCCGAGGAAGGCGATGTCGCTGCCGGCGCGGATCGGTACGTGCAGGTCGGCGAGGGCGCTGGTGCGGGTGTAGCGCGGATCGACGTGGATGATGCGTGCACCGCGTGCCTTGGCCTCCATCACCCACTGGAAGCCCACGGGGTGGGCCTCGGCGAAGTTGGACCCCTGGATGACGATGCAGTCCGCGTGCTGGAGGTCCTGCATGAAGGTGGTCGCGCCGCCGCGGCCGAACGAGGTGCCGAGACCTGCGACCGTGGAGCTGTGGCAGACGCGGGCCTGGTTCTCCACCTGGATCACGCCGAGCCCCGTGAGGAGCTTCTTGATGAGGTAGTTCTCCTCGTTGTCCAGGGTCGCGCCGCCGAGGCTGGCGATTCCCAGGGTCCGTGCGGTGCGCAGTCCGTCCTCGTTCTGCCACTCCCAGGTGTCGCGCCGCGTCTCGATCACCCGGTCCGCGACCATGTCCATGGCCGTGTCGAGGTCGAGCGGCTCCCAGTCCTCGGCATGGGGGCGCCGGTAGAGCACCTGGTGATGCCGGGCATCGCCGGTGGTGAGCTGCAGCGTCGCCGAGCCCTTGGGGCACAACCGGCCGCGGCTGACGGGCGAGTTCGGGTCGCCCTCGATCTGGACCACCGACTCGTCCTTGACGTAGATCTCCTGTCCGCAGCCGACCGCACAGTAGGGGCACACCGACGAGACGACCCGATCAGCCGAATCGGTACGGGGCCGAATGCGCGCCGTCTGCCCGGACATGGCGGCCCGTCCGCGGCCCAGCGGGTCTCCCTCGGTGAACTGCCGGTACGCGGGCCACCGGCTGATCCGCCTGCGTATGCCCATGGCATGTCCTTCCCTGCGTCCGCGGTGCCCGCACTCGGTGACGGACGCCTTCTCCAGGCTCGCCCGGGCGGGCTGCCGCAGCGAGCCGGGCGGCGTGGCGGTGCGGGCGCCAGGTACCCGGGAAGTACCAGGTGATGCATCGGCTCACGGGCGGGCGATCACCGCGCTCCGGATCTTCACGAAGGGCGCTCCTGCGAATCCGTTGAGCCGATGTCTGTTTCCCCTCCGAGTCGAGGGGCAGGCGTACTTCGTGCTTCGGACCGGAGGCGCATCCGCGGGGAGCGGTCTGTCTTCTCCCGCCGGATGCCCGGCTCCGGGTCATCCCGTTTCTCGCGGTCATTTGCCCGCCCACCGTTGAGGAGCGATTTCTGATGCTTACCGATGCCACCGCGCCCGCCGCCCGTCGCCGTACGGGCCGCCCCCACGACGACGCACCCGACACCAAGGCGGCCGCCGCCCATCTCGCCACGCTCGACGGCGGACCCGAGCACGACCTGCTGTGCGAGGAGATCGTGACGGCATGGCTGCCCATGGCGAACCGCCTTGCCGGCCGGTTTCGCAACAAGGGCGAGAACCTCGAAGACCTGCGACAGGTGGCCGCGATGGGCCTGATAAAGGCGGTCAACCGGTACGAGCCCGAACGCGGGGCCTTCGAGAGTTATGCCGTGCCCACCATCACCGGAGAACTGCGCAGGCACTTCCGCGACCGTATGTGGGACGTGCGGGTGCCCCGGCGCGTGCAGGAGCTGCGCAACAAGGTGCGTGTCGCGCGCCGCGATCTGATGGAGCAGCCGGGCCACGACGCCGAGCCGAGCATCGCGGACCTCGCCGAGCACACCGGTCTCACCGAGGCCGAGGTCCGTGACGGGTTGGAGGCCCTGACCAGCTACAGCGCCCTGTCGCTCGATGCCGAGGTCTCCGCGGACCCCGACGGGTTCAGCCTGGCGGACACCCTGGGCGCATCCGACCCCGCCTACGACTTCATCACCGACCGGGAGGCCGCCAAGGCCGGTCTGCGGCGGCTGCCGGAGCGTGAGCGCACCATCTTGTACCTGCGCTTCTTCGAGGACATGACGCAGAGCAAGATCGCCGAGGAGCTCGGCATCTCGCAGATGCACGTCTCACGTCTCATCACCACCAGCTGTGCCAGGGTCCGCGCGGAGGCCATCCGCGGTGACGAGAGCACGGAACGCGGCACCGAGCACGCCCGGGCGGCGTGACGGCAGGTCTCGCATGCGCCCTGTGCGCATGTGACTGATCGGCCCCTGGGGCACCAGGGCGGCCCCAGGGGCTCCGGTGTGCCGTGCCCGCGGCGAACCGGGCTGCGGGCACGGCTCCTTACCGCCGAGTAGTATCGCGAGGCAGAGCCAGTGCTGTGCTGGTGCTAGAGCTGGTGCTGGTGCTGATACCGGTGCTGGTACCGGCACCAGCACCGGCCCAGTGCCCGTGACCTGTGCCTTGTGCCGCCGCGCCGTGAGGAGACCCCGTGTCTGTCCGCCCACCTCGTCCACCGCTCGCTCCCGCCGCACCTCTCGGCGCCCGCCCCGGACGAGGAGCGCGGCGATGACACGCATCCAAGTCGGTTCCCTCGTGGAGGACTTCACGCTGCCGGACGAGACGGGTACGCCCACGGCCCTCTCCTCGCTCCTTGCCGAGGGCCCGGTGGTGGTGTTCTTCTACCCGGCGGCGATGACGCCCGGCTGCACCGCCGAGGCCTGCCACTTCCGGGACCTGGCGGCCGAGTTCGCGGCGGTGGGCGCCCGGCCGGTGGGCATCAGTTCGGACCCCGTCGAGCGCCAGCGCGAGTTCGCCGGGCGGCACACGCTCGGCTTCCCGCTCCTGTCCGACCCGGAGGGCGCGGTGCGCGGGCAGTTCGGTGTGGCACGCGGCTTCGGTCCCCTGCCGACCAAGCGGGCCACCTTCGTCATCGGAGCCGACCGGCGCGTCCTGGAAGTGGTGCGCAGCGAGTTCCGGATGAGCGCCCACGCGGACCGGGCCCTGGCGGCTCTGCGGTCGGCGGACCGCTGAAGGCTCGCCTGGAAGGCCCCGACACATCGTCCCGCGGTGCGCGTCTCGCCGCCCACGAGGCCGTCTCCGCGTCCCTGGCCCGGCACGGTGACGGGGCCCTGCTCGATCTCCTGGACGCTGCCTCCCCGATGGGTTCGGGCATCGGCGGGAAGGCGGCCCTGCTGGAGATCGACGGCGTCCCGGTCTTCGTGAAGCGGGTGCCCCTCACCGATCTGGAGCGGCGACCGGAGAACGCCGGGTCCACGGCGAACGTCTTCGGGCTGCCGGTCTTCTGCCAGTACGGCATCGGCGGTCCGGGATTCGGCGCCTGGAGGGAGCTCGCCGTACATACCCGTACGACGGACTGGGTGCTCTCGGGGGCCTGCGAGGGCTTCCCCTTGATGTACCACTGGCGAGTCCTGCCCGACTCCACGCCCCTGCCCGCGGAACTGGCCGACGTCGACCGGGCGGTGGCCTACTGGGGCGGCGGATCGCAGGTGCGCACCCGGATCGAGGCCCTTCGGCAGTCATCGGCCAGTGTCGCGCTGTTCCTCGAGTACATCCCGCAGAATCTGCACCAGTGGCTGGGCGAGCAGCTGACCGCCGGCGCGGATGCCGCCGAACGGGCCTGCACCATGGTGGAGAGGAACCTGGAAGCCGGCACCGCGTTCATGAACGCCCGCGGTCTCCTGCACTTCGACGCCCACTTCGAGAACATCCTCACCGACGGCCGCCGCCTCTACTTCGCCGACTACGGCCTCGCCATCTCCTCTCGCTTCCAACTGTCGCGGCAGGAAGCCGACTTCTTCGACCGGCACCGGACGTACGACCGTGTCTACGCGCTCACCTACCTGGTGAACTGGCTCGTCACGGCCCTGTACGGATACGGGAGAGACGACCGCGAGGCGCGGATCCGCGCCTACGCCCGGGGCGAACTCCCCACGGACATCCCGGCAGCGGCCGCGACTACAGTCCGCCCATCGGCTGACGACCGGTTCAGGGCTGGGGCGCGGACAGTGTCCAGGCGGTTTCGGCCGCCTGTGCGGTGAGGTGTGTGGGGAAGACCTGGCCCAGGCCGACGGCGTCGAAGATTCGGCTGATGCGGCGGGGTACCGCGGCCAGGGCGATGCCCGCCCGGGCGGACAGGGCGTGGTTGCGGGCGGCGAGCAGGCCGCTGATGCCGCTCGAGTCGCAGCACGCGAGGCCGGCGAGGTCGATGACGAGCTGCTGGCCCGGCCGCAGGGTCAGTTCGGGCAGGAGTTCGCGCAGCTGGTGGACGCTGTCGTAGTCGAGTTCGCCGACCAGTTCGACGACGGGTCCTGCTGCGGTGGTCCGGGTGCGGACGGCGAGCTGAGTCACTGCTGCTCTTCACTGGTGGGTCGGGGCACGCTGATGGCAAGGACGGCGGTGTCGTCGTCGACGCCGGTGCCGAAGGTGTCGAGCAGGTCGCGGATCGCGGCGACGGCGCCCGATGCGGTGGTGGGTGCCAGCGCCCGGGCGAAGCCGAGGAGGGCTTCGTCCCCGTAGCGGTCGTCGTCGCTGTTCGAGGCCGTATGGGCTTCGGTGAGGCCGTCGGTGTGGAGCACCAGGGTGTCACCTGCCGTGAGGCGGACGGTGGTGGTGGCGATGTGGGCGTCGGGCAGGACCCCGATGAGCTGTCCGCCGGAGGTGGGGAGGTATTCGGCGCTGCCGTCCGCGCGCATGAGCAGGGCCGGCGGGTGGCCGCCACTGGCCAGGGTGATGCGGAAGCCGCCCTGGGCGGTGTCGGGGGTGAGCAGGCCGAAGATGACGGTGCAGAACCGCGGGTCGTCGCCGTTGTACTCGTGGTTGAGGACCGTGTTGAGGTTGCTCAGGACGGCGGCCGGGTCGGGGTCGTAGACGGCGGCGGCCCGCAGCGTGTAGCGGGCCAGGGAGGTGACGGCCGCGGCGGCGGCGCCCTTGCCGCACACATCGCCCAGGAACAGGCCCCAGGTACCCGCGGTGAGGGGGAAGAGATCGTAGAAGTCGCCGCCGACCATGTCGGTGGAGGCGATGTGGTAGTGCGCGTCCACCGCCAGGCCGGGCACGCTCACCAGCGCAGGGGGCAGCAGGGTCTGCTGGAGAACGGCATTGAGCCGCTTGAGTTCCTCGCGTTCGCGCTCCGCTTCCTGCCGGGCGCGCAGCAGTTCGGTCTCGTAGGCGCGACGGTCCCCGGCGTCGAAGACGGTGGTGCGGATCAGGAGCGGCTGCCCGTCGCTGCCGTTCTTGACCGTGGAGGTCACCAGGACGGGCAGTCGGCCGCCGTCGGCCGCCTTCAGCTCCAGGGCGATCCCGCTGACCTCGCCCTGCATGCGCAGCAGGGGGCCGAAATGCGTCTCGTGGTAGAGCCGGCCGCCCACGGTCAGCAGATCGGCGAACGTCCTGCGGCCCACCAGGTCGTCGCGGGCGTAGCCGAGCCAGTCGAGGAGCGTCGCGTTGATCTTGGCGATGGTGCCGTCGAGGAGCGTGGAGAGGTAGCCGCACGGCGCGTGCTCGTACAGGTCCTCGACGCTGTCCTCGAGCAGTGCGGAGAACGCCGCCTGATCGTGTCCGGGCTGCTCTCCGGGGCCGGGATGTTCTCCGGGATCGGGATGTTCTCCGGAGCCGGGATGCTCGCCGCCCCCGCCGTCGCCGGTCTTGGACATCATCGCGCGGCTTCGACGAACTCGGTGATCGCGGCCGCCGTCTCTTCCGGCGCGGCGAGCTGGGGGCAGTGCCCGGTCGCGTTCAGGGTGACCAGGCGGCTGCCGGGGATCCGGGCGTGCACGAAGGCTCCGACCTCCAGGGGCGCGATTGCGTCACTGGAGCACTGCGCGACCAGAGTGGGCACGCTGACGCCGTCGAGGTCCTTGCGATTGTCGGACAGGAACGTGACACGGGCGAAGACACGCGCGATGTCCGGATCGGTGCGGCAGAAGCTGTTCGTCAGCTCCTCCCCCAGTTCCGGCCGGTCGGGATTGCCCATGATCACCGGAGCCATGGCGCCGGACCAGCCCAGGTAGTTCGCGTCAAGCGAGCCGAGCAGCTCTTCGATGTCCTCGGCGCTGAACCCGCCGCGGTAACCGGCGGCCGGATCGTCGACGAAGCGCGGCGACGGGGCGAGCAGCACCAGACCGGCGAAGGCCTCCGGCTGCCGGGCCGCGGCCAGGACGCCCATCATCGCGCTCACCGAGTGCCCCACGAACGTCACCGGTCCAAGACCCAGCTCACGGCAGATCTCCAGCACATCATCCGCGTAACCGTCCAGGGAGGAGTAGCGCTCCTCGCTCCACGCCGACAGATCCGAGCGCCCGGCGCCCACATGGTCGAACAGCGCCACGGTGAAGTCGCTCTCCAGGAGCGGGACCACCAGGCGCCACATGTTCTGGTCGCACCCGAACCCGTGCGCAAGGACCACCACCGGTCCCCCGGCCCGACCGGTCACCGTCACATGGTTCCTGCTGAACACACCCATGCGGCACATCCTCGCAGAATCCCTGACAGCCGCTTCTCCGGCAGAGCAGGCAGCAGGCAGGCAGCCGCAGCACCGACCGTGCCCGCCATATGAGCAGTCGCCGCGGGCAAAGGTCTGACACCATGTTCTCGACTGCACCCGCTGGCACGGCTCGGGCCGAGCACACACCGCGGACCTGTCCGACGTCACGGGCAGGGTCGCTCGCATGGAATATCGATCCGGGCCAGACCTGTATGTACCGCGTCCAGCAGGGTAGGGGAGCGCAGACAACGGGGATGAGGGTGGAAAAGAAATGGAGTCAGCGGGCATTGACGGCGAGGGGCCGTCCGGAGCTCACACCATGGGTGTCGCCGTCCCACTGGACGGCGGGGACTCCTCCATCGCCGAGGCACGTCACCTCGCGGTCGACTTCCTCACCCGGGCCCGAACGGACCAGAACGTCACCGTCTCCGCCCGCGCGATGGACCTCACTCAACTGGTGGTCAGCGAACTGGTCACCAACGCCTGCAAATACGCGCCGGGCCCGATGCTGATGGAGCTGTACATCGTGGACGCCACGGTGGCGGTGACCGTGCACGACAGTGCCACCGCCCGGCCCGTCGTCCGCTCCGAGGACCCGCTCAGGATCGGCGGGCACGGCCTGGAGATCGTCATGGCCGTCGCCCAGAATTTCGACGTCCACCCCGAACCTGCGGGCAAACGCATCACCGCCCACATCGCCCTGGCCGGCTGACCGGTCGCCGGTGCGCTCCGGTAGGCCGCAGGAGTGACACACGCGACGGCCGGGTACACGAGGCACCCCGTGGGAGCAGTGCGCACGCTACGTATCTCTACGAAGGCGCGCACCGCACTGCGCCCCCTGCCCCCTGCCGAGAAGGAGCCCCGTATGCCGGAGAAGGCAGCATCGACCGACGTCGTAGAGCTGATCCTCGACGATCACCGGCGGATGGAGGACCTGTTCCGCCAGATGCGCAGCGTGGAAGCCGAACGGGCACAGGCGCTCCGGGAGTTCGCCGACCTGCTCATCGCGCACGCGCTCGCGGAGGAGTCCGATGTCTACCCCTCGCTCAAGCGCTACCGGGACATCGACAACGACGAGGTCGAACACGGCGTCGAGGAGCACGAGGAGGGCAACAAGGCGCTGCTGGCCCTCCTGGAGGTGAAGGACGTCGGTTCCGACGACTGGGACGAGAAGCTGGAGAAGCTCGTCGAGGCGGTGGCCCACCACACCGATGAGGAGGAGCGGACCATCCTCAACGGGGCACGCGAGAACGTGGCCATGGAACGCCGCGAGGAACTGGGCGCCGCCTTCACCCGCGAGCGGGCCAAGCAGCTCAAGGCCGGCTGCGGGAGCATCGACAACATCCGCCGCATCGTGCAGGCCTGACGTTCTTTCATTCGCGTGGCGGCCAAGGGCGGCGGCCCGAACGGTTAAAGACATGCCATGGAAGATTCTGCGGCCGAGCACTGCGTACGTGTCCTCGGCGCCAGCGAGCACAATCTGCGCAACGTGGACGTGGACATTCCGCGGAACGCGATGGTCGCCTTCACCGGCATCTCCGGTTCGGGCAAGTCCTCGCTCGCCTTCGGCACGCTCTACGCCGAGGCCCAGCGCCGCTACTTCGAGTCCGTCGCGCCCTACGCCCGTCGCCTGCTGCAGCAGGTCGGTGCTCCGCACGTCCAGGAGATCACCGGACTGCCACCCGCCGTGGCCCTGCAGCAGCGCCGCGGGGCGCCCAGTTCACGCTCGACGGTCGGCACCCTCACCACCCTGTCCAACCTGCTGCGCATCCTCTACTCGCGTGCCGGGACCTACCCGCCGGGCGCCGAACGCCTGGAGGCCGAGGCATTCTCGCCCAACACGTCGGCCGGCGCCTGCCCGCGCTGCCACGGCCTGGGCGCCACGCTGGACGTCACCGAGCAGCTGCTCGTCCCGGACCCGTCGCTGAGCATCCGTGACGGTGCGATCGCGGCCTGGCCCGGGGCCTGGCAGGGCGCCAATCTGCGCAGCATCGTGAGCGCTCTGGGCATCGACATCGACAGACCGTGGCGCAGGCTCAGGAAGAAGGACAGGGAGTGGCTGCTCTACACGGACGAGCAGCCCTCCGTTCTCATCGAGCCGGAACCGGGCCGTATCGACTACGGCTACTACGGCAAGTTCTGGAGCGCCCGGGCGCACGTCATGCACGTCCTGGCCGACTCCAAGAGCCAGCGGATGCGCGATCGCGCGCTGCGGTTCGTACGCAGTGTGCCCTGCCCCGCGTGCGAGGGCAGCGGCCTGCGGCCCGAAGCCCTCGCGGTCACCTTCGCGGGCCGCTCCATCGCCGAGGTCAACGCACTCCCGCTGACCAAGGTCGCGGCACTGCTGCGGCCCGTGGCGGAACTGCCGGACGCCTCGGCCGCCACGTCGAGCGCCCGGTACGGGGAGAGCACCGAGGCGGCGGTACGGATCTGCGCCGACGTGGTCGCACGCGTCGAGGTGCTGCTCGGCCTCGGCCTGGGCTACCTCAGCCTCGGGCGCGGCTCGACGACGCTCTCGCCCGGCGAGGCGCAGCGCCTGCGGATCGCCACCCAGCTGCGCTCCGGGCTTTTCGGCGTGGTCTACGTGCTCGACGAGCCGTCCGCCGGCCTGCACCCCGCCGACGCGGAGCCGCTGCTCGACGTCCTTGACCGGCTGAAGGCCGCGGGCAACTCGCTGTTCGTCGTGGAGCACGACATGGACGTCGTACGCCGGGCGGACTGGGTCGTCGACATCGGACCCGGCGCCGGTGAGGCGGGCGGGCGGGTGTTGTACAGCGGCCCGGTCCCGGGGCTCGAAGCGGTCGAGGAGTCGGCCACCGGTGACTATCTGTTCGGACGTGCCCGGCCCGACGCCCGTCGCCCCCGCGAGCCGCAGGGCTGGCTGCACCTGAGCGGCGTCCGGCGCCACAATCTGCGCGACGTGTCGGTCGACGTCCCGCTTCGCGTGCTGACGGCGGTGACCGGCGTATCGGGATCCGGGAAGTCGACGCTGGTCACACAAGTGCTCGCCGAGGTTGTGCGCGGCCATCTCGGCCTTGCGCCCGACCCCGAAGAGGCCGACGGGCCCGAGGACCCGGACGAGGCGGAACTCGAGATCGACGTGCGGGACGCGGCCGGGGTCGAGTCCTTCGACCGGCTCGTACGGGTCGACCAACGGCCCATCGGCCGCACGCCCCGCTCCAACCTCGCCACGTACACCGGGATGTTCGACGCCGTACGCAAGCTGTACGCGGCGACGGACGAGGCGAGGGCGCGCGGCTACGCGCCCGGCCGTTTCTCCTTCAACGTGCCCGACGGGCGGTGCGAGACGTGCCAGGGCGAGGGGTTCGTCGCGGTCGAGTTGCTGTTCCTGCCCGGCACCTACGCGCCGTGCCCGACGTGCCGGGGCGCGCGGTACAACGCCGAGACACTCGAAGTGACGTACCGCGGCAAGACCGTCGCGGAGGTTCTCGCGATGTCCGTCGACGAGGCCGCCGCGTTCCTCGCGGAGGTCCCCGCCGCTTCCCGGAGCCTCGAAACGCTCCGGGAGGTGGGACTCGGATACCTGCGCCTGGGCCAGCCCGCGACAGAACTCAGCGGCGGTGAGGCCCAGCGCATCAAGCTCGCCACCGAACTGCAGCGGGCCCGGCGCGGTCACGCGCTCTACCTGCTCGACGAGCCGACGGCGGGCCTGCATCCCGCGGACATCGCCCTGCTGCTCCGACAGCTGCACCGGCTCGTGGACGCCGACAACACGGTCGTCCTGGTCGAGCACGACCTCGACACGATCGCCACCGCCGACTGGGTCATCGACCTCGGCCCCGGTGGCGGCGACGCGGGCGGCCGGGTGGTCGCCACCGGCACACCCGCGAAGGTCGCCAGGTCGAAGCGCAGTGCCACCGCGCGCTATCTGGCGCCGCGCCTCGCGCGGTCGTGAACGGCACCGGCGACTCAGCGTGCGAGGGAGACGGCGAACGGCCGGAAGCCGCTGCGGCGCAGCACGTGCGGGACCAGCAGGACTAGTGCTTCGGTGGCGCGGGCGGTGGTGATGTCGCCGAGATCCTCGATCCAGCCGGGGTGCCAGCCCAGGTCGCCCAGCAGGCCGGCGGCGACGGACTTGGCGGGCGCGTCGTTGCCGGACAGGTAGGCGGTGGGCGGAGTGGACAGGGAGGCGGGAGCGGTCATGACCGGGAAGAGCATGGTGTTGAGCGTCTTGACGACCCGGGTCGCGGGCAGGGCCTCCTGGAGCTGCTCGGCGAGGCTGCTGCCGGGGTAGCAGAGGTCCGCGGGGAACCCGTCGGGGCTGTGCCGGGTGGCGTTGGAGACATCGATGAGGATCTTCCCGGTCAGCTCGGTGTCCAGGGCGGACAGCCGTGCCAGGGCGGTGTCGCCCGGGGTCGCGTTGATCACGATGTCGGTGGTGGCGGCGGTGACGCGCTGGTCGGCGAGGCGGATCTGCTCGGCGGGACTGCCCGTGCGGGCCTCTGCGGATGCCTGCTCGCGTGGCTGCCGGTGCCCGAGGGTGACGTCGTGGCCGGCTGCGGCGAGCGCGCGGGCGAGGTTGCTGCCGACGCGGCCGGTGCCGAGGATGCCGATGCTGGTCGTACCGATGCTGGTCATGCTGACGTGCTCCTTGGGGGGGTGGTGACGGGTGATCAGGCGATCGGGGACAGGACCGAGACGGCCGCGGCGTGGATGCCCGGGGCGGTGGCCAGGAAGTCGGGGCTGGCCAGGCTCCACGGGTCGCCGTTGATGTCGGTGACGGTGCCTCCGGCCTCGGCGACCAGCAGGGCGCCGGCCACCAGCCCCGAACGCACGTCGGAGAACTGCCAGAAGGCGTCCATGCAGCCCGCGGCGACGTGGATCAGCTGCAGGGTGGCGGGCACGGAGACACGTACGACGAGACCGTTGATCAGCATCTGCGTGACGGACGAGCCGATCCGGCGGAACGTGTGCTCGTCCTCGCCGGGCCGCGCCTGGCCGGTGCCGGTCAGGGCCGCGCCCAGATCGGTCTTGGCCGACACGCGCAGCGGGGCGCCGTTCAGGTGGGCGCCGCGTCCGGCCACCGCGGTGTAGTCGTCGCCGGTCAGCGGAAGGTGGACGACGGTGAGGACCGGCTCGTTGTCGCGTACGAGGGTGGCGGTCACGGCCCAGTCCGGCATGCCGTGGACGTGGTTGATGTTGCCCTCGGCCGGGTCGACGATCCACCACTCCCCCGGCGGCAGCGAGCCGCCGTCGAGTTCGTCCTCGGCCCAGCCGGCGCCCGGACGGGCCGCCAGGAGCGGCGCCTTCAGGATGTCGAGCACGGCGTCGTCGTTGGCGTGGATCTCCGCGACGATCTCCTCGCCACTGGTACCGCGGGCCTGCGGGGTGTAGCGCTCGCGCAGCAGGTCACCGGCCGCGCGGACGGCGGTGGTCACCTGGTCGAGCAGGGCGACTGCGGAGTCAGTGGAGGCAGCGGAGGCGGTGGAGTAAGTGGTGTCAGCGGACATGGAGCACTCCCGGAGGTCTCAGCGAGATGGTGGGCGGCGGCGAGAGTGATGCGCCGTCAGTTGGTGGGGGCGGCGTGCGGTGCGTCGCCGTCCGTGTCTCGAAGGTAGGCAGCCCGCGGATTAACAGCAAGTGCATGCTTGTAACCTCTAGGATTACTCTCATGCAACTGGATCTGAATCTGCTCACCGCCCTGGACGCACTCCTGGAGGAAGGCAGCGTGGCGGGCGCGGCGGCCCGTCTGCACGTCACGTCCCCGGCGATGAGCCGGACCCTGGGACGGATCCGCCAGGCCACCGGCGATCAGATCCTGGTGCGCACCGGCCGGACGATGGCCCCCACGCCCTACGCCCTGGAGGTCCGCGCGCAGGTCCACGACCTGGTCCACCAGGCCCACCAACTCCTCAGTCGCGAGCGCGAGTTGGACCTGTCGACCCTGGACCGGACCTTCACCGTCCGCCTGCACGACGCGCTGGCCTCGGCATGCGGCCCCACCCTGCTCGCCGCGGTCCACCAGCAGGCTCCGGGCGTACGGTTGCGCCTGGTCGCGGAGTCGAATTCCGACACCCCGGAGCTACGGCGCGGCGAGGTCGACCTCGAATCGAGCTCCGCCGAGCCTTCGGCCCCCGACATCCGCCACCAGCTCGTCGGCGAGGACCACCTCGTCGCGGCGGTCCGCCCCGGCCACCCTCTGACCGAAGGGCCCCTCACCCCCGAGCGCTACGCCGCGGCCGGGCACATCACCGTCTCCCGCCGCGGACGCCTGCGCGACCCGGTCGACGACGCCCTGGCCGCGCTCGGACTCGAACGCCGGGTCATCGCCGCGACGCCGAGCGCGGCAGCGGCCCTCCCGCTCGTTCTCGACACCGACCTCGTCGTCACCGTCCCGGCAGCCGTCACCGCCTCCGCCCTGCACGGCCTCGGTCTGCGGACACTGCCCCTGCCGCTCACGATGCCGCCGATCCCCTTGCACCTGGTCTGGCACCAGCGCCACGACAACGACCGCGCCCACGCCTGGCTGCGCGACCGGGCCGGCTCAGCCCTGCGGGCCGTACTCGACGGCAGCGGGATCAGCTGAAAGTGCCCCGTCCCGCGATGAGTTCCGGCCGGGGCACCAGTCCTTTCTGGTGACCGTCACAGGGCGGCGCGGCACGGCGCTGCCCTGCACGAGACACCACGGAGGACACCATGACGAGCACTCCGGACGACCCTGCCACCGAGCTGCCCGGCCGCCCGCCCATCGTCGACCCGGCCACCTGGCAGGCCGCCCGCGACGAACTCCTGGTCCGCGAGAAGGCCCACACCCGCGAGGGCGACGCGCTCGCCGCGGCCCGCCGCCGGCTGCCGATGGTGGAGATCGACGGAACGGTCGAGGTCGTCGGGCCGGACGGCCCAGTCCCGTTCCTGGACCTGTTCCAAGGCCGCGACGAGCTCGTGGTCTACCAGCACATGTGGTACGACGGCGCACCGCACCAGGGCCAGTGCGAGGGCTGCACCACCACGGCCTGGCACCTGCAGGACGCGTCCTACCTCAACGCCCGCGGCGTCTCCTTCGCCGTCCTGACCGCGGGCCGGTGGGACGAGGTGGCCGCCTACATCGAGTTCATGGGCTACACCCAGCCCTGGTACTCGGTGCGCGACGCGGCCGCGCCGGTCGGCGGCGACATGGGACACATCGCGTGCTTCCTGCGCGACGGCGACCGGGTGTTCCTCACCTACTCCACGACGGGCCGCGGCAACGAGCCGGTCAACGGGTCCCTCGCCCTGCTCGACAGGACGCCCTACGGCCGCGGCGAGGCGTGGGAGGACAACCCCGAGGGCCGGCCCAAGGGACAGGACGCGTGCTGGAGTTGGCGCACGGACGCGGACGGAAACGCCACCTGGGGCCCGACCGGCCGCCCCGTACCACAGTGGACCCGCCCCGGCGCAACACCCGTGCGAACCCTCGGCCGCCGGGGCCCCCACCACTGACCCACCCGCCCTGAGGCTTCGGCTCCGCGGCGAAGGTGGCCTGACGCCCGTCGCTTCCGGCAGGTCGCGCTTTCTCGAACTGCCGGAAGTGTCTGGCATCGTGCCCTCAGGAACGCACGCGGGCAGCGATTCCCCCGACGAAGGTGTCCACGGAGAAGTCGAACAGCGCGTCCGGAGTGCTGGGCTCCAGGTCGCTGACGCGGCTCAGGCGCGGCAGATCTGGCTCCGCCGCCGACTGCAGCCAGGGCGGCGGCAGTTGGTGGAGGTCGGCGGGGTCCAGGTGGCTGTGCGGTCGGTCGTACAGGGCGTCCTGGAACTCCACGAACCCCACGACGAGCCGGATCGCCTCCATGCAGGCGTGATAGGCGTCCGCCAGCGGCAGTCCGATGTCCTCGAAGAACCCGATCATCGTGTCCACGTTCCGCAGCATCGCCGGATGCCGCGCCATGGTGACGTTCTCGCTCATGGCCAGCGTCGTCATGCCGGGATGGCGCCGGTAGTGCGCGCGCAGGTCCCGGCAGAAGCCGCGCAGGCTCTCCCGCCACCGGTCCGGGCCCGCGTCCAGCCCCGGCGGACGCCAGTCGGCCTCGAACAACTCGGCGGCGAGGGTGATCAGGTCGCGCCGGTCCTCGACGTAGTTGTAGAGCGCGCGGGGCGAGACGCCCAGGTCGAGGGCGAGTGAACGCATCGTCAGCTCGGCCGGCCCCCGTCGCCCCAGGAAGTCAAGTGCCGCCCGCCCGACCGAATCGCGGGTGAGCGTGGCGCGGCCTTTGCGGTGGGTCGGCCGCCGCCGGGCCGGAGTGTCGCTGCTCATCGCCATGAAGGCTAGCAAGCGCCGAGCAGCCGGGATCAACCGACATCACTGAACTTCACACATGTTGACTTTAAGCGTTCCAGACGACAGGGTTCCCTGGGTAAGGCTCACCTAACTCCCCCTGGAGTCCGCCCGTGCGCCCGCCCCGTCTCGCCATGGACCTCACCCCGCTCCGCGACAGCCGCGACTTCCGCTTGCTCTTCGCGGGCTTCCTTGCCGCCCTGTTCGGCACACTCATGACCAGCGTGGCGGTGGCCGTGCAGGTCTACGACCTCACCGGCTCCGCGAGCCACATCGGCCTGGTCAGCCTCGCCCGTGCGTTACCGATGGTGGCCGGCGTACTGGCGGGCGGCGTACTGGCGGACCGGTACGACCGGCGGCTGCTGATGCTGGCAACCCGCCTCCCCCTCCCGCTCGTCGCTGCCTCACTGGCCCTCAACGCCCTGCTGCCGCAGCCGCATCTGTGGCTCATCTACCTCGCCACCGGCCTGACCGGACTTCTGGCGGGCCTCGGCGGCCCCGCCCTGCTGGCGGCCATACCGGCCCTCGTCGGCACCGAACGCCTGGCCTCCGCGGGCGCGTTGACCTCCGCCGCCGCCCAACTGTCGGCCCTGCTGGGCCCGGCCGTCGGCGGCCTGCTCGTCGCGGGTCCGGGACTCGCCGCCTGCTACGCGGTCGACGCGATCGGCCTGCTGGTCTTCTCCGCGGCCCTGGTCTTCGTACGGCCGCTGCCGCCAGCCGTCTCACACCGCGCCAAGGGCGTCCGTCAGGCGTTCGCCGCGGTCACCGACGGGGTGCGCTACATCCGGGGCCACCGGCTCATCGTCGGCCTGCTCCTCATCGACGCCGCGGCCATGGTCTTCACCATGCCTCAGGCGCTCTACCCCGTCCTGGCGGACCAGCAGTTCGACGGCGGCCCCGGCGTGGTGGGTCTGCTCTACGCCGCCCCCGCGCTCGGCGCCCTCATCGGCGCGGCCACCAGCGGCTGGACGGGCCGCGCGGGCGGTCATGCCCTGATCGGCGCCGTCCTGCTGTGGGGCTTGTCCCTGACCGGCTTCGGCGCGACGTCACTGCTGCCGCTCGCCCTGGCACTGCTCGCCCTGGCCGGCCTGGGCGACCTGATCTCCGAAACCCTGCGCTCGGCCCTCCTCCAGCACGGCACTCCGGACGAACTGCGCGGCCGGGTCAGCAGCCTGTGGATGGTCCAGGCGACCGTCTCACCCGCCCTGGGCAACGCGGCGGTCGGCTTCCTGGCCGAACTCACCAGCGCCCGTACGGCAGTGATCACCGGCGGCCTCGTCTGCGTCGCCGCCACCCTCGCGGTCGCCACCGCGTTCCCGGCCCTGCGCCGCGCCCGCCTGCCCGCACCACCGAGTCCTGCTTCTCCCCCGCGTGCAAACGCACGAGCCCACGAGCGATGAGTCCCGCCGCGCTCACCGGTCTGTACTGATGACACGCCGGCCACCGCACCCGAGGAGAGCACCATGACCGCCACCTACACGTTCGACGTCTTCTCCAGCCTCGACGGCTTCGGCGCCGCCGGCGGCAAGTGGACCGGCTACTGGGGCAAGCAGGGGCCCGAGCTCCTCGACCACCGCCTCGCCCAGTACGACGAGGAGCAGCGGATGGTCTTCGGGGCCAACACCTATCGGGCGTTCGCGCAGATGCTGGCTTCCAGCACCAAGGCGTCCGAAGTGCGTGATCCGTGGGTGACACGGATGAGGAGCCTGCCCGCGACGGTGGTGTCGACCACCCTGGAGGACCCCATCGACTGGCCGAACGGGAGCGTCGCCAAGGGCGATGCCGTCGAGGTCGTCGCCCGGCTCAAGGAGGAGTCAGAGGTGCCGTTGCGCTCGCACGGCAGTCTGTCGATGAACCGGGCGCTGATGGCCGCCGGTCTGGTCGACCGCGTACAGGTGACGCTCTTCCCCGTGATCACCGGTGAGACCGGGCTCGACCCGATCTTCCGGGGTGCGGCCGACTTCGACCTCGAACTGATCGAGCAGAGGACCCTGGACGGCCACATCCAGGAGCTGATCTACCGGCCTGCCCTGCACGCCTGAGCCGCCGCGCCTCAGCTGCTCAGCGGCCTCCTCGGCCGGCCGGTGCCCGCACATGGTGGCGTCCGATCGGCAGCATCAGCGGCTTGCCCGACACGGGGTCCTCGACGATCCGGCTGTCCAGGCCGAATACGGTGCGGACACAATCCTCCGTCAGTACGTCCGCGGGGGCGCCCGTGGCATGCGGCCGGCCGGCTGCGAGGGCGATGAGGTGGTCGGAGTAACGGGCGGCGAGGTTGAGGTCGTGCAGCACCATCACGATGGTGGTGCCACGGCTGCGGTTCAGGTCGGTCAGCAGGTCGAGGACCTCGATCTGGTGGCTGGCGTCGAGGAACGTGGTGGGCTCGTCGAGCAGGAGCAGATCGGTCTGCTGAGCCAGCGCCATCGCGATCCACACGCGCTGGCGCTGGCCCCCGGACAGCTCGTCCACCGCGCGGTCCATCAGCGGCGTCGTCTGCGTGGCCTCCAGCGCGGCGGCCACGGCGGCGTCGTCCTTGGCGCTCCAGCGGGACAGAACGCCCTGGTGCGGATGCCGGCCGCGGCCGACCAGGTCTCCGACGCTGATGCCCTCGGGGGCCACCGGCGACTGGGGCAACAGACCCAGAGTGCGGGCGAGTTCCTTCGCGGGCAGCCGGTGCACCTCTTTTCCGTCCAGTACGACACGGCCCGCGCGGGGCGCCAGCAGCCGCGACAGGGAACGCAGCAGCGTCGACTTGCCGCAGGCGTTGGCGCCCACGATCCCGGTGATCTGTCCGGGCGGCACCGTCAGGTCGAGGGAGTCGATCACGGTGCGGTCGCCGTAGCCGAGGGTGAGGCCTTCGGCGGTGAGGACGTGGTCCGTGGTCAAAGCGAGCCTCCGGCCCTGTTGGTGCGGACGATCAGATAGATGAGGTAGGGCGCACCGAGGACGCCGGTGACGATGCCGACCGGATACCGGGTGCCGAGGGCGTACTGGCCCGCGTAGTCGGCGACGAGCACGAGCAGGGCGCCGACGAGCCCGGCGGGTACCAGCAACGAGCCGCCGCGGCCCACGAGTCGGGCGGCGAGAGGGCCGGAGAGAAACGCCACGAACGCGATCGGCCCGGACGCCGCCGTGGCGAAGGCGATCAGACCCACCGCAGCGATGATCACCGTGATCCGGACCCGCTCGACGCGGACCCCCAACGCGGCGGCGGTGTCATCGCCCAGTTGCATCGCGGACAGGTCCCGCGACCGGGAGAGCAACACCGGGCCGAGGACGGCCAGCGCGACAAGCACGGGCACGGTCTGCTCCCACGCCGCGCCGTTGAGGCTGCCGGTCAGCCAGCGCGAAGCCTCCTGGAGGTCCCACTCCGCGGCCTGCGAGAGCACGTACGAAGTGATGCTGTCGAGCATCGCGGAGATGCCGATGCCGATCAGGATCAGCCGGGTTCCGACGACGCCGTCCCGGAAGGCCAGGGTGTACACGAGCAGCGCCACGGCCAGGCCGGCGAGGATCGCCAGGACCGACACCTGCGTCGCGCCGAGCGACAGGGTGACGATCGCGATGGCCGCCGCGGCACTCGCACCGGAGCTGATGCCGATGATGTCGGGGCTGGCCAGCGGATTGCGCAGCATCGTCTGGAAGGTGACACCGGCCAGGCCGAAGCAGAATCCGGCCGCCACGGCGAGCACCGCGCGGGGCAGCCGCAGCCGTCCCACGGTGAACGAGGCGCCCGGCACCTGCTCGCCCATGATCACCCGGACCACCTCACCGGGCCGGTAGAACGTCTCCCCTGCCATCAGGGTGACGGCGAAGGCCGCCACGACGAGCACGGACAGGACCGCGATGACGATGCGGCGCCGGGACGCGCGGCGAACGCGCGCGCGGGACACCTCCCCGGCCGACGTGCTGCCCCGCAGCGGGTCGGTAACGGTCACACTCACAGGGCACGCACCTTCTGCCGCCGTACGATCCAGATGAAGAACGGGCCGCCGATCAGCGCCGTCAGGATGCCCACGTCGATCTCCGCGGGACGCGCGACGATCCGCCCGAGGACGTCGGCGCCCGTGAGCAGGACCGCACCGAGCAGCGCCGAGAACGGCAGCAGCCAGCGGTGGTCGACGCCGATGAGCAGGCGGCAGGTGTGCGGGACGACCAGGCCGACGAAGCCGATCGGCCCGGCGACGGCCGTGGCCGCACCGCACAGGACGACGGCTCCGAGGGCAGCCGTGCCCCGGGCCAGGGCGACCCGCTCCCCCAGGCCGGCCGCGACCTCGTCGCCCAGGGCGAGCGAGTTCAGCGAGCGCGCCGAAAGGAGGCAGATGAGGAAGCCGACCACGAGGAACGGCAGTACCTGCCCGACGCGTTCGAAGGTCGCTCCGCCGACACCGCCGATCTGCCACAGCCGGAAGCTGCCGTTCACGTCGTTGCGCGGCAGCACGACGGCGCTGACAAGGGACGCGAACGCCGCCGTCGTGGCGGCACCGGCGAGCGCCAGCTTGAGCGGGGTCGCGCCGCCACGCCCCAACGAGCCGACCGTGTAGACGAACACCGCCGAGACCGCGGCACCGGCCATCGCGACCCAGATGTACCCGGTCGGAGAGGCGAGGCCGAAGAACGCGACTGCGGTGACGACGGCGAGCGAGGCGCCCATGTTGACCCCGAGGATGCCCGGGTCGGCCAGCGGATTGCGGGTGACGCCCTGCATGACGCCGCCGGCGAGGCCGAGCGCCGCGCCGATCAGCACGGCGAGGACCGTACGGGGTATGCGCTTGGCGGCGGCGGCCCGTGCGAGGGACTCGTCCGCGCCGCCGAGCGCCGCCCAGATGTCGGACCAGCCCACGGCGCGTGAGCCAAAGGCGACGGAGGCCACCATGACCGCGGCGAGGGCCGCCGTCACCAGCACGAGCCACATGAAGCGGGCCTGTGCCGGGTGCCGCCGCGACACGGCGGCACCCTTCACCCGGCGGGTGTCGACCGCCGTCACGGGACCTTGTCCGCGGCCTTGGCCAGGGCTGCGACGTAGTCGTCCAGGACGTAACTGATCGACAAGGGAGTGGGGTTGGCCGCGGTCGCCAGCGGTGTGCTGCCGGGCAGCATGTACGCCGAACCGCGCTTGAGCGCCGGCATCTTGGACAGCACCGGGTCCTTGCGCAGCTGCTCGAGCAGCTCGCCCTTCTCGTCGCCGTACCCGACGACGATGTCGACGTCGTTGAACGTGTCGATCCGCTCGGCGCTCTGCGTCAGGACGAACTTGTCCGTGCCCTTGGACAACTTGCCGATGCTCGCGGGCGTCGTCAGACCGAGGTCCTCGAAGAACTGCGTCCGCGTGTCGTGCGTGGTGTAGAAGCCGACCTTGCTGACGTTCTTGGGGTCGACGTGCGTCATGAACATCGCCGACTTCCCCTTCAGCTGCGGGTACTTGGCGACGGACTCGCGGATGTCGCTCTCGATGCCCTTGACCAGCTTCTCGCCCTGCGGGGCGAGGCCGATGGCCTTGCTGTTCTGCCGGATGATCTCGCGCCAGGGGGTCGCCCACGGAGCGTCCGGGTAGGCGACCACCGGGGCTATCTCGCTGAGCGTCGCGTAGTCCTTCTTCGTCAGACCGGAGTACGACGCGAGGATCACATCGGGGCGGGTGTCGGCCACGGCCTCGAAGTCGATGCCGTCGGTCTCGTCGAACAGCACAGGAGTGTCGGCCTTCAACTCCTTGAGCCGCTTCTCCGTCCAGGGCAGCACCCCGTCACCGTCGTCGTCACCGAAGTTGGCCTTGGCCATGCCGACCGGGACGACGCCGAGCGCCAGCGGCACTTCGTCGTTGGCCCAGTTCACCGTGGCCACGCGCTTGGGCTTCTCCGGGATGGTCGACGTCCCCAGGGCGTGCTTGATCGTCATGGGGAAGGCTCCGGACTGGCCCCCCTTGTCGCTGTTGCCGCCGTTGTCGGTATCGGCCGTGCCGCAGGCGGAGAGCCCCAGGAGGCTCACCGCCGCAGCGAGCAGACGAAGGCGTTGCGAACGCATCAGTCCGTACTCCGCTTCGGAATGTCAGGTGCTGGATGTGCACGTCCGGTCGCGAGAAGGCGCGGACGCACGGCACCACATGGGCGCCAGAAGGTTAGGTAAACCTTGCCTTCGTTACCTTAAAGACGGCAGACTGCTGTCGCAATCGATCATTTCAGACAGCGAATATCGTGATCGGGACATCGCCCGGCCGACGTCAGGGCGCGCGGAAGGCGCCGGGAGTAAGTCCCGTCGTACGCCGGAACGCCACGCCGAAGGCGCTCGCCGACCGGTAGCCCACCTGCTCCGCGACGGCATCGACTTCCCAGCCGCGGGAGAGCAGCATGACCGCGTGCTGCACGCGGACAGCCCCCACCCAGCGCGCGAAACTGGTTCCCGTCTCGGCCTGGAACGCCCGGGTCACCGTGCGCGTACTCACCCCCAGTTCGGCGGCCCAGTCCGCCAGCGTCCGCGGATCACCGGGGTTCTCCCGCACGGCCACCGCGACCGGACGCAGCAGGGGCGACGACGGCAGCTGCACCTGCAGTTCACGCGGCGAGGGCTGCAACACGTCGAGCACCATCGACTCGGTCAACGCCCTTGATTCGGGCGGGAGTTGCGGGTCACTCAAGCGCTCCAGAAGGAGCCGAAGCAGCGGGGTGAAATCGACGGCCACCGGAACGTCGGAGATCGAGCTCGTGGCGCCGTAGCCGAAGAAGGCGGCACGGAACCAGGTGCCGGCGACCGCCGATCCCGAGTGCAGGGCGCCGGCGGGTATCCACAGGGCCAGGTTGGGCGTGGTGGTCCAGACGCCCGAACCGACCACGACCGTGGAGGCACCGCGCTCGTTCCAGAGCAGTTCGTGGAAGGGGTGGGAGTGCTCGCCCCATACGGTGTCGCACGCGACGGTCTCGTCGTACCCCTGGATGACGAAGGGCACCTCCACCGAACCGGGCGCGTGAACCGGCAGCTCCCTGAGCTCCCGGCTCACGTCCGCGCCCCGCCCGTGCACGCGGCGAAGGCGGCACGTACACGGACGGCTCCGGCAGCCTGGTGAACGGGGTGCATCGCCCCAGACTACGGCGGCGCGCATGGCCCGCTTTCCCCGGCGGTCAGCAGGCCACGTGCCCAGAAGCCCGCACGCTCGTCGGCACCCAGCAGCCGGTCAGGACAGGATCTCGATGTACCCGTCGGTGCCGTGCACGCGAATCCGCTGCCCGTCCCGGATCAGCCTCGTCGCCTCCGCCACGCCCACGACGGCAGGCAGACCGTACTCCCTGGCGATCACCGCGCCATGGGTCATCAGGCCGCCCACCTCCGTCACCAGGCCCGTGATGCCGACGAACAGGGGCGACCAACTGGGGTCCGTGTAGGCCGTGACCAGGATGTCGCCCTCCTCGAGGTCGGCCTCCGCCATGTCGAGGATGACGCGGGCCCGCCCCTCGATGGTCCCGGCGGAAACAGGGAGGCCGACCAGGGCACCTTCCGGCACGTCCTCGCGCCGGTACGACCCGGCAATGGCCTCGCCGTCCGACGTGAGCACCCGGGGCACCGTGAGTGCCTGGTACGCCCGGAAGGCGTCCTTGCGCTGCCGGATGAGCCGGGCGTCCGCCTGCTGCGAGCGCACGACGTCGTGCAACTCCTGGAACGTGAGGTAGAAGATGTCCTCCTTCCCGGGCAGCACACCGGCCTCGACGAGGCGCTCGGCCTCCCGCATCAAGGCCTGCTTGTAGACGAAGGAGCGGCTGACGATGCCGTACTTCGGGTACTCCCGGTACCCGATGAAGGTCCGCAGCCGGTCGATCGTCCGCTTGGTCTCATCGGCCTTCCGCTCCCCGTCGGGCAGCGCCCGCAAGCGGGTCAGCACGTCCTGCTCCTTCTTCTGCGCCTCCTGCCGTCCCTCCTCGAACCGCCGCTCGGCGGCGCCGGGCCCGAAGATCCTGACGTTGTCGAGGATCACGGGCAGCAGCGTGCTGGGGCGCTCGCTCCAACGCGGCCTCGTGATGTCGATCTCGCCGACGCAGCGCATGCCGTACCGGTCGAGGTAGGCCTCGATGGCGTCGCGCGCCTCGGTCCCGCCCGCGAGCTTGGCCAGCCCGTCCAGGAAGCCCTCGTCCTCGACGCCCTGCAAGAACGCGACCACCTCCGGATACGGGCGGATCACGTCGGCGACATCGAGGAGCGCAAGGCCCATCTCCGAGGTGATGTTGTCGGGAGCGGACAGCGTCAGTGTGTCGGCCGCGTTCTTCTCGCCCAGCCACTCCTGCAGCTTGTCGTTGAGCCACCACGTGGCTTCCATCCCCGCCATGATCGCCTGCATGCTCAGCCGATCACCGAGAACCCGCTTGTGCTCGGCGAATGCATCGAGGAGGAAGTCGAAGAGCTCCGGCCCGGTCTTCGTCCGGATGTCGCGCCGCAGGGCGGCGACGGAGCTCTGGCTGCGCTCGATCAGCTCGGTGACGATGGCTGGATCGGTTGCGATCGGGGCGGGTGCGCCGCCCGCAGACGCCCCACCGGCAGACGCCCCACCTGGCGGTGGGCTCGCGGGAGCCGCGTCCGGGGCCGACGGGACGAAGTCGCCCCGGTCCAGGACGGTCTCCAGCGCATCCCTGAACAGCGGATCGCCCTTCCCCACCATGTCCAGCAGCCCTGCGCGGCTCGCCGGCGAGGCCAGGCGCGGGGTGACGTCGACGAACAGTCTCCCGCCGGCATCGTGCATCTTCACCATGGCCGTCAGCTGCCACACGGAGAGCCCCAGGGGCTTCATGGCGTCGGTCATCATCTGCTGGTGGCCGACGGAGAGGTAGACGTGATTCTCCTGGTCGTCGGCCTCGGGGATCGGGAACAGCGTGGTGATCGGCCGGCTCTGAACGATCCGGAAGTCGTCGTCGACCAGACACCATTCGATGTCCTGCGGCCGGCCGAAGTGCGCTTCGATCTGCCGCCCGAGCCGCACGAGGCGCACGACCTGCGCATGCGTCAGCGCCGACTGCTCCTGGTGCTGCGGGTCGATGGCCACTTCCTGCGTACCGCCGCCGGGCAAGGCGTGAATGGCGCGCTGCTTGGCGGCGACCGCCTCGGCGATGATCTCGCCGTCGCGCACCTTGAAGACGTCCGGGTTCACCAGGCCGGAGACCAGGGCCTCGCCGAGGCCGAAGCCGGCGTCCACGGTGGCGACCTTCCGGTTGCCCGTGACGGGGTCGGCGGTGAACAGGATGCCGGACGCGTACGACAGGACCATCTGCTGCACCACCACGGCCATGTGCACCGTGCGGTGGTCGAAGCCGTTCCGCAGGCGGTACGTCACGGCGCGCTCGGTGAACAGCGAGGCCCAGCACCGGCTGACGTGCCGGAGGACCGCCGCGGGCCCCATGACGTTGAGGTACGTGTCCTGCTGGCCCGCGAAGGAAGCCGTGGGCAGGTCCTCCGCCGTCGCGCTGGACCGTACGGCGTAGGCGGCGTGCTCGCCGAGCCGGGCGAGCGCCCGGGTGATCGCCTCCGCGAGATCACCGGGCATGGCGATTCCCTCGATGGTCCGGCGGACCTCCGCGCTGAGCGTGCGGATCCCCTCGCGGTCATCCGGGTTCAGGCGCGACAGCTCGACGAGCTGATCGTCGATCGAAGGGGCTGCTTCCGCCATGATCTGCCGGAAGGCATCCGTCGTCACGCAGAACCCGCCCGGCACGCGAACGCCCTCGATCCGCGACAGCTCCCCCAGGTGCGCTCCCTTGCCGCCGACGATCGCAGTCTGCGTCCCGTCGACCTCGTGGAGATCCAACACGTACTGCTCGATCACTGCGCTACCTCCGTGGCCTCCGGCCGGGCGCGTCGTGCGCCCTGTTTCCGCAGGTTGTGGCCTCGGCCGACGATTCTGCGCCACCACCCGGGCCTTGCCGCAAGCCCCCAAGTGAGCTATACGTTAGGAGTGGCAGGGAGAGACATCTCCTTGCCTTTTCTTTTGGTCACCTTCTTTTGATCACCGTCGCCGCACGCGTTTGATCACCGTCGCCGCGCCTGTACGAGTCACCAGCGGGCGACGAGCGTCTCTTCCCTGCCCCTGTTGCGGTACAGCCATGTGGTTCCCGGTGCGACAGCCCCGGTCAGGTAGCCGACGATGGGCTCCCGCTGCGTCGCGCTGTCCAGTTCACGGAGCAGCTTCAAGGCGTCGGGCATGGGGAAGAAGGCAGCCTGTTTGATCTCGTCGTCCTCGGGCGCGACGCTTCCCGACCACTCGTCGATCTCGAAGGCGGAGGCGAATGCGGACGGGAACTGCTCGGAGTCGATGTGCATGAGAAACGCGGTCCGCACCGGGTTGCCGACCAGCAGTCCGGTCTCCTCACGCAATTCGCGCCGCAGCGCTTCGTGCAGGAGCTCGCCGTCCTCGACCCCTCCGCCGGGCAGTGACCAGAGGGCCTCGCCATTGACGCCGAGGTTCTCGCGCACGAGCAGGATCTCGTCGCCTCGGCGGACGATGCCAATGACCAACTGCACCCGCGGTTTGGGGGGTTTCGACTTCGGGGTTCCCGACTTCGGGGTTCTCGGCTCTCCGGCTTCCATGCCGCTGACCGTACGTGATCACGGAGGGGCGAGAGTGGCGTACCCCCGCCTCCTCCGCCTGTCCAGCGCTCCACCTATCCGACGCGCTCGATCCGCGCCTTGCGGATCAGGAACTTACCGGCCTCACGCACCTCCTCGAACGCCTCGTTGTTCAGCAGTACGCAGCTGCCCGACGTCGATGTGACCTCCACCGTGGTGGACTTGGAGTTGTCCAGGTTCGTCACCTTCAGCTGCGTACCGACGGGGAACTCGTTGCTGGACGCGGCCGGCGCTCCGGCCTCGCCGGACAGCGTGACGGTGGAACCGGCGCAGACGACCTCGCCCTCCGCCCCCGCGTCTCCGCCGTCCGCGGGCGGGGTCGTGGCCGTATCCGCGGGCGGGGTCGTGGCCGTGGCCTCGTCACCCGGCTCCTCGGAGACCGGAGGCTGAGCAGCGCCCTCACCGGACCCGGCACCCCCACCGGCCTCCGCCCCCTCACCCCCGCCACAGCCCGACGCCGCCTGCTTCCGCTTGATCTCCTCGATCACCGCTTCCCGGTTGGCGATCCGCGCCGCGGACTGCGCATCGGGGTTCGCGCGCTGACCCGCGATGAACTTTTCGTTGTTGCTCAGCGCGGTGGCCAGCCCGTCACACGCCACCGAGGCCTGGCTCGTACCGGTCATCACCACCGCGGTGCCCGCCACCAGCGCGGCGGCCCCCACCATGAGAGCAACCTTCTTATTACGGCTGAGCGTCTTCTTGCGCGACACGTGCGACTCCTGTCCCCGGCGGCGTATGCCACCACCGGATGGGTTTCCGTGTGCCGTCACGTACGCGCAGCAGTCCCTTTCGTCTCAACCGCCCCATCGGCAACTGCGGATCGACCCCAATGGCATGATCGACCTCGCGACGAGGGCGCCCCATCACCTTCCTTCACCGGAAACCACGTCACACAACACAAAGGGGCATCTATTTGAACATCACCTACCAAATCGGTTAAGTAATTGATACCTACAGCTTCGCGGGTGTTTTCACGAATAGACCGCACCATCAAGTCCGGCGCATGGCGTCAGCCGCGGGCGATCCTGTGGGCCACGGCGTGCGTGGTGGCCCTCGGTTTCCTCGTCGCGCTGGAGATCGCCGCGCGCCACTACGGCGGCGTACCGGGCCCGATCACCAACCAGGCGCGCGAGGTGCTGTTCCCTCCCAAGCCGGGCCCTCTGTACGGCGGTCTGGCACTGATGATGGTGGTGCTCACCTGGCGGCAGCGGTTCATCGCGGCCGGTGCCGCGATCGGCATCGACATCGTCTTCGTGCTGGTGCGGTGGGCGATCGACGCCGACGTGCCCGAGGGTCAGTTCTTCGGCAACGGCGCACTGTGGGTGATGCTGGGCTGGGCATTCATCGCGATCACGGGCCGCACCGGCAAGGAACGGATGCTGCTCCTGAAGGGCGTGGGCCTGGGTCTGCTCCTCGTGGCAGGACGCAAGACCGGTGACACCTGGCTGCTCATCACGGCGAAGACGCACCCGACCGTGCTCGACCCTTACGTGGCGATGGCCGATCACGCCCTGGGCAGCCCGTCATGGCTGGCCGGCCGGATACTCAGGGCCACCGGCCCGGTCACCACCCACGTTCTCGACCTGGTCTACGCCCAGCTCGCGGTGGCCGCGATCGCCGTCGCCCTGTACCAGCTGCGCAACGTGGCGGCCGAGGGCCGTTTTCCGCGCCACCACCTGGTGCGCACCTTCCTGGTGATCGGCCTCATCGGACCGGCCTTCTACATGATCTTCCCGGTGGTCGGGCCGATCTTCGCCTACGGCCCCGGCACCTCGGGCACCGGCGGCGTGGAATGGGCGGTGGCCAACCTGTGGCCGAATTCGCCGCTGCCGATCACCGTCCCGCACCCGGTGCCGTATGACGCGATCACCCCGCGCAACTGCATGCCCAGCCTGCACACGGCGTGGGCCACCGCGATCTTCATCCACTCCCGCAAGGGCCCGCGGCTTCTGCGGTACGCGGGCACGTTCTGGCTCGTCGCCACACTCAGTGCGACGCTCGGCTTCGGCTACCACTACGGCGTGGATCTCCTGGCCGGCGTGGTGTTCACGCTCACGATCGAGGGGGCTCTGCGCGCGTACGACCGGGGCTGGGACCGGTCGGGCCTCCTGCTGGTCGGTTACGGCACGGCGGTCTTCGCGGCGCTCCTGGTGTCGTACCGCTATCTCCCGATGGAAATGGCCGAGCACCCCGCGCTGTTCGGCCCCCTGGTCATTCTGGCGACGGCCTCTGTGATCTACGGCTACACACGGACCACCAGGCAATGGGAACCCAAAGCCGCACCAGCACTCCAACCGGAACCGCAACCCGAACCGGCTTGAGCCAAGCCGCGTCGGGTTGCGGTGTGCGTGTCGCGAATTGCGGGTCGCGGGATGCGGGTCGCGGGTTACAAAGCCGCCACGCGCTTGTCATACGCGAGCCGGAATGACGGCCGCTCAACCCGTGGTTTCCATCAGCATGACCATCGGAGTAGCGCTTTCACTTCAGGACCGGCTCGACGGAACGGTGCAACTCGCGCGAGAAGCTCACGAGGCGGGGTTACGCTCCGCGTGGTTCGGCCAGACCTTCTCGTACGACTCCCCCACGCTCGCCGCGATCGTCGGCCGCGAGGTGCCGGGACTGCACGTCGGCACCTCGGCGATCCCGGTCTTCGGCCGACACCCCCTGCTCATCTCCAGCCAGGCGCAGACGGCCCAGGCCGCGACCGGCGGCCGCTACCACCTGGGCCTCGCGCTCGGCACGAAGAAGCTGACCGAAGAGGCCTTCGGCATCCCGCACGAGCGCCCCATCGGCCGGCTCCGCGAATTCCTCACCGCCCTGCGCCCACTCCTGGAGACGGGCAGCTCCGACTTCCACGGCGAGCTCCTCACCGCCACCACACCCCTGCCGGCGCAGGTGCCCGGCGCCGAGCCGCCGGTACCGATCCTGGTGGCCGCCATGGCCCCGCAGGCACTGCGCGTCTCGGGTGAACTCGCTGACGGCATCCTGCCGTTGCTCGCCGGACCCCGCGCACTCGCCGAACACATCGTCCCGGCCGTCACCGCCGCGGCCGAATCGGCGGGCCGCCCCGCACCCCGGATCGTGGCCTTCGTCCCCGGCGTCGTCACCGCCGACCCCGAGGCGGTACGGGAAACCGCGACCGAATCCCTCGCCTTCTACGAGCAGTTCCCCTCCTACCAACGCGTCATCGGCCTCTCCGGCGCCACCCGGGCCGCCGACCTGGCCGTCATCGGCGACGAGGAAACCGTCGCCGCCGAGATCCACCGCTACCGGGAAGCCGGAGCGACCGAGGTGGTGTTCACGGCGACGGAACTCGGCGGCGATGCGGACCGCCGCCGGACCTGGAAACTGCTCGGAGAGCTGGCCAACGCCTGAGCCATGTTCATCCGCCCCGGCGAGGGCGCGGCGCTGTCGCCGCC
>NZ_JBSGSG010000101.1:0-31842 GCF_053606765.1 Streptomyces sp. NPDC055189
GAGGACGAGCTCGGCGCAGCCGGCGATTTCCCCCGCAGAGCCCCCGGCGCAAAGAAGTGCCCGCGCAGCTCCCCAGCTGCGCGGGCATTTCTCGTGCCGTCCGCCGCACCCCCGTCCCCACGGGGTTTCCTGGCCGGATGTCCCCGCCCGGACCGCTCATCCGGGCCCGGGGCGCCGCTCAGCGCCCCAGCATCACGCCCACGGACGACGCCTGTGTGACCACTGCTTCCCAGCCGCCGAAGACGACTACGAGCAGGGCCGCCAGAGGAAGAACCATGGCCGTCGCCACCAGGGGGTGGCGCGTGCCGGACGGGCGGACGCCGAACGTGGCGAAGGCCTTACGTCCCTGCGTGCGGATCATTGTCCGCGGTGCCGTGTCCGCCATGGTTCCTCTCCTGACCGAGTCTGTGTGAACTTGGCAGCGGCGGGTGCTTGACCTCGGGGGACGAGTGCTCGCACCCGCCGCTTGACCTCAAATCTAGGTGCGCCTCAGGTCCGGGGCGTCATGCCCTCGTACCGATTGCCGGGCCTCCCGGAGGATGACCGATCGTCGCTCGTGTACTCCCATGGGTGGAGACGGGGTCCTAGGTCTCGGGGTCTTCCCGGAGGGGACGGGCTGCCTGCTCGGAGCTGTCCTCTCTGGGCACCGGCTGCTCGACCAGAGCCAGGACGCGGGTCGCCATGAACCGCGCCGTCCGCACGACGGAGCCGCTGCGGGTGACTTCGCTCACTTCGACCACCCCTCTGCGGACCGCCGTCTCCACCCGGCGGCCCGCTCTGCTCGCCACCACCTCGTACGTCCGTGTCGTGTCCCCGGCGTCCACGACTATCTCCACACGATCACCTTTCACAGGATCAATCCCCCTTCAGCGACGGATGGTTGGGAAAGGCGGCCGGCACAACAGCCGCCCGCTCCCGTGTCCCTGACCACTCTTCAAGTTTCCCACCCGGCACTGACAATCGGTCGGGCCGCGAGGGCGCGGCCTCTGCACCTGCCCGGCCACGGAAACGTAAGCTGTGGCACGACAACGGACCGGGCAGCGGGGATGGACATGGCGATGATGCGGCTCCGGCGCGAGGACCCGCGTGTCGTCGGCTCGTTCAGACTGCACAGGCGGCTGGGCGCCGGCGGCATGGGTGTCGTCTACCTGGGGTCGGACCGGCGGGGGCAGCGCGTCGCCCTCAAGGTGATCCGGCCCGATCTGGCGGAGGACGAGGAGTTCCGCTCGCGCTTCGCGCGCGAGGTCTCCGCGGCCCGGCGGATCCGCGGGGGCTGTACCGCGCGGCTCGTCGCCGCCGATCTCGACGCCGACCGGCCGTGGTTCGCCACGCAGTACGTCCCCGGACCGTCGCTGCACGACAAGGTGGCCGCCGAGGGGCCGCTCTCCGCCGCCGATGTGGCGGTCGTCGGTTCGGCGCTCGCCGAAGGCCTCGTAGCCGTGCACGAAGCCGGTGTCGTGCACCGCGACCTGAAGCCGTCGAACATCCTGCTATCCCCGAAGGGGCCGCGGATCATCGACTTCGGCATCGCCTGGGCCACCGGCGCCTCGACGCTGACCCATGTGGGCACCGCCGTCGGATCGCCGGGCTTCCTGGCGCCCGAGCAGGTGCGCGGCGCCGCCGTCACACCCGCCACGGACGTGTTCGCCCTCGGCGCCACCCTCGCGTACGCGGGCATGGCGGACTCGCCCTTCGGGCACGGCAGTTCAGAGGTCATGCTCTACCGCGTCGTCCACGAGGAGGCGCAGCTCGGCGGGGTCCCCGACGCGCTCGCCCCGCTGATCAGGGCGTGCCTCGCCAAGGACCCGGAGGAGCGCCCCAGCACGCTTCAACTGTCGCTCAGGCTCAAGGAGATCGCGGCCCGCGAGGCGCAGGGCCTCAGCGATCCCCGGCCGCCCGCACCCCGCCAGAGCCAGGACCGGCCCACGGGGCGGATGGCCGAGGAGTACGCGGACCAGCAGACCCAGCGGCGCCAGCCGCAGGGCACTCCCCCGCCGCGGCCCGCTTCGTCCCGGCCGGGTTCTTCGCGGACCGGCTCCTCACGGACCGATTCCTCGCGCAACGGCTCTGCGCGGAACGGATCGCCGCGCACCGGATCATCGCGGCCGAATTCCTCACGCCCCGGATCCAGTTCCTCGCGGTCGGGTTCACGCCCCTCGCAGGCGCGGAACACGACACGCTCCGGTGGTGCGCGGCGGCCCGCCAATCCGCGCCTGCTGCGCCAGCGGCTCTTCGTGTTCGTGGTCGTGACGCTGCTCGTGGCGCTGGCGATCGCGGCGGCCCAGGGCTGCCAGGGTCCCGCCCGCGGGCTCGGCGGCAGCGGCGCCCCCGATGTGCACGACGTACGCCAGAGCGGTCGGCTCGATCCGGGGCCCGGCTCTCAGAGCTGAGGGCGGCCCGTCGCCACCGCGTAGAACGCGACCGCCGCCGCCGCTCCCACGTTCAGGGAGTCGACGCCGTGGGCCATCGGGATGCGCACCCACTCGTCCGCGGCGACCAGTGCCTGCGTGGACAGGCCGTCGCCCTCCGCACCGAGCATCAGCGCGACCCGGTCCATGCGGTGCGGCGCCGCCTCGTCGAGGGTCTTCGCCTTCTCGTCCGGGGTGAGCGCGAGAAGGTTGAAGCCCGCTTCCCGTACGCCCTCCAGGCCCTTGGGCCAGGATTCGAGGCGGGCGTAGGGCACGGAGAAGACCGCGCCCATGGAGACCTTCACCGAGCGGCGGTAGAGCGGGTCCGCGCAGTCCGGTGAGAGCAGGACCGCGTCCATGCCCAGGGCCGCAGCGCTGCGGAAGATCGCCCCGATGTTGGTGTGGTCGTTGACCGACTCCATGACGACGACGCGGCGGGCCGTGGTGAGCAGCTCGTCCGACGTCGGCAGCGGCTTGCGCTGCATCGAGGCGAGGGCGCCCCGGTGCACGTGGTAGCCGGTGACCTGCTCGGCCAGGTCGGGGTTGACCGCGTACACGGGGGCCGGGACCTCGTCGATGACGTCGCGCATGACGTCGACCCACTTGGCGGAGAGCAGCATCGAGCGCATTTCGTAGCCCGCCTGCTTGGCGCGCCTGATCACCTTCTCGCCCTCGGCGATGAAGAGGCCCTCGGCGGGCTCCCGCTTGCGGCGCAGTTCGACGTCGGTCAGGCCCGTGTAGTCGCTCAGGCGCGGGTCGGTGGGGTCGTCAACGGTGATGAGATCAGCCACAGGGTGATACTGCCTTGTCCTGGGTGTGGTGCCAACGCCTTGGGGCGGGTTGGGTTACCGGTGGTTACGCGAGGGCTCGTGAGGACTGCGGGTCACGCGGGGCCCTGGGGGCCCACGTTCACCACCTCGCCGATGACGATCACTGCCGGCGGCTTCACCTCGTGGGCGGCTACCTCGGCGGCGACCGTGGCGAGGGTGGCGTCCACGCGGCGCTGGGCCGCGGTGGTGCCCTCCTGGATCAGGGCGACGGGAGTCTCGGGCGACCGGCCGTGCGCGGTGAGCGCCTCGGCGATCTTGCCGATCTTGTCCACGCCCATCAGGATCACCAGGGTGCCGCGCAGCTTGGCCAGGGACGGCCAGTCGACCAGGGAGCGCTCGTCGTCCGGGGCCACGTGCCCGCTGACCACGGTGAACTCATGGGCGACCCCGCGGTGCGTGACGGGGATACCGGCGGCGCCGGGCACGGAGATCGAGCTGGAGATGCCGGGCACCACCGTGCAGGAGATGCCCACCTCGGCGAGCGCCTGGGCCTCCTCCATGCCGCGCCCGAAGACGAACGGGTCGCCGCCCTTCAGACGGACGACCGACTTGCCCTGCTTGGCGTGCTCGATGAGGGCGTTGTTGATGGCCTCCTGGGCCATGAAACGCCCGTACGGGATCTTCGCGGCGTCGATCACCTCGACGTGCGGCGGGAGTTCGTCGAGCAGGTCGCGGGGGCCGAGCCGGTCGGCGATGACCACGTCCGCCTCGGCGAGGAGACGCCGGCCGCGGACCGTGATGAGGTCGGGGTCGCCGGGGCCGCCGCCGACGAGGGCGACGCCGGGGGTACGGGTGCGCTGGTGGGGCGCCACGAGCGTGCCGTCGCGCAGGCCCTCGACCAGCGCGTCGCGGATGGCCGCCGTGCGCCGGGGGTCGCGGTCGTCGATGTCCGTGGTGAGGACGGCGACCGTGACGCCTTCGGAGCGGCCGGTCGCGGGGGTCAGGGCGGTGGCGGCGTCGGCGTCGTCGGCACGGACGCACCAGACGCGGTGCGCCTCGCCTTCCGCCGATGCCGCTTCGTTGGCCGCCAGGTCGCTGGTGGCGATGAGGGCGTACCAGGCGTCCTGGAGGTCGCCGTGCTCGTAGCGGCGGCGCTCCCAGGTGATCTCGCCCGCGTCCGCCATCGCCTCCACGGAGGGGGTCGCCGACGGCGATACGAGGGTGATGTCGGCGCCCGCCGCGATCAGGGCGGGGAGGCGGCGCTGGGCCACCTGGCCGCCGCCGAGCACTACCGTGCGGCGGGCGGTGAGGCGGAGGCCTACGGGGTAGGCGGGGCTTTCGGCCATGGCGGGTGGCTCCTCGTGCGGGGCGCGGGGCTCTGCGCGTGCCGCTGCGACGGTGAGGCGGCTGCGTTGATGCTTTGACGTGCGGGTTCAGTATGGCTGGGGCGGGGCGGGGTCTCTCCCCCAGCCCCGCCCCTTGCCGAAATGCGGCGTTCGCCCCGGAGCCTCCTCGCGGGGCTACTTCTCCGTCACGCCTGCCGAGTCGAACGTGGCCACCTCGTGCATCGCACGGGCCGCGCTCTGGACCACCGGCAGGGCCAGGAGGGCGCCGGTGCCCTCGCCGAGGCGGAGGTCGAGGTCGACCAAGGGGCGCAGGCCCAGCTTGTTCAGGGCGGCCACGTGGCCCGGCTCCGCGCTGCGGTGACCCGCGATGCAGGCCGCGAGGACCTCGGGGGCGATGGCGCGGGCGACCAGGGCCGCGGCTCCCGCGCTCACGCCGTCCAGGATCACGGGCGTACGCAGGGAGGCGCCGCCGAGCAGCAGGCCCACCATCGCCGCGTGCTCCAGGCCGCCGATCGCCGCGAGGACGCCGATCGGGTCGGCCGGGTCGGGTCGGTGCAGCTCCAGGGCGCGGCGGACGACGTCGACCTTGCGGCTGTGCATCTCGTCGTTGATGCCGGTGCCGCGGCCGGTCACCTCGCCCGGGTCCGTGTCCGTGTAGACGGAGATGAGGGCCGCGGACGCGGTGGTGTTCGCGATGCCCATCTCGCCGGTGAGCAGGGCCTTGTTCCCCGCCGCCACCAGGTCGCGGGCGGTCTCGATGCCCACCTCGATGGCCGCCTTGACCTCCTCGCGGCTCAGCGCAGAGCCGGTGGTCATGTCGGCCGTGCCCGGACGGATCTTGCGGGGCAACAGGCCGGGGGTGGCCGGGAGTTCGCTGGCCACGCCCACGTCGATGACGCAGACCTCGGCGCCCACCTGGTTGGCGAAGGCGTTGCAGACCGCGCCGCCGCCGAGGAAGTTGGCGACCATCTGCGCGGTCACCTCCTGGGGCCAGGCGGTGACACCCTGGGCGTGCACGCCGTGGTCGCCCGCGAAGATCGCGACGGCCGCGGGCTCCGGGATCGGCGGCGGGCACTGCCGGGACAGGCCCGAGAGCTGCGCGGAGATGATCTCCAGCATGCCGAGCGCGCCCGGCGGCTTCGTCATCCGCTTCTGCCGTTCCCACGCCTCACCGAGCGCCTTGGCGTCCAGCGGGCGGATATTGGAGACGGTCTCGGCGAGCAGGTCGTGCGGGTCCTCGCCGGGCAGGGCGCGACGGCCGTACGTCTCCTCGTGGACCACCCAGGAGAGCGGGCGGCGCTTGGACCAGCCTGCCTGCATCAGCTCGGGCTCCTCGGGGAACTCGTCGACGTATCCGACACAGAGATAGGCCACCACTTCGAGGTGCTCGGGCAGGCCGAGGGTTCTGACCATCTCGCGTTCGTCGAAGAAACTGACCCAGCCGACGCCGAGGCCCTCGGCGCGCGCCGCGAGCCAGAGGTTCTCGACGGCCAGGGCCGAGGAGTACGGCGCCATCTGCGGCTGCGTGTGGCGGCCCAGGGTGTGGCGGCCGCCGCGGGTGGGGTCGGCGGTGACGACGATGTTCACCGGAGTGTCGAGGATCGCCTCGATCTTCAGTTCCTTGAACTGCTTCGCGCGGCCCTTGGGGAGCGACTTGGCGTACGCATCCTTCTGGCGCATGGCCAGTTCGTGCATGGTCCGCCGGGTCTCCGCCGAGCGGATGACGACGAAGTCCCAGGGCTGCGAGTGGCCCACGGAGGGCGCCGTGTGGGCCGCCTCCAGGACGCGGAGCAGCACCTCGTGCGGGATGGCGTCGCTGCGGAAGCCGTTGCGGATGTCGCGGCGCTCGCGCATGACGCGCAGGACGGCCTCGCGCTCGGCGTCGTCGTAGGCGGGGGCGGCGGGTGCCTCCGACTCCTGCACCGGCTCCGGCAGCTGCATCGCTGCCGGCGCCGCGGCCGATTCCGAGGGGGCCGCGGCGTCTGTGGCGTCCGTGGCGTCCGCCACCGGGGCGACGGCTTCGGTGAGGTCGGCGGGATCGGCTTCAGGGGCTTCCGACGGCTCGGCGGCTTCCGACGGATCAAGGACTGCCATCGGCTCGGGGGCTGCCACCGGCTCGGGGGCTTCGTTCACTGCCACTGCCTCCGCTTCTGCGGGTGCGTCGACCGCTTCGAGGGGCAGGGCTTCGGCCGCCGTGTCCGTCGATACGGGTGCTTCTGCCGAGGGCTCCTCCACCGGGGCGGGTGCGGGAGAGGCCGCCGCGGTCCCGCCGCCGTCACGCGGGGCGGGCACGGTGGCCGCGGGCTGCGGCGATGCGGGCCGGTGCGACACGGACTCGGGGGGCTCGGTGGCTTCCGCGGTCCCGGGGGCTTCAGGGGCTTCGGCGACTTCGAGGAGGGCCGAGGGCTCCTGGGCCTCCGGGGCATCCGTCGTCTCCGGCACCTCCGGGGCAACGGCGTCCGGCGCGGGGGCCACGGCCTCGGCGGCGGGCTCCGGCTGCGCCTCGGGGGCGCCGGGCTGCGGGGCCTCGAAGTGCTCCGGGGGCACGGACAGGGCGTGCGGCGGCGTCGGGGCCAGGTGGGGCGTGGTCGGCACCGAGCCCTCGACCGGCACGAACTGGCCGAGCGGCGCGGGAGCCTGAGGTGCCGCGTAGGTGTGGTTCGGCTCGCCCGGCAGCCCGTCGCTCGCAAGGCCATCGCCCTGAGGCGCCGGGGTCTCGGCAGCGTCCGCGTGCTGCGGGGGCTGCGGGATGTGCGGGCCCTGGGCCGTGTGCCCGGCGGCGGCGAGCGGCGCGTCCGACCAGGGCTGCGCGCCCGCCACGGCGAACTGCGGGTGGCCGGAGCCCGGGGCGTCAGCCGGCTGACCGACGGCGGGGGCCTGCTCGGCATCGGCGGTCGGCGGGAGCTCCTGGCTCGCTTCCGAAGCGGGCGCGGAGGGCTCCACGGCCGGGTCCACGGCCGACGGCTGCTCGCCGTCCGCGGCGAACGCGGGCTGCCCTGCCTCGGAGACGGCCTGCGCGAACTGATCGTCGGCCGCGACGCCTTGCGCGATCGCGGCGTCGGCGGCATCCGGGGCCGGCGGGAAGGCGGCCGCGGGCTGCGGGGCCTCGGTGGCGAGCGAGTCCTGCGGGTTCTGCGGGTTCTGTGTGGCTTGTGCAGCCTGTGCGTCCTGAGCGCCCTCTGTGACCGGTGTTGCGTCCGGGACGACCGTTTCTGCTGGTGCGACAGGCTGCGCGGGCTGTGAAGGCTGTGAGTGCTGCGAAGGCTGAGGCGCCCACGGCGTCGCACCCTGCGGCGTGATCTCACCGAGCTGCGGACCCGGCAGCATGGCTTCCGCGTCACGCGGGATGTCGAGGTACTCGGGCCCCACCGTCGGCGGCCCCGCATGCCGCACGGGCACGGCGTGCTGCGGGGCACCGGCAGGGCCGCGGTCGGCGAGCGAACGTACGGGACTGCCTGCACCGTCCGGCACGGCGGGACCCGAGGGCCCCCGGTGGAGCGGTCGGCGGGAGGGGCCGGGGTGCGAGGCGGGCGCCGGCGTGGGCGCGCCGGGCAGCTGGACGCCGTTCAGATCGACCGAGCCGCTGTCACGGCCTGCCGTCTCGTGCGGGCCCGGCTGATGCACGGCCTGCGGCTGCGCGAGCGGCTGCTGGGCGGTCGACTGCGGGCCCGCCGCGTGCTGGCCGACGAGCTGCTGGTCGACGGAGTGCTGACCGCCCAGCGAATGACCGGCGGAGTGCCGACCACCGGCGGACTGGCCGTTGACGGAGTGGCCGTTGACGGAGTGGCCGTTGACGGGCTGACCGTTGGCGGACTGGCCACCGGCAGACGCATCGCCCACAGACTGCTCCCCCATGGACGGGTCGACCACAGGCTGACCGGCAGCCGCGTACTGATTCGCGAGAGACGGGTCGCCTGCAGGCTGCCCCACGCCCTGCGCATCCACGCCCTGTCCCTGCTGACCCACAGCCTGCGCGAAAGCCGCCTGCTGGGCACCGACGGACTGCGCCGCGGCCGACTGCGGCTCGCTCCAGGCGCCCTGGGCGCCCGGCATGAGCAGCAGGTCGTCATCGTCGGCGGGGGCGACACTCGCGACGGGATTCTCGGAGGGGTCGAGGTAGGTGTACGCGCCCGGGGCGGGGACGCCCGGCTGCTCCACCATGCCTGCGTTCTCCGGCAGTCCCTCGCCCGGGACCTGGCCGGTGTCGGTCATGCGTAACCCCTCGCCCATCGGTTAGTGCTTCTTCGACCGCCCCTCAGCCTTAGGCCGGGGAAGCCCCATTGCCCGGAGCGGCGCACCAACCGCCCGTCAGTCTCAACGAGCGTGCGTGCCGCGCGGCACGAACCGCGTACGGACAACAGGCATTGTCCCGGTATGCCGACCGCCACGGCGGCTTGATCCGCAACGGCCCGCTGTGGGCTGCGCCACGTTGCGCGCCCTCCGGTCCTGCCGTACCACACACCCCCCAAAACGGGCGAGCTTTCCGGACATTGGACAACTATTTGCCGGGCACTCGGTGCGGTACAACGATCGGCCAGCCTACCCCGCACCGTGCGGCAACAGGGTCACGGGGCGCGATCGGGCAACTGTCCACAGAGCAGGAAGACCACGGTCCGCTCACGCTCCGTCCACGCGCGTGTGTCGAGCTCGACGGACTGGAGCAGCGCGCATTCGACCGCGTATCCGTGCTCCGTGAGGTCCCTGCCGATGAGTTCGGCGGCGTCACGGGTCGACGCGTGCGTCACGATGCGTGCCGGGCGGCGGTCGGCGACGGCGGAGACGACCGCCGCTCCCCCGCCCCCGATCCGTACGACATCGGGCTCGGGAAGGTCTTCCAGGACGTGCGGCGCCGTGCCGTGCACGATCTGCGGCTGCACGCCGAAGTGGCGGGCGACCGCCGCGGTGCGGGCGCAGGCGTCGGGGTCGGCGTCGACGGCGATGACGGCGGCGCCGAAGCGGGCGGCCTCGGCGGTGAAGGCGCCGCTGCCGCAGCCGATGTCCCAGACCAGGTCGCCCACGCGCGGTCCGATGCGGGCCAGTTGGGCGGCCCGCAGGCGGTCGCTCTCGCCCTCGCCGAGCTGGGCCTCGCCTCCGTAGGCCGGGGCGGGCAGCGCCCAGCCGCGCGGTGTTCCGGGGTCGCGGCCCGCGATCCAGCCGGTGTCCGAAGCGGCGACCGGGCCGCCGATGACGATGACGACGTTCGGGTCGCGCCAGGTGTGGTCGGCGGCCTTGTCCGAGGTGAGGACGGTGACCTGTTCGCGCTCGGTGCCGAGCTCCTCGCAGATCACGAAGGTCCGGTGGACGCCCTGGAGGAGCAGGCCGAGCTCGGCGGGGCCCGCGCCCGGCGAGGTGAGGACGGCGACCTTGGTGTGCGCGCGGCAGACGTTCACCGCGCGGCGCAGTGTGCGGGGGTGGGCGACCACGACCTCGGCGTCGTCCCAGGGCATCCCGGCGCGGGCGAAGGCCTGGGCGACGGAGGAGACGCCTGGCACCACTTCGACTTCGAGGCCGAATTCGGGGGCGCGCAGCGTGCGCACGACACCGAAGAAGCCCGGGTCGCCGTCGGCGAGGACCACGGCGGTGCCGCGGTGGGCGGCGATGCGGCGGGCGGCCAGGCTCACGCTGCCGAGGCGGATCCTTTCGGCGCCCTGTGGTACTTCGGTGAGCGCCAGGTGGTGGGCGGCGCCCGCGACGAGGGTGGCGGCGCCGAGCGCCGAACGCGCGGCGGCGGTCAGCGGCGAACCGTCCCAGCCGATCACCGTGACGCGGTCGGCCATCGTCGTCTGTCTCCCGGATTCGGTCTCACTGGGCGTCTGAGGGGGCCGGGCGTCGCGTGTAGGGGGCAACCGCGTGCGGCCAGGGGCGAGCGTACCTGGTGGGGCCCTCGGGTGCGTCAGGGGCGGTGCGGCGGAGGGATCAGTTCCAGTCGGAGTAGGCGCTGAAGCCGCTGTCGGCGAGCTGCTCGCCGACTCCTTCCAGGTCCTCGGGGAGCAGGCTCCACACGATGAGGTCGGTGCGGACGTCGATCCAGCCGCCGAACGGGTCCCCGCCGTTCCTCGTACGCGCTATCCAGGCGCCCCGCAGGACTCCCTCGCTGATACAGCCGATCTTCTGGGCGACCTGCTGGGCGGCGGTGTTGTCGGCGGCCGTGCGCAGCTCGATGCGCTCGAAGCGCTGGTCGTTGAAGAGCCACTGGGCGATGGCGAGCGCCGCCTCCGAGGCGTAGCCCTCGCCGCGGGCCCAGGGGGCGACGACGTAGTTGAGTTCGCAGGAGCGTACGCGCCAGCTGGTGTCGCGCAGTTGCACCGTGCCGACCAGGCGCTGGGTGAGGAACTCCGTGACGGCGAGGGCGATTCCGTGGCCCTCGGTGCGCTCGGCGGGCGCGAGCCGGGTGATCCAGTCGCGGGCGTCGTCCTCGGTGTAGGGCTGGGGCGCGGAGGTCCAGGCGGTGACCAACTCGTCGTTCATCATCTCCGCGTACGCGGAGACGTCGGCTTCCTCGAACGGGCGCAGCACCAACCGCTCCGTGCTGATGGAGACATCGGGGAAGGTGGTAGTCATGCGCTGCTCCGTAACCTGGAACCTTCGGGCCTGCTGAAGAGCCCAGCATGCAGCATGTCGGCGCGCAAACCCACCACGGGGTCCTCCCCCGTATCAGGAGAGGACCCCGTGGTGAGGGCGGAAACGGACTGTGCGTCAGCTCGTTTCGACGGGCAGGACGGAGCCCTTGTACTTGTCCTCGATGAACTGCTTCACCTGGGGTGAAGTGAGCAGTTTCGCCAGCTTCCTGACCCGCGGATCGTCCTCGTCGCCCTTCTTGACGGCGAGCACGTTGTTGTACGGATTGTCCTTGGGCGACTCGAGAAGGATGGCGTCCTTCTCGGGGCTGAGTCCGGCGTCGAGCGCGTAGTTGTTGTTGATGACCGCGGCTTCGACGTCTTCCAGGGAGCGGGGCAGCTGGGCGGGTTCCAGCGGTTTGATCGTGAGCTTCTTCGGGTTGGACGTGATGTCCTCGGGGGTCGCGTTGGCACCGGCCCCCTTCTTGAGCCCGATGACGCCCTTGGAGGCGAGGAGTTCGAGCGCCCTGCCTTCGTTGGTGGTGTCGTTCGGAACGGCGACGGTCGCACCGGCGGGCAGGCCGGTGACGTCCTTCGTCTTGTTCGCGTACACCCCCATCGGCGGCAGATAGACCTCGGTCACCGGCTTGAGCTCCGTCTTCTTGGACTTGTTGAAGTCCTCGAGGTACGGGGTGTGCTGGTAGAGGTTGGCGTCGAGGGAGCCTTCCTGCAGCGCGGTGTTCGGCGTGACGTAGTCCGTGAACTCCGTGATGCGAAGGTCGAGTCCCTCCTTCTTCGCGAGGTTCTGCTTGATGTACGTGAGGACTTCGCCGGCCGGGGTCGGGGTGGCGCCGACGGTGAGGGTCTCACCGTCGGCGTCCGAGCCGGATCCGGAGCCGCACGCGCTCAGGCCGAGCGTGAGGGCGAGCGCGCCGGTCGCGGCGGCCGTGACGTGCCTGCGCATGATCAGAACGCCGCGACGACGGCACCGTCGTACTTCTCGTCGATGAACTTCTTGACCTCGGGCGAGGTGAGGAGCTTGGCGAGCTTCTTGACGCGCGGGTCGCTCTCGTCGCCCTTCTTCACGGCGAGGAAGTTGCCGTAGGGGTTGCCCTTGGCGGGCTCGGCGACGATGGCGTCCTTGGCCGGGCTGAGCTTGGCCTCCAGGGCGTAGTTGCCGTTGATCACCGCGGCGTCGACGTCACCGAGGGAGCGGGGCACCTGGGCCGCCTCCAGCTCCTTGAACTTGAGGTTCTTCGGGTTCTTCGAGACGTCCTTGGGGGTCGCCTCGTAGCCGACGCCCTTCTTGAGCTCGATCAGGCCGTTCTCGGCCAGGAGCTTGAGCGCGCGGGCCTCGTTGGTGGTGTCGTTCGGCAGGGCGACCGTGGCGCCCTTCTTCAGGTCGTCGAGCTTCTTGACGCTCTTGGAGTAGACGCCGAGCGGCTCCAGGTGCACCGTCGCGTTCGGGACGGGCACGATGTCCGTGCCGTTCTTCTTGTTGAAGTCGTCCAGGTACGGCTTGTGCTGGAAGTAGTTCGCGAAGACCTCGCCCTGCTGGACGGCGGTGTTCGGCGTGACGTAGTCGGTGAACTCGCGGATCTCGATGTCGAGACCGGCCTTCTTGGCCAGGTTCTTCTTGACGTAGTCGAGGATCTCGCCCTGCGGCGTCGGGGTCGCGGCGACGATGAGCTTGCCGTCCTTGTCCGCGGCGGAGTCCTTGTCGGAGCCGCATGCGGAGAGACCGAGGGTGAGGGCTCCGGCAGCGAGGACAGCGGTGGTGATCTTGGCGGTGTTACGCACGAAAAGTGCCTTTCTCCATGGGTGGTACGCCCCGCGATGGGGTGTGCGGGGTGAGTTTCGGGAAGCTTTCGCCGGTCAGGAGGCCTTCGACGGAGCGAGCTTGAGGAAGCGCAGGCGCGGTGCGGCGCCCGAGTGGCCGCCGCGCCGGTGCAGCCTGCGGGCCGCGTAGTCGCCGGCGAACTGGATGATCGAGATGACGACGGCGAGGACGCCGACGGTGATCCACATCAGTTCGGTCTCGAAGCGCTGGTAGCCGTAGCGGATCGCGATGTCGCCGAGGCCGCCCGCGCCGACGGCGCCGGTGATGGCCGAGTAGCCGATGATCGTGACGATCGTCGTGGTGGTGCTGGAGATCAGCGAGGGCAGCGACTCCGGTACGAGGACCTTGCGCACGATGGTCCAGGTGTTGCCGCCCATGGACTGCACGGCCTCGACGAGACCGCCGTCGACCTCGCGCACCGCGGTCTCCACGAGCCGCGCGAAGAACGGTGTGGCGCCGATCGCGAGCGGCACGATGGCGGCCTCGCGGCCGATGGTCGTGCCCGTGATCCAGCGCGTGAAGCCCATCAGGGCGACCATGAGGATGATGAAGGGCATCGAGCGCGCGATGTTCACGATCTGCCCGATGAGCTTGTTCAGGACCGTGTTCTGCAGCAGCCCGCCGCGGTCGGTGAGGACCAGCAGGATGCCGAGCGGCAGTCCGGCGACGACGGCTATCAGCGTCGACCAGCCCACCATGTAGAGGGTGTCCCAACAGGCCTGCTCCAGCAGGGGCTGCATCTCCGACCAGGTCACTTGGCACCTTCCTTGACCAGCAGCGTGCTGTCCTTCGGGGTGGTCGCGGGGTCCTGGCCCGCGATGTCCACCTGCAGTCCCTGCTCGCGCAGGAAGCCGATCGGCACGACGTTCTCCTCGAAGCGGCCGGGCAGCTCGATGCGCATGCGGCCGACCTGCTTGCCCGCGACGGTGTCCATCGCGGCGCCGAGGATCGAGATGTCGATGTTGTACGTGCGCGACAGCTGGGAGATGACCGGCTGGGTCGCGGCCTCGCCGTGGAAGGTCACGTCGACGACGGTGCGGTTCTCGCCCGTCGCGTCGCCGCTGACCGGGAAGAGCGCGGCGGCCAGTTCGGAGCCGGGCGTCGCGAGCAGCTCGGTGACGGTGCCGGACTCGACGATCTGTCCGTTCTCCATGAGGGCGGCGGAGTCGCAGACGCTCTTGACGACGTCCATCTCGTGCGTGATCAGCAGGACGGTCAGGCCGAGCTGCTGGTTGAGGTCGCGCAGGAGCTTGAGGATGGAGCGGGTGGTCTCCGGGTCGAGCGCGCTGGTCGCCTCGTCGGAGAGCAGCACCTTCGGGTCGCCGGCGAGCGCGCGGGCGATGCCGACGCGCTGCTTCTGGCCGCCGGAGAGCTGCGCCGGGTAGGACTTCGCCTTGTCGCCGAGGCCGACCAGGTCGAGCAGTTCGAGCGCCTTGCGCGAGCGCTCGGCGCCGCTGAGACCGAGGATCTCCAGGGGCAGCTCGATGTTGTCCTTGACGGTGCGCGAGGACAGCAGGTTGAAGTGCTGGAAGACCATGCCGATGCGGCTGCGCGCCCGGCGCAGGTCCTTGCTCGCGCGGCTGCCGCGCCCCGCGAGGGCGGTGAGGTCCTGTCCTGCGACGGACACGGTGCCGGCGGTGGGGCGCTCCAGGAGGTTCACGCAGCGGATCAGGGAGGATTTGCCGGCGCCGGACTGGCCGATGACGCCGTACACCTCGCCTTCGCGGACATGCAGATCGACGCCGTCGAGGGCAGTTACTTCACGACCGCGTGAGCGGTAGACCTTGGTAAGGCCGGAAGTGGTGATCACAGGGGTTTCCGTCACTGTCGAGTGCGCGGCGCGGTTCTCGCCGGGCACGGGGCATTCGTGGGGAACGCGGCACGGTTTCTCGCGGTGGCGAAAAGAACCGGAGGACGTGTGCGCGGGGCAGGCTCGCTTCCTACGTCATGTACATGCAGTACGTGGCACAGGGCGGCACAGCGGCTTCGCTTCGGGGCGCGATGCTCAGGGGTGGTGCGGGGGCCCTCAGAAGGCGCACATTCGACACATACAACGAGCACCGGGCGTCGTGATCGCCTCGGTCGCAGGGGTGCGGCTGCTCGTCGTGGTCATGTGGACCAGTAAAACACGCGTGCGTCCGCGACCTGCCCCGGTCGTCCGGTATACGGACAGTCCGTGGACAGGCTCGGACGCCTCGCGACGGGCGCTCAGACCTCGGCGGTGATCTCCACGCCACCCTCGGTGGCCTGTGCGGACACGGCCGACAGGTCCTTCACGACGACGTCGGCGGAGAGCTCGCCCGCAGTGTGCGTTGTGGCCAACGCCACGGTGGTCATCCCCGCCGCGCGGCCCGCCGTGAGACCCGCGGGGGCGTCCTCGAAGACCACGCAGCGCGCCGGGTCGACACCCAGTTTCGCCGCCGCGAGCAGGAAGGGCTCCGGGTCGGGCTTGCCGCGCGTGATGTCGTCGGCGGCGATCAGCATCGCGGGGGCGATGCCGACCTCGGCGAGCCGGGCCTCGGCCAGGCGGCGCCCGGCGGAGGTGACCACGGCCCAGCGCTCGGGCGGCAGGGAGGTGAGCAGTTCGAGGGTGCCGGGCAGGAGCACGACGCCGCCGGCGACGTCGGAGACCTCCAGCTCCTCGATGCGGGCGACGGCCTCGGCCACGCGCTCGGCGGGCAGCATGTCGGCGATGATCTCGGCGGCGGGGCGGCCGTGCAGCTCGACCTGCCCGAACACCTCGGCGGAGATCCCGTACTCCTGCGCCAGGCGGCTCCAGCAGCGGTACACCGACTCCATGGAGGAGATGAGGGTGCCGTCGTTGTCGAACAGGAGCGCTTCAGCGTGGATCTTCATGGTGTCCGAGCGTACGGGGCACCCCCGGGGTGCGCGCATCGGGTCATAGGGCCCGTAATAAAGTCACCGCATGCTTGTTGCCCTGACGATCGCGACCGCCGTGGCCGCGCTCGTACTCGCCGCGTGGTGCGGTTTCGCCGCCTACCGGGACCAGCCGACCAAGGACTGGCACTTCATCGGCATGGCCGTGGTGACGTTCCTGGCCACCGTCCAGCTGATCGTCGGCATCGTCCAGCTGGCGCGGGGCGAGAAGCCCGAGCAGGGCACGACGATCTTCGTGTCGTATCTCATCGGCTCCTTCGCGTGCATTCCGGCCGCGGGCTTCATGTCCCTGGCCGAGCGCACCCGCTGGGGCTCCATCACGGTCGCCGCGGGCGGCGTGGTCCTCGCCGTGCTCCAGGTGCGGCTCTACGACATCTGGGGAGGCTGAGGTGACGGTGACAGAGCCCGAGCGGCAGAAGCAGAAGCTCATCACCGGGCCCGGCATCCTCCTGGTGTGGCTGTACGGGGTGATGGTGGTCGGCGCCGTGTCGCGCTCCGCCGTGCAGATCTCGACGGACTTCCACAAGGCCCCGCTCGCGTACACGCTGTCCGCGCTCGCGGGCCTCGTCTACGGCTTCATCACGTACTCGCTCGTGCGCGGCGGCGAGAAGGCCCGCAAGGCGGCGCTGGTGTGCTGCGCCGCCGAGCTCGTGGGCGTACTGGCGGTGGGGACCTGGACGCTCGTGGAGCCGTCCGCGTTCCCCGACGCCACGGTGTGGTCGGACTTCGGGATGGGCTATCTGTTCATCCCGGTGATCCTGCCGGTCACGGCGATCTTCTGGCTGAACAAAGCACGGAGGGCGTCCGCCGGTTGAGCCGTTCACCGCGGGCCCGGATGTGGCTGGTCGCGCAGTTCCCCGCGCCCCTTCGGGGCGCTAGGCGCTGACCATGTTCGCCCCCTCGCTCGCCTCCTTGGCGAGCGTCACCAGCGTGAGCCGCTCATTCACGTGCTGGGTCTTCACCGCCGCATAGCCATGCTTGCGGTAGAGCTGGAGGTTCTGCTCGCTGCGGTGGCCGCTGGAGAGCTGGAAGCACTTGGCGCCGCCGCCCGCTCCGAGCCGCTGCTCTATCGCGTCCAGGAGCCGGCCGCCCAGGCCGTGGCGCTGCATCCTGGGGTGGACGATGAGCTTGTCGATCCGCGCCGTGCCGTCGGGGTCGACCGTGCCGCGCACCGAGGCGACGACCTCGTCGCCCAGGCGGGCCACCAGCACGCTGCCGGTGGTCAGTTCGGCCTTGATGGAGTCGAGGGACTGCGTGAGCGGCTCGATGGAGTAGTCGCCGTACAGCTCGGCCTCGCTCTGGTAGCACAGGTACTGCAGTTTGAGGATCTTCTCGGCGTCCTGTCCGCCCGCCTCCGAGATGGTCACGCTCATGCCCATGTGTGCATGCCTCCCGCTCACCTGCTCCGCCGGTTGTCTATCGCTCCCTTCCCCGCGGTGCGGGAGCTGCAACCTCCGCCGCGAGCATTCTGCGCAGGCATCCCAGGCAACGGGAACGTTCAGGCCCCAGGCTGCCCTGTGACATTCCCAACTCGCCTGCGATCTCCCGGTAAGTGAGGTCCTTGGGGGAAAGAAGCGCCGCCATGAGACCGGGGCAGCGGCCGGGCAGTCTGCGCACCGCCGCGTACAGGGTGCGGTCGCGGTCGGCCCGCAGGGCGCGCTGTTCGGGGTCGGCCTCGGTGTCGTCGGCGGGCTCGGTCGCGTACGCCACTTCGCGCTCCGCCGTACGCCGGGTCAGGCGCGCCTCCGAGGCGACGGCGGCCCGCAGCCAGGTGGCAGGGTCGGCGGGTGGGTCGGCGGCGTCCATGCGTTCGAGGAGGCGCAGCCAGACGGCCTGTTCGAGGTCGCCCGGGTCGGCGCCGGAACCGTGCGCCGCGGCCGAGGCCTCGGCGGCGAGCAGCGGACGCAGGGCGGGGATCAGCGGGTGAGTCATGCAGGGCTGAGTCATGCAAGACGTGACGCGGCCGCCCCGGCAGGAGGTTGCCGGAGCGGCCGTCTGTCACCCCAACCGGGGCCCGGCGATCAGCCGTTGACGAAGTCCTGGCGGGCGAGCAGCGCGGTGTCGCAGTTGTCGGAGAAGATCCCGTCGATGCCCGTCTCGAAGTACGCCTTGAAGGCGCCGAAAGCGTCCCCGTAGGCGTTCGGGTCGGTGCCCTTCCTGAAGTTCGCGGGCAGGAAGGTGTTCTCGTTGCGCATCGTGTACGGGTGCAGGATCAGGCCCGCCTTGTGCGCGTCCTTGACCAGGGTGGTCGGGGTGCCGAGGCTGCCGTCCGACTTCCTCGGGATGACCAGGTCGAGCGTGGGGCCGATGCCCTGCGCGAACGACGCCATCCACTGAAGGCCCTCGGGCTTGATGAGGTCGGCCACGGTGCGCGGATCGCCCGCCTCGACGAAGTCCCAGGGGCGGGAGGACGCCGTGGACAGGAGCACCACGAGCGGCGGGTCGACCAGCTTGTTCAGGCGCTGGATGCTGCTGGGCTCGAAGGACTGCAGGAAGTTCGGCGAGTTCTTCTTGTGCCGTCCGTACTTGCGAAGGAGCTTGGCGAGCGGCTCCTCCAGGCCGAGGCCGAGCTTGCGGAAGTACGTGGGGTGCTTGGTCTCGATGTGCAGCCAGATCCGCTTGCCGCGCCCCCGCTCCTGCTTCTCGGCCCACCGGAAGACCTCTTCCAGGGTGGGCACGTCCCAGCGGCCGTCGTAGAGGGTGTTGCGCTGGCGGGTGCCGGGGATGCGCTCCTTGGCGCGCAGCGTCTTCAGCTCGGCGAGCGTGAAGTCCTCGGTGAACCAGCCGGTGAGCGAGACGCCGTCCACGGACTTGGTGGTCTTGCGGCCCGCGAACTCGGGGTGCGCCGAGACGTCCGTGGTCGCGGTGATGTCGTTCTCGTGACGGCATACGAGATGGCCGTCCTTGGTGGGCACGACGTCCTGCTCGATGACGTGCGCACCCATGTCGAGGGCCAGTTGGTACGAGCCGAGCGTGTGCTCGGGCCGGTAGCCGCTGGTGCCGCGGTGCGCGACGATCGTGGGCACCGGCAGGTCCTTGTGGCCGCCGTGCCCGTGCTTCGCGTCGGCTCTCGCCACGCCGGGCAGTCCTACGGCGACTGTGCCGGCCCCGAGGACGGCCGCTCCCAGGAGCGCGCGCCGCCCCGGCCGCCGCTCCCCCGACCCCGACCGACCCGACTTCTGCGTAGCCATTGAGCGCTCCTCCCGATGTGCTGCCTTGAACCTGACAAAGCGGCACGATCGTAGGTGGCCGCACGTGACGGAAGGGAGACCCTGGACCGAACGGAAGGGTGACGCCGGATGGCGACTGGTGTGCGGGACGGGATCCGGCCGGTGCCGTCGAGCCGGTCGACGCCCCTCGAACTCCGTGGCAGCGTGTGACCGCAAAGCGTGACAAGGACCACTAGGGCGCGCCACATGCCTCACACAGGGATAACGTCGTCACAGGGAGGGTGTTTCAAGGCCTGCACCACGTGCTTGCACGTCAACTCTGCGTATCGAGTGCGTGAACCCGATGTGCGGTGAGCGGTGAGCCGCGAGTATCGTCCTCACCTGCACATACCCGTCGTCGACCCGTTGACACCGGAGGGCCCGTTGTCCCGTCTCGCGCTCATCAAGGCTGTGCTCGGACCGATCTTGCGTCTGATGTTCCGCCCCCGGGTGGAAGGCGCCGAGAACATTCCGGGCACCGGTCCGGTCATCATGGCCGGAAACCACCTCACGTTCATCGACTCGATGATCATGCCGCTCGTCTGCCCGCGTCCCGTGTACTTCATCGGCAAGGACGAGTACGTCACGGGCAAGGGACTCAAGGGCCGCATGATGGCCTGGTTCTTCACCGGCTCCGGCATGATCCCCGTGGACCGCGACGGCGGCCACGGCGGTGTCGCCGCCCTGATGACCGGGCGTCGCATCCTGGAGGAGGGCAAGCTCTTCGGCATCTACCCCGAGGGCACCCGCTCCCCCGACGGCCGCCTGTACCGCGGCCGTACCGGTATCGCCCGGCTGACGCTGATGACCGGCGCGCCCGTGGTCCCCTTCGCGATGATCGGCACGGACAAGCTCCAGCCCGGCGGCAAGGGCCTCCCGCGGCCTGGCCGCGTCACGGTGCGCTTCGGTGAGCCGATGGAGTTCTCGCGGTACGAGGGCATGGACCGTGACCGCTACGTCCTGCGGGCGGTGACGGACTCCGTCATGACGGAGGTCATGCAGCTGTCCGGGCAGGAGTACGTGGACATGTACGCCACCAAGGCAAAAGCAGCCTGACGCCCCGCGCCCCTAAGGGGCGCGGGGAACTGCGCGACCAGCCACGAAGTACCCGCAGACGCGAGGCTCACGCGACGGCCCGGCATCAGTGCTCGACGCCGTCCTCCAGCTTCGAACCCTTCAAGAGGAACCACGCCGCCACCGCCGTGGCGAGGAGTACCCCCGCGCCCACGCCCGCGGCCAGGCGCAGGCCGTCCACGAAGGCGTCCTGGGCCGAGGTGAGGAGGGCGTGGGACTCGTGGGCCGGGAGGCCCGCCGTAGACTCCACGGCGCCGCCGAGGGACTCATGCGCGGCGGCCGCCACGTCCGGCGGAGTGCCCGCCGGTGCGGTGAAGCCTCGGTAGACGCCGGTCACGATGGAGCCGAGCAGGGCGATGCCGAGTGCCGCGCCCAGTTCGTACGCCGTCTCGGAGACCGCGGACGCGGCGCCCGCCTGCTCCTTGGGCACGCTGGAGAGGATCACGTCGGCGGTCACCGTGAACGAGAAGCCCGCGCCGATGCCGACGACCAGGAGCGAGGCCCCGAGCAGCGGATAGCCGGTGCTCTGGCTCAGCGTGGTGAGCGCCGCAAGGGCGATGCCCACCGCCGCGAGTCCGCCGGCCACCACCGCGCGCACGGAGAACCGCCGCGCGACCACGCCCGCGATCAGACCGGCCGCCACCGCGCCCACCGCGGCGGGCAGCTCGGCGAGGCCCGCCTCGAACGGCCGCCTTCCCTGGACCAGCTGCAGGAACTGGGAGAGGAAGAAGACCAGGCCCGAGAGCCCGAGCACCGTGAGGAGATCGGCGAGCACCGCACCGGAGAACCCCCGGTTGCGGAAGAGCCGCATGTCCAGGAGCGGCGCCGTCAGCGTGAGCTGGCGCCGCACGAACCAGGTGAGCGCCGCCACGCCGAGCACGGCCGCCACCGCGACGTCCCAGCGGATGCCGTGCGCCGCCGCCTCCTTGATGGCGTACACGACGGCGATCATGCCGATGAGCGAGAGCACGACGCTGATCAGGTCCCAGGGGCCGGGCGCCGGATTCTTCGACTCGGGCAGGAACTTGATGCCGACGAGGACCAGGACCGCCATCACCGGCAGGTTGATCAGAAAGACCGAGCCCCACCAGAAGTGTTCGAGCAGGAAACCGCCGACGACCGGGCCGACGGCGGCACCCGCCGACGCCATCGCGCCCCAGATGCCGACCGCGAGGCTGCGCTCGCGCGGGTCGTGGAAGATGTTCCGGATCAGCGCCAGCGTGGACGGCATCAGCGTCGCACCCGCCACGCCGAGCAGCGCCCGGGCCAGCATGAGGAGCTCGGGGGTGGTCGCGTAGGCGTTGAGGACCGAGACTCCGCCGAAGGCGACGGCGCCGATCAGCAGGAGCTTCTTGCGGCCGATGCGGTCGCCGAGGCTGCCCATGGAGACGAGCAGACCGGCGATGACGAACGAGTACACGTCGCCGATCCACAGCAACTGCGTGCCGGTCGGCTTGAGGTCCTCGCTGATGTACGGCGTCGCAAGGCCCAGCACCGTCGCGTCCACGGCGACGAGCAGCACGGCGAGGACCAGCACGGCAAGCGCGAGCCAGCGGCCGGGGCTGCGCTCGACCTCCGCCGACGCGGTCCGCTGTTCGATGCTGGTCATGGTTCCACTCTCCGTTGCGCGCCGCCGATCAGCAGCTCGGCGATCATGTGTGTGAAGTCCTTGGCGGCCACGCGGCCGTCCAGTACGGCCCAGGCGCCGGCGCCGATGAGTCCGTACAGCGCCTCCGTGAGCCAGACGGAGCTCAGGTCGATGCGGAACTCGCCGCTCTCCTGACCACGCCTGAAGAGCGCGCCGATGCTGTCGTCGAGCCGGGACCAGCCCTCGTTCTGCGGTTCGTCCTCGAAGAGCTGGTTCTCGGTGACGAGGAACGCGAGCAGACCCGCTGCCGACTGGATCTCCTTCACCAGGCGGCGCAACGCCTCCTCGGCGCTGTCCTCACCGAGCCGGGCCGCCTCCAGGGCGGCCTCGCACTCCTGGATGCCGAGCTCTTCCAGGGCGCGTACGAGAGCGTCGCGCCCGGCGAAGTGGCGGTGCAGGGTGGCACGGCTGATCCCCGCCGCGCGCGCCACCTCGTCCATCGTGGCGGAGCCTTTGCGGGTGAGGAGCGCCGCCGCGCTGCGCAGCACCTGGTCGCGATCGACTGACATGAGACAACCATAGACCAGGTGAGACATTTTTGTCTCACGAGATACATGTGACGGTCACCCGGAGGTCGTGACGGTCACCCGGAAGTCGTCCGGAAGGAAGGCCCTCAGTGCCAGGGCAGCTGCCCGCGCCGCTCCCAGTACGCGCCCGGCTCCTCGGCGAGGCCCGCGAGGCGCTCCAGCTGCTCCGCGTCGAGGTCGACGGCCGCCGCGTGCAGGTTCGAGACGAGCTGGACCGAGGTGGCGGCGCCGGAGAGGACCACGCCCGCCCACGGCTGGCGCAGGACGAGGGCGAGGGCCACCGCGTCGCTGCCGAGCCCGGTCGCCTCCGCGATCTCGCGCAGGGGTGCGGGGGCGTGCGGGTCCGCGAGGCGGCCGTTGGCCATGCCCTCCTTGACCAGGACGGTGAGCCCCGCGTCATGGGCCTCGGCAAGGGCGGGGCCCGCCGAGGTCTCCAGGGCGTTGTAGGTGGCCTGGACGGTGCGGAAGAGCGGCTCGCCGTCCACGGTCACATCCAGGGCGGCACGGATCGCGGCGGCCTGCTCCGGGCCGCTGACCGAGAGCCCGACGGTCACGCCGCCCGCGGCCAGCCCGGCGAGTTCGGCGTGCAGTTCCTTGTCGCCCAGCGCGGGGCTCTCCGGCGTCACCGAGTGGATCTGGTAGAGGTCGAGCCGCTCGCCGAGCAGTTCGGCGCTCTCCTCGCGCTGGCGGAGGTACGCGGCGACGCTGTGGTCCTTGACCTCGTGCGGCGGCGCGGCGTCGGCGTTCCAGGCGGCCGTGTACGTGTAGCCCCACTTGCTGCCGATGACGACGTCCGTGATGTCGGGCCTCGCGTGCAGCCAGTCGGCGAGGAACTCCTCGGAACGGCCGTAGGAGCGCGCCACGTCGAGGTACCGGACGCCCGACGCGTAGGCGGCGTCGAGGAGTTCGATGGTGCGCTCGCGCAGGGCCTCGACGCTGCGTGAGGGCGGCAGGTCGGCGTCGCGGCCGAGCGTGATGTAGCCGGGCCTGCCGACGGCGGCGAGGCCGAAGCCGATGTGGGCGGTGGGGGTCGTTGCAGCGGCCAGACGCGAGAAAGGCATCGCGGGCTCCGTTCGGTCGGCTCCTTCGGCTTCTTGCGGAAGAACGACCAACGTAACCCGCGATGCCCACGTCAACGCGGCACGCGCTGCCCCGGCGTCACTTACGCGCCGCGGCCCACTCCTGCTGGACCGTCAGATCGGCCTTGACCTCGGCGAGCTGAGTGGCGACGGCCGAAGGAGCGGTGCCGCCGCGGCCGTTGCGGGACGCCAGGGCGCCGGGGACGTTCAGGACGGTGCGCACCTCGGGGGTGAGGTGCTCGGAGATCTTCGCGAACTGCTCGTCCGTCAGCTGGTCGAGCTCGATGCCGTGCGCCTCGCACTCCTTGACGCACTCGCCCGCGACCTCATGGGCGACACGGAACGGCACGCCCTGCTTGACCAGCCACTCGGCGATGTCCGTGGCGAGCGAGAACCCGGCCGGGGCCAGCTCCTCCATGCGCTCGCGGTGCACGGTGAGCGTCGCCATCATGCCGGTGAAGGCGGGCAGCAGGACCTCCAGCTGGTCGCAGGAGTCGATGACCGGCTCCTTGTCCTCCTGGAGGTCGCGGTTGTACGCGAGCGGGAGCGCCTTGAGGGTGGCCATCAGGCCCGTCAGGTTGCCGATGAGACGGCCCGACTTGCCGCGCGCCAGCTCGGCGATGTCCGGGTTCTTTTTCTGCGGCATGATCGACGAGCCGGTCGAGAACGCGTCGTGCAGCGTGACGAAGGAGAACTCCTTCGTGTTCCAGATGATGATCTCCTCGGCGATCCGGGAGAGGTTCACGCCGATCATCGCGGTGACGAAGGCGAACTCCGCCGCGAAGTCGCGCGACGCCGTCCCGTCGATGGAGTTGGCCACCGAGCCGCGCTCGAAGCCGAGGTCGGCGGCGACCGCCTCGGGGTCGAGGCCGAGCGAGGATCCCGCCAGGGCGCCCGAGCCGTACGGCGATACGGCCGTGCGCTCGTCCCACTGCCGCAGGCGTTCGGCGTCCCGGGAGAGGGACTGGACATGCGCCAGGACGTGGTGCGCGAAGAGCACGGGCTGGGCGTGCTGGAGGTGCGTACGCCCCGGCATGGCGACGTCCGGGTGCGCCTCGGCCAGGCCGACGAGCGCGCCCTGGAGGTCGGCGATCAGGCCGCCGATGATCCGGGCGTGGTCCCGCAGGTACATCCGGAAGAGCGTCGCCACCTGGTCGTTGCGCGAGCGGCCCGCGCGCAGCTTGCCGCCGAGGTCCGGGCCGAGCCGCTCCAGGAGACCGCGCTCCAGGGCGGTGTGCACGTCCTCGTCCGCGATGGTGCCGACGAACTCGCCCGAGGCGACGTCGGCCTCCAGCAGGTCGAGCCCGGCCAGCATGCGGGTCAGCTCGTCCTCGGTGAGCAGGCCCGCCTTGTGGAGCACGCGCGCGTGGGCGCGGGAACCGGCGATGTCGTACGGCGCGAGGCACCAGTCGAAGTGGACCGAGGCCGACAGCTTGGCCAGGGCCTCTGCCGGGCCGTCCGCGAACCGGCCGCCCCAGAGCCGGACGTCACCGCCGTTGTTGCTGCTCACTTCACGTACTCCCTTAGCCTGCATTCGCCGTCATGCATGATTATGCAGACTCCCGTATGTTTCGTCAATCCAGTCGCGATCGCGAGACGACGCGCGAAGTCGTTAGACAGACGAACGAGTCGCGGCGAATAATCCCTGGTCATGGGAAAGACTTACGAACGCATAGACGGCAGACTCCGCTCGTTCATCGAGGCCCAGCCCCTCTTCTTCGCCGCGACCGCGCCTCTCTCGGGCGACGGCACGGTCAATCTCTCCCCCAAAGGTCTCACCGGCTCCTTCGCCGTCGTCGACGAACACACCGTGGCCTATCTGGACTTCGCGGGCAGCACCGCGGAGACGGTCGCGCACCTGCGCGAGAACGGCCGCATCACCCTCATGTGGTGCGCCTTCCAGGGCCCGCCGAACATCGTCCGGGTGCACGGCCGCGGCGAACCCGTCTTCCGTGACGACCCCCGCTGGGCCGACCTGCTCGGCCACTTCCCCGGCATCGACCCGACCCCCCACGGCCTGCGCGCGATCATCGTCGTGACGGCCGAACTCGTCCGTGACAGCTGCGGATACGCGGTCCCCCACATGTCGTACGACGAGGACCGCGACCTGCACGGCAGGCGCTTCGCGCGCGAGGACGACGCGTCGCTGAGCGAGTACTTCACCAAGAAGGAGCACATCGCACGGAGCATCGACGGCCTGCCCGGGCTGCCGCTGCCCCTGCCTCCCCGTACGGTCTGAGCCATGCGCCCCCGTGCCGTCGCCCTCGCGTCCGCAGCCGCCCTCGTCCTGGCCGTCACCGGCACCCTCGGCGCCGCACCGCCCCGCGCGAGCCTCCCGCTGCCGGACCGGATGGCCGACACGGGCGGCGGCACCCAGCTCATCACCGCCAGGGCCGCGCGCACCGGCTCCACCACCGGCACCGTGACGTGGTGGGACCGCAGCGGCGGGCGGTGGCTGCGGGCCGGGTCGGCGGCGGCACGCTTCGGGGCGGGCGGCCTGGTGGAGGGCGGCTCCCGCAAGCAGGGCACGAACACGACGCCCACCGGGCTCTTCCGCCTCCCGTACGCCTTCGGGATCAAGGCCGCGCCGCCCGGCACGCGCTACACGTACCGCCGCGTCGGGAAGAACTCCTGGTGGTGCCAGGACAACGCCTCCCGCTCCTACAACCGCTGGACCCAGCCCCGCCACCGCGACTGCCGCGCCGCCGAGTCCGAGCACCTCATCACCTACGACCCGCAGTACGCGCACGCCCTGGTGATCGGCTTCAACTACGACCGGCCGGTGCGGGGGCGCGGTGCCGGGATCTTCCTGCACGTCAACGGGCGCGGGGCGACGGCGGGCTGCGTGTCGGTGCCGCAGGACGCGATGCGGCGGATTCTCGCGTGGGCCGACGAGAAGCGGCGTCCGCACATCGCCATCGGCACGGACTCCGGGGCGACGGCGATCGGGCGGTACTGACACCGTTCGGACGGCAGGTCGCGGGCCGGTCCCGCGCGGGTCGCGACAGCTCCATGTACCGACCACATATCGAGACGGGTTTGCGTCCGCACGGGGCGGCGGCGTTGCATCGCCGGGTGCAGACCGAACAGACGATCCCCAGCTCCACGCAGGCCGGCGACAAGGCGGCCCGCCTCGCCGTCACGGTCTTCCCCGTCCTCGTACTCGTCGCGGGCGCGCTCGGCCTGCTGACGCCGGACACCTTCAAGAGCTGGGGCACGAACGTCCCGTACCTCCTGGGCCTCGTCATGTTCTGCATGGGGCTCACCATGACCCCGCTCGACTTCCAGGGCGTCGTCAAGCGGCCCTGGGCCGTCGCGCTCGGCCTGGTCGCGCACTACGTGATCATGCCGGGGCTCGGCTGGCTGATCGCCCACGCGCTCGGGCTCTCGCCCCAGCTCGCGGCCGGTGTGATCCTCGTCGGCTGCGCGCCGAGCGGCACCGCATCCAACGTCGTGACCTATCTGGCGCGCGGCGACGTGGCCCTTTCCGTCTCGGTGGCCACCGTCTCCACCGTGCTCGCGCCGCTCGTCACGCCGCCGCTGACACTGCTGCTCGCGGGCGAGTACCTGCCCGTGGACGCGGGCTCGATGGTCACGGACATCCTCAAGACCGTGCTGCTCCCGGTGTTCGCCGGCCTTGTCGTACGCCTGCTGTTCGGCCGCTACATCAAGCGAATACTCAGCGCCCTGCCCTGGCTCTCCGCCCTCACCATCGCCGTCATCGTGGCCGTCGTGGTCGCGGGCAGTGCGGCGGCCATCAAGTCGGCCGCCCTCCTGGTGTTCCTCGCCGTCGTGCTGCACAACGGCCTCGGCCTCGCGCTCGGCTACGGCGCGGGCAAGCTGGCCCGCCTGGGCCCGCCCGCCTCGCGCGCCATGGCCTTCGAGGTCGGCATGCAGAACTCGGGCCTCGCCGCGTCGCTCGCCACGGCCCACTTCAGCCCGCTGGCCGCGCTGCCCGCCGCCGTGTTCTCCGTGTGGCACAACGTCTCGGGGGCCCTGGTCGCCGCCTGGATGTCGCACCGGGCGCGGCGCGCCGAGAAGCAGGCCGTACAGGCCTGACGGGCCCTGGCCGCAGCGCCCGCAAAAGTTCACTGAGCAAATAATCTGCCGCAAACCGTAGACGGGACGGATCAGCTCCGCTTACCGTCTAGACATGCCTGGACAGGTTCACAAACATCATCGCGTCGCGCACGTGCTCGCCGACGAGATCCGCGCCGGGGTGCACGCCGACGGCAGCCGTCTCCCCGGCGAGCACGCCCTGCGGGAGCGGTTCGGGGTCAGTCGCACCACCGTGCGCCAGGCGCTGAGCGTGCTCGGCGAGCAGGGCCTCATCGAGACGCACGCGGGCATCGGTTCGCTCGTCACCTTCGACGGCACCCCGCTCGACCAGAAGCTCGGCTGGACCCGGGCCCTCGCCGACCAGGGCACCGAGCTCTCGACGGACACCCTGCGCTTCGAGCGGATCGCCGACCCGGAACTCGCCGTCGAACTCGGCCTCGCGGACACGCACTTCATCGCCCTGGACCGCGTCAGGCGCCTGCCCGACGGCGCGGGCATCTCCCTGGAGCGCAGCCGCGTCCCGGCCGTGCCCGCCCTCGCCGATCTGCCCGAGCGCGGCCTCGAAGGCGGCTCCCTGAACCGCACCCTGCTCGCCGCCGGCCATGTCGCCGCGTCGAGCGACGCCCACATCACGGTGTCCGGCCTCGGCGACGAGGACGCGGGGCTCCTGCACCGCTCGCCCGGCGAACCGTTCATCCGGCTCGCCCAGGTCTTCCGCGATGCCGAGGGAGAGGTCGTGGAGCAGGTGTCCAGCCTGCTCGACCCGTCCCGGTTCCAACTGCACGTACGCACCGGCCGAGGAGGCCACTGATGACCACCGCACCGCCCGACCTTCTCGACCGCGCGCTCGGCGCGTTCTACGGACTCGCGCTCGGCGACGCCCTGGGCATGCCGACCCAGATCATGTCCCGCGAGGACGTCGTACGGGTCTACGGCCACGTCACCGGATTCGAGGCCTCCCGGTCCGACAACCCCGTGAGTGCGGGCATGCCCGCCGGTTCCATCACCGACGACACCGACCAGGCGGTCATCGTGGCGCGGCTGCTCGTCGAGGGCGGCGGGCACATCGAGCCGCTGCGGTTCGCCGACGAACTCCTCTCCTGGGAGCGGGAGATGAAGGACAAGGGCTCCTTCGACCTGCTCGGCCCGTCCACCAAGGCCGCCCTGGACGCCGTCGCGGGCGGCACCGACCCCAAGGAGGCGGGCAAGTACGGCACCACGAACGGCGCCGCGATGCGCGTCACCCCGGTCGGCATCGCCTTCGCGGCCGATCCGCTGCCGGACTTCCTCGACCGGGTCGTGGAGTCCTGCCAGGTCACCCACGACACGAACGTCGGCATCGCGGGCGCGGCGGCCGTCGCCGCCGCGGTGAGCACCGGCGTCGCGGGCGGCACCCTCGACCAGGCCTTCGACGCGGCGATCACCGCCGCCGATGCGGGCGCCCGGCGCGGCAACTGGATCGCCGGGGCCGACATCTCCGCCCGCATCGCCTGGGCCCGCGAGCTGGTGGCCGGCCTGGACGAGGCCACGGCCCTCGACCGCATCGTCGCCCTCATCGGCACCAGCGTCGCCAGCCAGGAGTCGGTGCCCGCCGCGTTCGCGGTGCTCGCGCTGACCGGCGGCGACCCGTGGCGCAGCACGCTCCTGGCCGCGAACCTCGGCGGCGACAGCGACACGATCGGCGCGATCGCGGGCGCGATCGCCGGTTCGGTGCACGGCCTCTCGGGCCTGCCCGCCGACGCCGTACGCACCCTGCGCACGGTCAACAGCCTCGAACTCGCGCCGCTGACGGCCCAGCTGCTCACCCACCGCTAACCCCCTCCCCTGTACCCGCCCCCCTTCCCCACGTACCGCGCAAGGAGGTTCCGCCATGGACGCTTCGACGAAGAACGTTTCGGTCGGCACCGTAGAGACCCGAGGGATCGAGCCGGTCCCCGACAGTGAGCGTCACGGCCACGCGGGCCAGATGTTCTGGACCTGGTTCGCCGCCAACATCTCGATCCTTGGCCTACCGCTCGGCGCGACGCTCGTCGCCTTCCGCGGACTGAACATCTGGCAGGCCGCGCTGGTCGCGATCGTCGGCGCGTTCGGCTCGTTCGCGCTGGTGGGGGCGTTGAGCCTGGCGGGCAAGAAGGGCGGCGCGCCCGCGCTCACCCTCTCCCGCGCGGTGTTCGGACAACGGGGCAACGCGGGCCCGACCCTGATCTCCTGGCTGAGCCGGGTCGGCTGGGAGACGATCACGACGACCACGGCGGCGTACGCGCTGCTCGCCCTGCTCGGGGTGGCCTTCGGCGTCGACCAGAACACCTTCCTGACCGTGCTCTGCCTGCTGGTCTTCATCGCCTGCACGCTGCTGATCAGCGGCCTCGGACACGCCACGATCATGTGGATCAACAAGTGGGCCACGGTCCTGTTCGGCGTTCTCAACCTGATCGTGATGGGCTTCCTGGTCGCCACGGTCGACTGGTCGAAGGTCCTCGACACCCCGGCGGGACCGACCAGCGGTGTCATCGCGGGCATCGGCTTCATCGCCGCGGGCACGGGCATCGGCTGGGCCAACGCCGGTGCGGACTACGCCCGTTACCTGCCTCGTACGATCCCGGGCCGCCGCCTGATCACCGCGTCGGCCTTCGGCGCGGGCATCCCCCTCGTGCTGCTCATCTCGCTCGGCTCGCTCCTGACGGCGGGCGACCCGTCGCTGGCCACTTCCTCCGACCCGGTCTCCGCGATCAACGCGATGCTGCCGTCCTGGATGGCGATCCCGTATCTGATCGCGGCCTTCGGCGGCCTGCTGATGTCGAACCACCTGTCGACGTACTCCGCGGGCCTCACCATGATCACGCTGGGCCTGCGGGTGCCGCGGGCCTGGGCCGTGCTCATCGACATCGTGCTGATGTTCCTCGGCGGCATCTACTTCATGCTGATCGCGGACGACTTCTACGGCCCGTTCTCCGCCTTCCTGACGCTGCTCGCCGTGCCGATCTCCGCCTGGATCGGGGTGATCGCGGTCGACATGATGCGGGGCCGCGACTACGACCCCGAGGCCCTGATGGACACCTCACGGACCAGCCGCTACTGGTACACCGGCGGCTTCCGGCTGCCCGCCGTGCTCGCCTGGGTGGCGTCGATCGTCTCGGGCCTCCTGTTCACGACCGCCGGTACGGGCTCGGACGACGTGTGGTTCTCCGGGCCGCTCGCCGACACCTGGCCCGGCGTCAACGGCCTGGGCTGGGCGGTGGCCATCGTGGTGGGCGGCGCGGTGTACGCGGCCTTCGGCGGGCGCGGCCGTCCGTCCACAACCCCCTCTTCCTCCCCGGCACTTGAGGAGTCCGTCCGATGAGCACCACCACCGCGTCCTCTCCCCGCCTCGTCCTGGCGGGGAACGTCATCGCCGACCTCGTCATCGAGGTTCCCGCGCTGCCCGAACGCGGCGGCGACGTCATCGGCTCCCGTACGGAGCTGTACGCGGGCGGCGGCTTCAACGCACTGACGGCGGCGCGGCGCCTGGGGGCCGATGCGGTGTACGCGGGGCTGCACGGGACCGGGCCCTACGGGGACCTCGTCCGCCGCTCCCTCGCCGCCGAGGGCATCTCGACCCTGCATCCGGTGCGGGAGGACGGGGACACGGGGTTCTGTGTGGCCCTGGTCGACGGCGGGGGCGAGCGGACGTTCGTCACCAGCTTCGGCGTGGACGCGCGGATGACGGCGGCGGAGACGGACGCCGTCGCGGGGGCGCTGCGGGCGGGCGACACCGTGCAGTTGTCCGGGTACAGCCTCGTGATGGAGGTCAATGGCCCGCTGCTTTCCGCCTTCGCGGCGGGCCTGCCGGGTGATGTGCGGGTCTGCTTCGATCCGGGGCCGCTGGTCGCCGACATTCCTGCGGGTGTGCTCGACCCCGTCCTCGCCCGGACGGACTGGCTGAGCTGCAACGCGCGTGAGGCCCGCCTGATGAGCGGTCACTCCGAGCCGCGGGCTGCCGCTGCCGCCCTGCTCGGGCGGCTGGCACCGGGGGCGGGGGTGCTTGTGCGGGCCGACAAGGACGGCTGCTGGTTGGCTGCGCCTGGCTCGGGCGGGGATGTGGTGCATGTGCCGGGGTTCCCCGTCGACGCCGTGGACAGCAATGGCGCCGGGGATGCCCATGTCGGGGCTTTCCTCGCCCTGTTGGGGCGGGGGCTCGATCCCCTCACGGCGGCGCGGGGGGCGAACGCGGCGGCGGCGTACGCGGTGACCCGCCGGGGGCCCGCTACGGCTCCGGGGGCGGCGGAGCTGGCTTCGTTCCTGGGGGATGACCCCCTGGGTGAACTGCTGAGGTAAGGGCGGTCTGCGGGGCTCTCCCCAATCCCGCCCCTTCCCGAAACCATGGGGCTCCGCCCCCTGGACCCCCGACAAGATGTCCTCAAACGCCGGACGGGCTGAATATCTTCAGC
>NZ_JBSGSG010000102.1:0-30673 GCF_053606765.1 Streptomyces sp. NPDC055189
GTTAAGGCCGTTGACACCCCCGTCTTGTGTCCGTAACTTCCGTGGCCATCTACCGATAGTTTTCGGATCACTTCCGGAAGGTGCGTCATGTCAGCCTCCGATTTCTCCCGCCGACGCTTCCTCGGCGCTGCCTCTGCCGCCGGTCTCGGGGCGGCCGCGCTGACCGCCTGCGGCGGCTCCGACTCCGGCGGCGGGAAGGACAGTTCGGGCCGGACCGTCGTGGAATGGTGGAACATCCAGACCACCGAGCCGTCCAAGACCGTCTGGCCCGAGCGGGCGAAGGCGTTCGAGGCCGAGAACCCCGACGTGCGGATCAAGCTCGTCACGCTGGAGAACGACGCCTACAAGTCGAAGATGACGGCGCTGACCAGCTCCGGAAAACTTCCGGACATCTACCACACCTGGGGCGGCGGCGTCCTGCGGCAGCAGGTCGACGCAGGCCTGGTCGAGGACCTCACCCCGTCCATCGAGCCATGGGCCGACACGCTCGTGCCCGCCTCGGTCAAGGCCTACCAGTTCGACAGCAAGACGTACGCGGTGCCCTTCGACATCGGCGCCGTGGGCTTCTGGTACAACAAGGCGCTCTTCAGGAAGGCCGGCATCAGCGCCCCGCCCACCACCTGGAACGACTACCTGGACACGGTCAGGAAGCTGAAGGCCTCGGGCATCACACCGATCGCCCTCGCGGGCAAGGAGAAATGGCCCGGCATGTACTTCTGGGCGTATCTGTCGATGCGGATCGCCGGGGTCGAGGGCATGCAGAAGGCCGCCGACGCCAAGGACTTCACCGGCGACGACTTCGTCAAGGCGGGCGAGCACCTGGAGGACCTGGTGGCGCTGAAGCCGTTCCAGAAGGGCTTCCTCGGCGATGCCTACTCCACCCCCACCGGAGAGGCCGCCGCCATGGGCAACGGCAAGGCGGCCATGGAACTGATGGGCCAGTGGGCACCCGTCGTGCAGGCCGACGCGGGCAAGGGCATCGGCAAGGACCTCGGCTTCTTCGCCTTTCCCTCGGTGGCCGGCGGCAAGGGCGCGCTCACCGACGTGTTCGGCGGAGGCGGCGGCTACGCGGTCCGCAAGGGCGCGCCGAAGGCCGCCACGGACTTCCTGAAGTTCTTCATGACCGCCAAGTCCGACCGCATCCTGGTCTCCAAGGCCGACACGATCCCCGTCGTCAAGGACGCCACCGGCGCTTTGACCGACCCCAACCTCACGGCGGTCTCCGACATGCTCGGCAAGTCCACCGGCTTCCAGCTCTACCTCGACCAGGCCTACCCGCCGGCCGTCGGCCAGGAGGTCAACGACTCCGTCGCCGCCCTCATCGCCGGCTCCAAGTCCCCCGATCAGGTCGCCCGGTCCATCACCCAGGTCGCCAAGAGCCAGTAACAGAAGATGACTTCGACATACGTAAAGGACGCAGCCGAAGCCGTCACCGAGCCGTCGCGGCCCGGCCCCGCCAACCGGCGTCCCCTCGCCCGGCGCGTCACCGACTGGCTGACGGCCGTCTCCTTCACCCTGCCCGCCCTCGTCCTGTTCGGCGCGCTCGTGCTCGCCCCGATCCTGTACGCGCTCTACGTCAGCCTCTTCAACTGGGGCGGATTCGGCTCCCCTTCGGACTACACGGGACTGGACAACTACAGCCGCCTCGCCAAGGACCCGGTCTTCCTCGGCGACCTGTGGCGCGGCCTGCTCCTCGTCGGCTTCTCGGTGCTCGTGCAACTGCCGTTCGCGCTCGCCATGGCGGTCCTGCTCAACCAGAAGCTGCGCGGCCGGGCCGTCTACCGGATGCTGTTCTTCGCCCCGTACGTCCTGTCCGAGGTGATCACCGGCGTCCTGTTCTCCATGATCTTCGCGCCGGATGCCGGGCTCGCCGACAAGGTGCTCGGCGCGGTCGGCCTCGACGGGCTCGGCGGGCTGTGGTTCGCCGACCAGTCCACGGTCATGCCGACCCTGTTCCTCGTGATGACCTGGAAGTACTTCGGCTTCCACATGATGCTCTACCTGGCAGGCCTCCAAGGCATCCCCGCCGAACTGCACGAGGCAGCCCGCATCGACGGCGCCGGCGCCTGGCAGCGCTTCCGCTACATCACCCTGCCCCTGCTCGGACCCACCGTCCGCATCAGCGCGTTCCTGTCCGTCATCGGCGCCATCCAGCTGTTCGACCTGGTGTGGGTGATATCGCAGGGCGGCCCCGACCACGCCTCCGAGACGATGGCCATCACCCTGTTCCAGTTCGGGTTCAAGCGCTACGAGATCGGTTACGCCAGCGCGATCAGCATCGCGCTGTTCCTCATCAGCCTCGTCTTCGCCCTCGCCTACCAGCGCTTCGTGCTGCGCCGGGACACCGAAGGAGCCCTCACGAACATGCGAGCCACCCGATGACCGCGCCCGGCGTGCCGGGACGCCGCCGCTTCGGCAAAGCACCCCTGTACGCAATCGTGTGGCTGGTCGGCATCGGCATGGTGACACCGCTGCTGTACGCCCTCGTATCCGGCTTCAAATCCACCGACCAGCTGTCGAGCAACCCCTTCGGCCTGCCCTCGCCCTGGGTGACCTCCAACTACACGGACATCCTCGCCTCGGGCCCCTTCTGGCGGATGCTCGGCGCGTCCACCCTGGTCGCCGTCGGGACGACCCTGTTGACGGTGGGGGCCGCGGCCCTCGCCGCGTTCTCCCTGGCCCGATTCGCCTACCGCGGGCGAGAGGTGCTCTTCACGCTCTTCACGATGGGGCTGATGTTCCCCTTCGCCGTGGCGATCCTGCCGCTGTTCATCCTGCTGCGCACCTTCGGACTCCTCGACAACCCGTGGGGCGTGATCCTGCCGCAGGCCGCGTTCGGGCTCCCCATCACCATCGTCATCCTGCGCGGCTTCTTCCGGCAGATCCCCGGCGAACTGGAGGAGGCAGCCACCCTCGACGGGTGCACCCCCTTCGGCTTCTTCTGGCGCATCCTGCTGCCGATGGCACGCCCGGCACTCGGCACCGTCTCCGTCCTCGCCGTGGTCAGCAGCTGGAACAACTTCCTGCTGCCGCTGCTCGTGTTCAGCAACGAGACCTGGTGGACCATCCCCGTCGGCGTCCAGCAGTTCCAGGGCCAGTACGCCACCGACATCGCCCGCGTCTTCGCCTACCTCGTCCTGGCCATGGTGCCCGCGCTCGCCTTCTACGCCGTCGCCGAACGGCAGCTGGTCGGCGGCATCACGGTGGGCGCGACCAAGGGCTGACACCACAGCCAAGCGCTGACACCGCAACCACGGGCTGACACCGCACCGCCGCACACACCGCACCGCCAGGCCCCGCCACCACCGCCTGCATACACCGCACTTGAGGAGTTCCATGGTCAAGCCCTGGCAGGACACCACCCTGCCCGCCAAGGTCCGGGCGGCGGACCTGCTCGCCCGGATGACCACCGAGGAGAAGACGGCCCAGTTGTCCAGCGTGTGGCTGGGGGCCGACATCGACACCGACAGCGCCGCCGTCGCGCCGGGGCAGCACGCGTACGTCGCCGAGAGCGCGGTCCTCGACGCCCTGCTGCCACACGGCCTGGGCCATCTGACCCGGCCCTTCGGCACCGTCCCCCTTGAGCCCGCGGTGGGCGCGGCACGCCTGGCGGACCTGCAGCGCCGTATCCGTTCCGCGAACCGCTTCGGGCTGCCCGCGCTCGCCCACGAGGAGTGCCTGACCGGCTTCGGCGCCTGGCAGGCCACGATCTTCCCGACGCCGCTCGCCTGGGGCGCCACCTTCGACCCGGCCCTGATCACCGAGATGGCCCAGTCCATCGGCACATCGATGCGCACGGTCGGCATCCACCAGGGCCTCGCCCCGGTCCTCGACGTCGTCCGCGACCCCCGCTGGGGCCGCACCGAGGAGTCCATCGGCGAGGACCCCTACCTGGTCGGCACCATCGGCAGCGCCTACGTGCGCGGCCTGGAGGCCGCAGGGATCGTCGCCACCCTCAAGCACTTCGCCGGGTACTCGGCCTCGCGCGGCGCCCGCAACCACGCGCCCGCCTCCATCGGACCGCGCGAACTCTCGGACATCTTCCTGCCCCCGTTCGAGATGGCGCTGCGCGAAGGCGGCGCCCGCTCCGTGATGGCCTCCTACAACGACATCGACGGACTTCCCGGACACGCCCACACCGGCCTGCTCACCCACCTCCTGCGCGACACATGGCAGTTCACCGGCACGGTCGTCGCCGACTACTTCGGCATCGCGTTCCTGGAGTCCGCCCACCAGGTGGCCGCGACGGAGGGGGACGCCGCGCGGCTCGCCCTCGCGGCCGGCGTCGACATAGAACTGCCCGCCGCGCGCTGCCTGCCCGAGGCCGACCACCTTCCCGAGGACCTGATCGACCGCGCCGCACTGCGCGTCCTCACGCAAAAGTGCGAGCTGGGCCTGCTGGACCGGGACCGGGAGCCGGTCATGGGATCTACGGGATCCAGTGGATCTACTGGATCTACGGGATCTACGGGAGACGCCGAAGACGCACTCATCGACCTGAACCCCCCTCAGATGCGTGACCTGGCGCGGGCTGTGGCGCAGGAGTCGGTCGTCCTGCTCGCCAACGACGCGGGGCTGCTGCCGCTGGCCGCCGACGGGCTGCGCATCGCCCTGACCGGCCCCCTCGCCCACGAACAGGCCGCCATGCTCGGCTGCTACACGTTCCCCCGGCACGTCGGCGTCAACCACCCGGAACTTCCCGCGGGCGTCGACGTCCCCACGCTCGCCGAGGCGCTCCGCGCCGAACTGCCCAGCGCACTCTTCGTCGACGACCCGGCGCAGGCCGACATCTGCCTCGCCGTGGTCGGCGACCGCTCCGGCCTCTTCGGACGCGGCTCGTCCGGCGAGGGATGCGACACCGAGGACCTTGAACTGCCGTACGGCCAGGGCGCGTTGCTGGACGAGGTGTTCGACACCGGGACACCGGCCGTCCTCATCGTCCTCAGCGGGCGGCCCTACGCACTCGGCCGCTGGGCCGACCGGGCCGCCGCCGTCGTCCAGGCCTTCTTCCCGGGGCAGGAAGGCGGCGCCGCCGTCGCCGGAGTCCTGTCGGGACGGGTCGAGCCGTCGGGGCGCCTTCCCGTCGGCGTGCCGCGCGGCCCCGGCGGCCAGCCCGCCCCCTATCTCGCGCCGCCGCTCGGCCGCCGCGGCGACCCCAGCAACGTGGACCCCACCGCCCTCTACCCGTTCGGGCACGGCCTGTCCTACACCACGTTCGCCTGGGACGCCCCGGAGTTCGACACCCCCGAACTGCCCACCGACGGCGAGATCACCCTGCGCCTCACCGTCCACAACACCGGTGAGCGACCCGGCACCGAGGTGGTCCAGCTCTACCTCCACGACCCGGTCGGCACCGTGGCACGCCCCGAGGTCCGGCTCGTCGGCTACGCCCGCGTCCCGCTCGATGCCGGGGCGTCCGCCGAGGTCCACGCCACGTTCCCGGCGGACCTCGCCGCGTACACCGGAGCCGACGGCCGCCGCGTCGTGGACCCGGGCGCCCTCGAACTACGTGTCTCCGCGTCCAGCGAACGCGTCCACCACACCGTGCCGCTCACCCTGACGGGTGCGGAACGGGAGGTCGGGCACGAGCGGCGGCTGCGGTGCGAGATACGCGTCAAGTGACGCGCAAAAACAGCGCGCGCATGTTCAACCAGCGTTCTCCAACCATGAGTTGAGGTGTATCCCCATGCGTACACTTGCTCCCCGCACCCCTGCCCGTGGCCCAACAGGCCTACTGGTAGAGGCAGGTGACCAAGGCCTGCCTCGCGTCCGCCGCTGCATCGGCATCACGCCGTGGGGCTACTCCGACCGCCACTCGTGGACTCCATCGGTCTTCGAGGGCCGGGGCGCGGCACTGCCCGTCCGCCGCAGGGACTGCTTTCCGTCACTTGACGCGAAGGTGACCGAGAACTCTTGACACGTTCCGTCCCTCGCCAACACGATGCCCCCATACCCAAGGGCTTCGGACGCATGTGGGGGCCGCTTCCGGTTGGGAGCGCTCCCATGCTTGTCCGACCACAACGGTTTCGCACCTCGCACTTCCTCAGCGCACCGCACGCACACCTTCAGATCGATGCGCGTGCGGTGCGTCCCCCGTCAGGAAGAGGTTCCCCATGTTCAGATACCGACGTGCCCTGCTCTCGCTGCTGCTCGCCTTCCCGCTCGCGCTGGCAACCCCCGGACTCGCCCACGCCGACAGTCCGGTGGCGATGACCAGCGGGTTCTACGTCGACCCCTACTCCGCCCCCGCGGCGTGGGCCGCCGCCAACCCCGGTGACGGCCGCGCCGCCGCGATCAGGGACAACATCGCGGCCAAACCGATGGCCCGTTGGTTCGGCAACTGGAGCGGCACCATCGGCACGGCCACGGGTGCGTTCGTCGGTGCGGCGGATGCCGTGGACAAGCTGCCGGTCCTGGTCGCCTACAACATCCCCAACCGCGACATCTGCGGCGGGCACTCGGGCGGCGGCGCGGGCTCGGCAGACGCGTACAAGACGTGGATCGCCGCCTTCGCCAGCGGCATCGGCAGCCGTCCGGCCGTCGTCATCCTGGAGCCGGACGCCCTGGGGGACACGAGTTGCATGACATCTGGGCAGATCGCCGAGCGCAACGCGCTGCTCAACAACGCCATCGACCAGTTCAACCAGAAGGCACCCAACACCTGGGTCTACCTGGACGCCGGCAACCCGGCCTGGCTGGCGGCCCCCACGATGGCGCAGCACCTGGCCGACGCGGGAGTGCGCAAGGCCCACGGCTTCTCGCTGAACGTCTCGAACTACCTGACCACCGGCGAGAACACCGCGTACGGCAACGCGATCAACGCGAAGCTGAGCTCGTCCTACGGCTACACCAAGCCCTACGCCATCGACACCAGCCGCAACGGATACGGCTCCAACGGCGCATGGTGCAACCCGGCAGGCCGCAAGCTCGGCACCCCGACCCAGCTCGGTGGCGGAGCCGAAATGCTGCTGTGGGTCAAGACGCCCGGTGAATCCGACGGCAACTGCGGCGTGGGCGCCGGTTCGGTGGCCGGCCAGTTCCTTCCCGAGGTCGCCTACAAGATGATCTACGGCTACTGACATCCCCGTCCGGGTTGCCGCCCCCTCTCTGTTTGCTCCCGTGGCCGTGCCCGTCGACATCCCGTCTTTGTCTCTGCCCCGCCCCGTTCCTGTCCCCGTTCGTCCGACCAGGAGCACCCATGAGATCCGCTTTCCGGCCCATCAGACGCATGTCCCTGCTCGCCTCGGCCGCCCTGCTGACCTGCGCGGCGGCGCCGGCCGCACAGGCGCAGGGGGAACCCGCCGAACAGGCTCGACAGAAGGTGATCACCCCGACCACGCGCTTCTACGTCGACCCGCACAGCAAGGCCGCCGAGCAGGCGGTGACCGACCTCCGCAAGGGGGACCGGGCCAACGCCCTGAACATGGCCAAGCTGGCCGGCCAGCCGCAGGCCGAGTGGTTCACCGAAGGCACGCCCGCCCAGGTCAGAAAGGAGGTGCGCAAGCTCGTCCACGCCGCCTCGGTCACCCGGCGTGTGCCGGTCCTCGTCGCATACAACGTCCCCGGCCGCGACTGCAGCCTCTACTCCGGAGGTGGAGCCGCCTCCTCGGCCGCGTACCGTCAGTGGATCGACGCCTTCGCCGACGGCATCGGCAACCGCAAAGCCGCCGTCGTCCTGGAGCCCGACGGCCTTGCGGCCCTCCCCAAGGACTGCGCCGGCGACATCGACCCCACCGGCGAACTCACCGCCCACCGCATGGCGGACCTCGCCTACGCCGTACGCACCCTGAAAAGCGAGCCGAACACCGCGGTATATCTCGACGCGGGCAACAGTCAGTGGAAGTCGGTCGGTGACATCACGCAGCGGCTCCTGGACGCCGGCCTCGAGCAGAGCGACGGCTTTGCCCTCAACGTGTCCAACTACCAGCCCACCGACCAGACTTCGCGCTACGGAACCTGGATAGCCAAGTGCGCGTGGTACGCCACCAAGGGACCGGAGTCGGGCCGCGGCCACGCCGACTGGTGCGCCAGTCAGTACTACTCGCCCGCCGCTCCCAACGACGGCGCCCCGGGCAACTCCGTCTCCCCCACCGACCCATCGACCTGGCACTGGACCGACGCCTGGTTCGACCAGAACACGGGCGGCGCCTCGACCGATGAACTGGCCCGCTTCGTGGTGGACACCAGCCGCAACGGCCTTGGCTCCTGGACGCCGCCCCCGGGCAAGTACACCGGCGACCCGGAGACATGGTGCAACCCACCCGGTCGCGGCATGGGACCTCGCCCCACCGCCAGTACCAAGGTCCCGCTCGTCGACGCCTACCTGTACGTGAAGACCATCGGCGAATCCGACGGCAGCTGCACACGCAACACCGGCGGCACCATCGACCCCGAGTACGGCATCGTCGATCCGGCCGCCGGCGTCTGGTGGCCCGAACAGGCCCACACCCTCGCCCACAACGCCGTACCCGGTCTGGAATTCCCCCGGTAACTCCCGGCAACCCGCGGGTCGGGGAGATCGTCCGTGGTGTCGAGGAGGTGGGCCGCACGTGGCTGACGCGGTCATGAAGACCGCGGGGTGCTCACACCGGCAGCGTCCCCGTCGCGGCCACCTTCGCATACCAGTGGGCGCTGGCCTTGGGGGTACGGGTGCCGGTCGGGTAGTCGACGTGGACCATGCCGAAACGCTTGCTGTAGCCGTAGCCCCACTCGAAGTTGTCCAGCAGTGACCACAGGAAGTAGCCGCCGACGTCCACTCCGGCGGCCATCGCCCGGTGCACGGCGGCCAGGTGATCGCGGACGTAGGCGACGCGTTCCGGGTCGCTGATGCTGCCATCGGGGCCCGCGTAGTCGTGGAACGCGGCACCGTTCTCGGTGATCACCAGGGGCAGGCGGGGGTGCTCGCCGCCCAGGCGGACCAGGAGTTCCTCGAGGCCCGAGGCATCGATCGTCCAGCCCATCGCGGTCTTGTCGCCGGGCGTGGGGTGAAAGGCGACGCGGTCCGCGCCCACCCAGGGGCTGTGCGCACTGGCGCCGTGGCCGTCGTTGCCGTGCGCCGGGTCGCCCTCGGAAACGAGGGTCGGCGAGTAGTAGTTGACGCCCAGGAAGTCCAGCGGTTGGTGGATGTCGCCCAGATCGCCGTCCTCGACGAAGGACCAGTCGGTCAGCGGCGCGGTGTCCTTCAGCAGGTCCTCGGGATAGTCGCCCCGCAGCATCGGGCCGGTGAAGACCCGGTTGGCCAGCGCGTCGATGCGCCTGGCGGCGTCCGCGTCCCCTTCCGCGTCGGTCAGCGGGCGCACGTGGTGCACGTTGAGCGTCACCGAGATCTCTGCGGACGGGCGCAGTTCCGAGCGCAGCGCCTGCACGGCGAGACCGTGGCCCAGGTTGAGGTGGTGGGCCGCGCGCAGGGCGGCGACCGGCTCGGTGCGGCCCGGGGCGTGCACGCCGGATCCGTAGCCCAAAAAGGCGCTGCACCAGGGCTCGTTGAGGGTGGTCCAGGTGTCGATGTGGTCGCCCAGGCCCTCGGCGGCCAGCGCGGCGTAGTGGGCGAACCGCTCGGCGGTCTCCCGGGCCGGCCAGCCGCCCAGGTCCTCCAGGTGCTGCGGCAGGTCCCAGTGGTAGAGCGTCGCCACCGGTTTGATGCCCTTCTCGCGCAGCGCGTCGGCCAGGCGCCGGTAGAAGTCGAGGCCCTTCTGCAGGGCCGGACCGCGGCCGGTCGGCTGGATGCGGGGCCAGGCGAGCGAGAAGCGGTACGCCTTGACGCCCAGGCCGGCCATGATGTCGACGTCTTCGGCCCAGCGGTGGTAGTGGTCGCAGGCGATGTCGCCGGTGTCGCCGTTGAGGACCTTTCCGGGGGTACGCGCGTAGGTGTCCCAGATGGACGCGGTGCGACCGTCCTCGCGGGCGGCTCCCTCGATCTGGTAGGCGGCGGTCGCCGTGCCCCACAGGAAGTCGGCGGGGAACGTGAGCGCGGATGACATAGAGGTGCTCCTCCGGGAAGAACAGACAGTAGTGAAAAGGGAGTTGCGAGAGAGGACGGACGGGCGGGCGCCGTGCAGCACGGCGGGCCGGGCCTCTTCACACACGGGTGCGGCTCGGCGCTCGCACGCGACAGCGCGGCGGCTCAGTCCTCGACGCGGTCGTGCGGCGAAACAGACCCTGCCGCGGGGGCACGGCGAATCAACCCTGGCGCGGTGGTGCCGCGCATCACCCCTTGACGGCGCCCTGCATGATGCCGCCGACGATCTGCCGGCCGAAGACCACGAACATGGCAAGGAGCGGCAGCGTGCCGAGCAGCGCCCCCGCCATGATCAGGGATTGGTCGCGGACGTAACCCGCGCTCAGCTGCGTGAGCGCCACGGGCACGGTCGGGTTGGTCATGTCCAGGGCGATGAACGGCCAGAAGAAGTCGTTCCAGGCATGGACGAACGTGATCATGAAGATCACGGCCATGGGGGCACGGGCGATGGGCAGCACGATGGACCAGAAGATGCGCAGCGAGTGCGCTCCGTCGACCCGGCCGGCCTCGACGAGCTCGTCGGGCAGCGACTCGGCGAAATACTGCCGCATGAAGAACACGCCGACCGCGCTGACCAGCGTCGGGAAGATGACCGACGGCAACTGCTGGCCCCAGCCGAGGTCGCTCATCATCATGAACAGCGGGACCACGCCCAGCTGCGGGGGCACCATCATCGTGCCGATGACAACCATGAGGAGTGCGTTGCGGCCCTTGAAGCGGAGCTTGGCGAAGGCGAATCCGGCCAGGGTCGCGAAGAGCACGGTGGACAGCGAGATGACGCCGGCCACGATCAGCGAGTTCAGCATCGCCTTGCCCATGGCGGCCTCGGTCCAGGCCCGGGAAAGGTTGGTGAAGAGGTTGGGCCCCGGCAGGAAGGGTGGCGGGGTCTGCGAGATCCGGCTGCTGTCGGTGGAGGCCGCCACCAGCGTCCAGTACAGCGGGAAGAGCGAGACCAGGGCGGTGAATCCGAGCAAGACGTAGGCGAGAGGTCCCGCGTGGTGCTGTTTGCCCGCGCGCTGCCTCAGACGCCTGCGACGGGCGGGGGCGGAGCGTTCGACGGCGCTGCGGCCTGCGGCTCCGGTCCGGACCGGAGCGGTGTCGGTGGTCATGGCGTGACTCCCCGGTCAGTGCGTGCGGTTACGCAGGCGTGAGATGACGCGCTGCAGGACGAAGACGAGGACGAGCAGCAGGAACATCGCCCAGGCCACGGTGGCCGCGCGGCCCATCTGGTAGTTCTTCCAGCCCTCTTCGTAGAGCAGCAGGCCAAGGGTCTGGTACTGGTTGTCGATGCCGCCGGTGACGCCGTTGGGGCCCTGGCCGAAGATCAGTGGTTCGCCGAAGAGCTGGGTGGCTCCGATCGTCGAGAGGACGATGGTGAACACGATCGTCGCCTTGATGCCGGGGACCGTGACGGTGCAAAACTGCTGCCAGCGGTTGGCCCCGTCGATGGCAGCGGCCTCGTAACGCTCCAGCGGCACGGCCTGCATGGCAGCCAGATAGAGCAGGGCGTTGTAGCCGGTCCACCGCCAGATCACGATCGCGGAGATGGCGGTCTGGGAGGCCCCGGTGGAGTTCTCCCAGTCGACGGGATCGATGCCCACCAGGCCGAGACCCCAGTTGATCATGCCGAAGTCGCGCTGGAACAGCATCGTGAAGACGAGCGCGGCGGCGCCGACCGAGGTGGCGTAGGGGGTGAGGGCGGCGACCCGGAAGAAGGTCGAGCCGCGCATCCGGTAGTTGAGCAGATGGGCCAGGCCCAGGGCCATCAGCAGCTGCGGGACCGTGGAGATGACACCGATGGTGATGGTGTTGCGCAGGGCGTTCCAGAACCGCTCGTCGCCGATCAGCGCCGTGTAGTTGTCCAGGCCCTGCCACTGCATGACGTCGAAGGTGGACAGCTCGACCTGGTGGAGGGAGATCCAGGCGGTGTAGATCAGCGGGTAGAAGCTGAACGCGGCGAAGATGACGAAGAAGGGGGCGATGAACGCGTACGGCGCGCCCTTCACGTCGAGGCGGTGCAGCAGCGGAATCTTCGAACGGGCCTTGCTGGGGCCGTCCGGACGCGCGGGCTCGCCGTGCGTCGGCGGCGGCTCGGCGGACGAGCCGAGCTGGGTGGAGGCAGCCACCGGAGTCCTTCCGTCGAGCGGGGTGGGGGCGGGGGCGGTCGGCGGACTCCGGCCGCACCCGCTCGGTGCCGTGCGCGTCAGCCGACGGCCTTCTTGACGCGTTCGTCGGTGGTCTTCCATGCCTTGGCCGGGGCCGTGCCGTTCTCGACCAGCTGCAGGCCCTGCGAGAAGGCGTCCTTGATGGTGCCGTCCTTACGGCCGAGCACCTGCTCGGCGGGCACCCCGTTGGCGGCCGCTCCGAAGATCTGGCCGGTCGGGGCGTCCGCGAAGTACTCCGACTTGGCGTTCTTCACCTTCGGGTCCTCGAGCGCGGCTTTGGAGGACGGGAAGTTGCCCAGCTCCTCGAAAAGGTAGGCCTGCTGCTCGGGGGCGGTCAGCCACGCCACGAGCTTCTTGGCCTCGTCCTTCACCGGGCTCTTCTCGGTGACCCCGAGGAAGGAGCCGCCCCAGTTGGCACCCTTGGGGGCCTTGGCGACGTCCCACTTTCCCTTGTTGGCGTCCCCGGCCTTGTCGCTGATGTGCGCGAGCATCCAGGCCGGGCAGACCGTGGTGGCGAAGGTGCCGTTGGCGAGACCGGGGTCCCAACCGGGCTGGAACTGAGGCAACTTGGCGGTCAGCTTCTTCTGGGCGGCCTCGGACGCCAGGTCCCAGGCCTCCTTGATCGCCGGATTGGTCTTGTAGATCAGCTCGCCGGACTTGTCGTAGTACTGCTCCGAGTTGCCGTAGACCATGGCGTTGAACAGGCCGGAGGCCGAGTCCAGGTACGAGACCTTCTCGTTCTTGTTGCCCTTGGCGAACTTCTCGCCGGTCTCGAGGTACTTGGCCCAGTCCCCCGCCCACAGCTTGCCGACCTTCTCGCGGTCCGTGGGCAGCCCGGCCTGCTCGAACAGGTCCTTGCGGTAGCAGACCGCCATCGGGCCGGTGTCCGTACCCAGGCCCAGGACCTTGCCGTCCTTCGTGGTGATCTGGGCCTGCTTCCACGGCTGGAAGTGCTCGGTGCCTTTGGTGCCGTCGAAGTCGGTGAACTTGTCGGCCTGCGTCTCGGTTATCTCCTTGGCGCGCCCCACCTCGATGCCCTGGATGTCCTTGAGGCCGGAGCCGCTGGCGAGGTGGGTCTGCAGGGCGGTGTAGTAGGTCTGCTCGTCGCCGGCCGCGTCGACCTTGACGGTGACGTCGGGGTTCTCCTTCTCGTACTGCTTGATCAGGCCGGTCTCCTTGAAGCCCATCACGCCGTACAGGCCCATGGTGATGGTGACCTTGCCGTCCTTGACGCCCCCGCCGGTGGCGCTTCCGCCCCCTCCGCCGCAGCCCGCGACCAGGGTTGCTGCCGCCGTACAGGCCAGCATGGCTGTCACTCTTGTACGCAGTTTCCGCTCGACCTTGAGCATGAACGTCCTCCCTGAGACGGCGCCGACGCACCCGTGGCGCGAGTCGGCCCGAGATGCGGCCGCCCGCGGCAGATGTAGCCAAGTTCCCAGCTCAGAGCGGGTTTTCCGGCGGCCGTCGAACCTGGTTCGAGGTCTGTGGCGGACCTGCTGAAGAGTTGGTGGGAACGTGCCCACTGGATGAGGGAAGACTGTAGGCCCGACAACTGCTGTGTCAAGAAGTCGAATTCAGCTCGTTTCCACCTCGTTACCGATGAACACTTCCGGAAGGCACTGCGCGGCGGGCAGAGTCAGGGCGGCAGCTGGCAGAATGCGCAGGCCGGGAGGGTCGAGCGCCCGACAGGACGGCTGTAGAGGCGAACAGGAGGATCCGGGACGATGAGCGGCGACACCACACGAGAGGCGCCGGGCCGCGAAGGGAGCGGTAGCAGAGAGGCGCGACCCGACATCCAAGGACTGGGCCCGGAGCACGGACAGGGCACGGCATCCGGCTCCCGCCCGACGATCAAGACCGTGGCGGCCCGGGCCGGTGTCGGACGCACCACCGTCTCCCGCGTGGTGAACGGCTCGGAGCTGGTCAGCGAGAAGGCCAGGGAGGCCGTACTCAGCGCCATCGCGGAACTCGGCTACGTGCCCAACTCGGTCGCCCGCGGCCTGGTCACCCGCCGCACCAACGCCGTCGCCCTGGTCATCCCCGAGTCCGAGAGCCGACTCGGCTCGGAGCCCTACTTCTCGGCGGTGATCCGCGGGGTGAGCGCCGCGCTCGCCGACACGCGCACCCAGCTCCAGCTTATGCTCGTCCGTGACCAGGCCGAACGCGACCAGCTCACCCAGTCCGTCGCCGAACGCCGGGTCGACGGCGTGCTGTTGGTCTCGGTGCACGAACACGACGACCTGCCGAGCCTGCTGGAATCCGCCGGCCTGCCGACCGTCCTGGCGGGCCGCCGCCGCGAGGACGATCCGCTCAGTTACGTCTGCGCCGACAACCGGGGCGGGGCCGCCGCCGCCGTGCGTCATCTCCTGGACCGCGGCCGGCGCCGCATCGCCACCGTCGCGGGCCCCCAGGACATGGAAGTGGGCCGCAGCCGTCTGCGCGGCTGTCAAGAAGCCCTCGTCCAGGCCGGCATCCCGGCCGAAGAACACCTGGTCGCCGTCGGCGACTTCACCGAGGAAGGAGCCCGCGCGGCAATGCGTTCGCTACTTGAACGCGCCCCGGATCTGGACGCGGTGTTCGCCGCCTCCGACCTGATGGCCGCCGGCATCCTGCTCGAACTGCGCGCCCGGGGACGCCGCGTGCCGCAGGACGTCTCGGTCGTCGGATTCGAGGACTCCTACCTCGCCCGTCACACCAACCCGCCACTCACCACGGTCCGCCAGCCCACGGAAGAGATCGGCGGCACGATCGCGCGCACCCTCCTGTGCGAGATCGGGAACCCCGCCCTCCCCCGCACTCGGCTCGTGCTCGACACGGAGCTGGTGGTGCGGGAGTCGTCGTAGCCGCAGTCCGGCCCGGGGGCCGGCGCTACAGCCGGAACCCGCGGGAGCGGGGTCTCCGGCGACCTGGTCCGGTGGCTCTCCGAGGGTGAACTGACGCTGGCAGTCCCAGAGTTCGACACCGGCGTCAGCGGCGAGGACGACGCGATAGTGCGCTGTTGCCGGAGCCTGATGTGTGTCGTTCCGTCAGCGCTGGAGGGTCAACAGGCCCGGACGGTAGGGCAGGAGGCCGTAGTCGCCGTCGGAGCCGGGGCTGCGCCCCTGGTACAGGAACTGGAGGTTGCAGGGGTCGACGGTCATGGTCTGATCGGGGCTGGTGCGGATCAGCTCGCCATGGCTGATGTCATTGGTCCAGGTGGCGCCGCTGTTGGCCTTGCCGGCGAAGGGGTTGCTCTCGGTCGCGGCCTGGGGTGTCCAGGAGCCATTCAGGCTGGTGGCCGTGAACGAGCGGAAGTAGCGGCCCTGCGCGCCTATCGCCTCGACGATCATGAGGTAGCGGTTCCGGCCCTGCAGCTTGTAGACCTGCGGGGCTTCGAACAGGTTGTTCGTCGTATCGCTCATGACCACGGTCGAGTTCGTGCCGAAGCTGCCCGGGAAGTTCCCGATCGGCATGCTGGCCCGGTAGACCTTGCCGTTGTCACCGGCGAAGAACAGGTACATGTTCGTTCCGTCACCGATGAGCGTCTGGTCGATGGGGCCCGTGCCGGAGCCGGAGATGCTTCCGGAGAAGAGCACCTGCGGGGACGACCAGCCGTTGGGGTTGGTGGGGTCGCTCGACGTCCGGTACGAGAAGGCAGTCCCGCCCCATTGGTAGGCAAGCACCCAGATGTTCTTCGGGGCGAAGTAGAAGAGCGTGGGCGCGACAGTGGAGCTCGACATCGCGTTCTGGCCGGCCGAGGCCATCTGCGACCAGTCGCCGAACAGGTTGAAGTTCATCGAACCCCAGCTCGTCCCCGTGTCGTGCGTCGTCGCGTAGACGAGTTGTTTGCCGTTGTAGGGGACGACGGTGAAGTCCTTGAGCGACACCCACCCCTGCTTGGGCTGCGCCAGCGCGCCCGTCGACGTCCAGCGGTAGGAGGACGGAAGGTCGCACGGGGCGGAGGTGTCGTCGCCGACCTTGACCAGCTTCCACTGCTGGTTGGTGCCGCCCCAGTCGTCGTACTGGACGATGTTCGCGCTGTCGGCCGTGGAGGCGCCCTGCACTTCGAGGGCCTTGTTGCTGTGGCGCGAGATCAGCCGCACGTAGCCGTCCGAGCTGTCGGCCAGTCGCCACTGCTGGTTGGTGGCGTTCATGTCGGCCCACTGGACGATCGAACCGCCGTTCGCGGTGGCCCAGTTGTGGACGTCGAGCACCTTGCCGGAGAGGCGGGACTTGACGCGGTAGTAGCCGCCCCCGGAATCGACGAACTGCCATTGCTGCTGGCTCTGGTCGTTTCGGGTCCACTGGGTGATACGGGCGCCGTCGCCGGTCGCCATGTTGTAGACGTCAAGGGCCTTGCCGCTGTTGCGATTGACCAGCACGTACGAGGCGTTGGTGTCCACTGTCGCCGCTTCGGCGGGCTGGGCACCAAGGAAGGCCGCCACGAGCAGCAGCGGTGACAGGACTGCGAGTAAGCGTCTGAGCAGCCGTCGCGGATGGGCCGAGGACGGGTGACGAGACCGCATCAAAGGGCTCCTTGGGGTGGGGGTGACCCCGGTACAGCGGACCGGCCGTGCGGGGCAGGGACAGTTCCGAAAAATTTTCGGAATGCTTCCGGATTCCGTGACGCCACAAGCTAGGAATACGCGGCCCTGCGGTCAAGCCCTCTCACGGATCTGTCTGCAAACAGTGGGTTGCCCTACGGGGTGGGGAGCAAAAACTCAGGTGACAGCGGTACATCGCCCGGCCTGCTGAAGTTCCGCAAGTTTCGTCAGATGAACGGAAACTGTAGCTGCGAGGAGTATTGACGCTGCACCGTCAATGCCCCAATCTCCCTGTCTGAGGAGCCGATCGCGGTTCGATATTTCGACTGCCGCCCATCCCGGGCACCCAGTGCCGTACGACAGATCCGCGCACCAACGCTCCAACTGCTCCCGGCTCTTCGCACTGCCCTGCCCGAACCCGCGCGTCAGTCCTTCCTCGATGTCTCTCCAGGAGATACACCTATGAGTTTGTATGCCCCCACCAGACCCCCTGCCCGACGGAAGACCCGCGGCCTGGTGTTATCGCTGGTCGCCGGCCTCGTCGGTGCGGTACTTGCAGTGGCCCCGGCGCCGCCCGCATTCGCGGCAGAGAGTGCGGCCGAGAGCACGCTCGGCGCCGCGGCCGCCCAGAGCGGCCGCTACTTCGGCACTGCCATCGCCTCGGGCAGGCTGGGCGACTCGGCGTACACGTCGATCGCGGGCCGCGAGTTCAACTCGGTGACGGCCGAGAACGAGATGAAGATCGACGCCACCGAACCCCAGCGGGGCCAGTTCAACTTCACCGCCGGTGACCGCGTCTACAACTGGGCGGTGCAGAACGGCAAGAAGGTACGCGGCCACACCTTGGCCTGGCACTCCCAGCAGCCCGGCTGGATGCAGAACCTCAGCGGCAGCACGCTGCGCCAGGCGATGATCGACCACATCAACGGCGTGATGGGCCACTACAAGGGCAAGATCGCGCAGTGGGACGTGGTGAACGAGGCCTTCGCCGACGGCAGTTCGGGCACCCGGCGCGACTCCAACCTGCAGCGCACCGGCAACGACTGGATCGAGGTCGCCTTCCGCACCGCGCGCGCCGCCGACCCGGCCGCAAAGCTCTGCTACAACGACTACAACGTCGAGAACTGGACCTGGGCCAAGACCCAGGCCATGTACAACATGGTCAAGGACTTCAAGCAGCGAGGCGTGCCGATCGACTGCGTCGGCTTCCAGTCGCACTTCAACAGCGGCAGCCCCTACAACAGCAACTTCCGCACCACGCTGCAGAGTTTCGCCGCCCTTGGTGTCGACGTGGCCATCACCGAACTCGACATCCAGGGCGCCCCGTCCACGACGTACGCCGACGTGACCAAGGACTGCCTCGCCGTCTCGCGCTGTCTCGGCATCACCGTCTGGGGGGTGCGCGACTCCGACTCCTGGCGACCGGAGCACACACCGCTGCTGTTCAACGCCGACGGCAGCAAGAAGCCCGCCTACACCGCTGTCCTCGACGCGCTCAACGGCGGCTCCACCACGCCCCCCGCGGACGGGGGTCAGCTCAAGGGCGTCGCTTCGGGCCGCTGCCTGGACGTGCCCGGCTCCGGTACCGCCGACGGCACCCAGCTCCAACTGTGGGACTGCTCCAACGCCAGCAACCAGCAGTGGACGTACACCACCGCCGGCGAACTGAAGGTCTACGGCAACAAATGCCTGGATGCCGGTGGCACCGGCAATGGCGCCAAGGTCCAGATCTACAGCTGCTGGGGCGGCGACAACCAGAAATGGCGGCTCAACTCCGACGGATCCATCGTCGGCGTCCAGTCCGGCCGCTGCCTCGACGCCGCCGGCACCGGCAACGGCAGCGCGATCCAGCTCTACTCCTGCTCGAACGGCAACAACCAGCGCTGGACCCGCACCTGAGGGTGGTCGAACCAACGCCTGAGGCACGGGGCCCCTCGCCCCGTCGAGGACATCACCGGCGGCCCGGGCCGCCGCCGGGGGTGCCCTCGTCACCCGTCGCGTACGTGAGGGGCGGCCCATTCCGGGTACCCGGAGACGGAGATGAGGAGGATTTCATGCCGCTCACGTTCCGCAAGAGCTTCCGGATACTTCCCGGCGTACAGCTGAACATCAACAAGCGCTCGTGGTCCCTCACCACAGGTGGCCGGCACGGCCCCCGCCGCACCCACAGCAGTACCGGTCGGCGCACCACGTCGATGGACCTACCGGGCCCGTTCGGCTGGCGCCGTACAACGAAGCGACGGTAAGAGGACGTCGCCTACGGCGCGCGCGGCGAGTCGATCCCATCACCCGTTTCCGTGCGTGCATCACGTCTGATCGGGAACCCGCCTCTGTATGGGAGGCATCAGTAACGTGGAGAAGACCCTGGAGAAGTGGACCGCCCCGCTGTGGGAGCGTCTGCTGCCCGCGCAACGGAACCAGCCAGAAGTGCTGGCCGAACTTCGCCAGACATGCGATGACAATACGGTCATCGTCGATCGGCAATGTGTGCTGGCACCCAACACCTACACGCTTGAGCTTCCGACAGATGCCCATCGGCGGCTGGCCAAGTACATGGAACAGGTGCAACGCCAGCTCGGCGCTCAGGTCTGCCGACACGCCGCTGAGCAGGGTTATACCTTTCCCGGCCCTGTCTCCGTGCAGGTACATGCGGCTCCAGACGACGCCGTCGGCCAGTTTCGTCTGTACAGCGCGGTCGATCCCAGCTGAGCGAACACCCGCGCATCGCCGACTGGAGCGCGTTCGACGCAGGTCAGAACCGGGCGTGCGTGGTGATGTCCGACTCGAACTGGTTGATCATCTGAGGCGTCACCGTGGGGCGGCTTTGGGCGATCGCCTCCAGGTAGTCCGCCGTGGTTGCTCCGGGCAGGACCCCTGCGACGGCCGATCGCCCGCCGACCGAGACGAGATCGCGCTCGAAGGAGCTCTGCGCGGCGATCCGGGCGGCGTGTTCGATGTCGGCGGGCGTGAACAGATCACTCGCTGCCACCAGTTCGTCGACGTCCACCTCTGGTCTGCCGTCGGTGTAGCGCGCCCAGATCGCCGCCCGGGCGGCCTTGTCCGGTGTGCTGATCGGGACCAGATAGTCGAAACGGCCGGGACGCAGGAAGGCCGGGTCCAGGGAGCGGATCGAGTTCGTCGCGCACACCAGGAGCCGTTCGTCACGCTCCCGGAAGCCGGGGATGAGCTTGAGCAGTTCGTTGGTCACCCCGTGCATCCCGCCGGGCTGCGCGGGTTCTTGGCGGACCGGCGCGATCTCCTCGACCTCGTCGATGAAGACCAGCACGCGTTCCAGGTCGGCGATCGCCGCGAACGCGGAGCGCAGCGCGGCGGCCAGGTTGCCGCCGTCGGCCAGTCGTGAGGGCAGGATCTCCACGAACGGCCAGCCCAGCCGCGAGGCGATGGCGCGCGCGAAGGTCGTCTTGCCGGTGCCCGGCGGGCCGAACAGGCCCACCGCCCTGGGCGGGCGCACACCGTGCAGTGCCGCACGCTCCGGTTCGGCGAGCGGCAGCACGATCCGCCGTTCGATCAGGTCCTTCTCGCGCTCCATGCCGGCCAGCCTGGCCCACAGGTCACCGGGCAGCAGTCGGCCGCCGAGGTCGTCGAGGACGCCGGCGGCAGGCCCCTGCACCGGCTCGGCCTTCTCGAAGTAGGCGACGGCAGGGCGACGGGTGTAGCCCGCGTTGAGCAGTCCCTCGCCGAACAGGTCTTCCTCGGGCAGGACATAGGCGATCCGCCCGACCCGCGCGGCGACCAGGCGGCGCTCCAGTTCGACCAGGAGGGCGCTGGCCAGGCCGCGCCCCCGCCAGGCCGGGGCGATCGCGATCCGCATCACCCAGGCCCGCTCCCCCGCCACACAGGCGAGGGCCGTCCCGATGGGTACGCCCTGGTGGACGGCGACGACGCCCGGCTGGCGGGATGTCAGGGCACTGATGCACTCCGCCACGGAGAAGACGGATTCCTGGCCGAGCTCGGCCGTCGTGTCCATCAGGTGGACCACCGCGGCGAGATCGCTCTCGCGGTAGTCGTGGATCAGCCAGTTCACAGGGCCCGCCCCTCGGTCGTTCTCGTTGTCGCGCCGGTGCGGCGAGGCTAGGGGCGCGGGAGGTCTCGGGTCGTGTGCCACAGTGCACAAAGCGCGTGGGGACGATGCTACGAACCGTCACTGGGCGCCGGTGTGCCGAACGTGCACGGCGTCGCGGGCCACAAGCCGGTACCGCATCACTGCGCCGAAGGGCGCCGGACCGAGCGCGCTGGGTCCGAAGGCAGGGGCAAGCGCGCCGATCGGGACGGGCAGCAGTCCAAGGGCCGCGCAGGCGGTGTCACTGCCCCGGCCGATCTAGCGGATTCACGCGATGTGCGGTTCAGGGCCTTCTGGCACGGTGTCTGGAAGGAACACCGGGTATTCGGTGATCCGGCAGTCCGACGACCGGATCCCAGCCGGCTGTCGATATCGCTCTCAAGGGGCCAGATGTCCGTCGTCCTTTCCACCGCAGAACTGTCCGCAGCAGATCGTAGCGAGCGCTGGCATGAAGCAGTGTCGCAGACGTTTGTCCCGCTCGATGTCAATATCCTGGAAGAAGATCCGTCACCAGGGAGGATCGTCACTTATCGCGTGGGTGCCACGCAGATATCCGACGTCCAGGCCGGCTCCCAGGAAGTGACGCGCAGCAAGCGCCTGATAGGCCGGGACGGCAAGGAATACCTCATACTCACGCTTCACCGCCGGGGAAGCGCCGTCAAGGAGCAGGACGGCAGGGAGTGCCTGATAGAGCCGGGAAGTTTCTCGATCTCTGATTCTTCTCGCCCTTTCAGGAAGAAAGTCGAAGGCAAGTTCCGTTTCACCTCCTTCCACTTCCCTCGAAAGGAGCTTCGCGTCCGGGACGAGGACCTGCACGCGTTGACCGCGAGGGCGTTCTCGGGCCATGACGGAAGTGCCGCACTGGTGGCGACCTATTTTGCGCAGATGGCGCGCGAAGGGGCAGGATTCGACGAAGTCGTCGGCCGTCAGTTCGTCGCCACCGGGCTCGACCTGCTGGCGCTCTTCATCAACGAGCGGCGCGGCCGCTTCACGCCTCAGGCTCCTGAAACCGCCACGGCCATGATGGTGCGGGTGAAGGGTCACATCTTGGAGAACCTCTCCGACCCGGACCTGTCACCCGCCACGATCGCCGCCGCTCACTTCATTTCGGTGCGTTACCTGCACAAGCTGTTCCAGCTGGAGGGAACCACCGTCGGCGAGTGGATCCGGGCGGAGCGGCTGACGCGGTGCCGTCGGGACCTGCTTCGGTCCCCGGCTCTGGGACTCGGGGTCGCGACCATCGCCCGGCGCTGGGGGTTCGTGAGCCCAAGCCATTTCAGCCGTGTTTTCCGTGCCGCTTATGGCGTAGCACCTCGTGACTGGCAGGTTCACGGCCTGTCCCGTGAGCGGCGCGGGGACGAGTGACGCCTTCCTGTCGGGCCAGCAGGCATACGGCGGGGCACGGGCCCTGGCCCCGTGACATATCGCTGTGCGACGACGAGCAGCAGCACGGCGGGGACGGACGCCATGACCGTGGTGGCCATGACGGCGTTCCACTGCTCGGTATGTGCGCCGAGGTACTGGTAGATGCCCAGGGTGATCGGCTGAACGGTCGGCGTGGTGGTCAGGGTGAGGGCGAAGAGGAAGTCGCTCCAGGTGAAGAGGAAAGTGAAGACGGCAGCAGTGATCAACGCGTTGGTGCTCAGCGGAAGCACCAACGAGCGGAAGACACGGACTCTGCCGGCTCCGTCTACGCGGGCGGCTTCGATGATCTCCCCGGGAATGGTCCTCATGAACGAATGCAGGATGATGAGCGCGAAGGGGGTCCCGGCGGTGGAGTCGGCGAGGATAAGGCCGAGGCGGGAGTTCAGGAGCCCCAGGTCGGTGTAAGCGCTGTAGAGCGCGTTGGCCACGACGATGCCCGGCACCATCTGTGTGATCAGGATGCCGAGAAGGATGAGGTTGGTTCCGGGGAGGGAGAACCGGGCCAGCGCGTAAGCCGCCGGCGCAGCCAGCCCGAGGCTCAGAGCCACGCTGCCGAGGGCGATGACGAGGCTGGTGAGAAGGTTGGGGCCTTGATCGCGCAGCGCGATGCCGTATCCGCTGACGTCCGGGTGAAGGGGGAACAGGCTTCCCCCGGGTGTGTGGCCCGCCGGCTGGAGGGAGGCGTTCACCATCCAGTAGACGGGAAACAGCATGAGTGCGAGCAGGACGATCCCCAGGACGGTGAAGGACAGCCGGCCGCGGCTCGATGAGGGCTTCACGGGGGCCGTCTCTCAGAGGGTCAGCGCACGCCGGTTGGCGCGCAGATGGATGAGGGCGAACACGAGCGAGAAGACGATGAGCACGTTGCTCAGCACGGCACCGCGCCCGAACTCGTACTGCTGGAAGGACAGCTCGTAGGCCCGCGTGGCGATGGTCTCCGTGGCCCCCGCCGGTCCTCCGCCCGTCACCACGAGGATGATGTCGAGCACTTTGACCGTGTAGACCACGCCCAGCACCAGGACGACGCTCGCCACGGGCCGCAGCAGCGGCCATGTGACATGCCGGAACGACTTGACCGCTCCGGCACCGTCCAGCTTCGCCGCCTCGTACAGGTGCGCGGGGATGTCCTGCAGGCCGCCGTACAGGATCGCGGTGTTGAAGGGGATTCCGACCCAGATGTTGATGAGGATCACCGACACCAACGCCTCTGAGGTTCCGGTGAGCCAGGGGACGCCCGACGACGACAGGTAGAGGCCGCGCAGCGCCGCGTTGACGACGCCGGTGTCGGGGTCGAGCATCCACCTCCACGTCGTTGCGGAGACCACCAGGGGAAGCAGCCACGGCAGCAACAGGAGCGATCGCAGCACGCGGCCGAGCGGGAACCGATGCTGGAAGAACAGTGCCATGGCCAGACCGCACACGAACTGTCCGAGGATCGATCCGGCCGTGAACAGCATCGTGGTGATCACGGCCCGGGAGAACAGATCCGCCGAAAGAACGTCTGCGTAGTTCCGCAGTCCCACGAACGGAGCGTGCCCCGTGTAGAACGTGGTGGTCGTGTACTGCTGGAAACTCATCACGATGTTCTTGACGAGCGGGTATCCGAAGAACAGCAGCAGGTACGCCCCGGCGGGCACGACGAACAACCACTGGGCCAGCCGGTCCCCGGAGCGTACCCGCGGTGCGCTGCGGGCCCTCGCGTCGGCCGGGTCCTCGTCCCGGCCGGTGCCCGTCCGCAAGGCGAGAGACCGGTCAGTCACTCGTCGCGATCTCTTGCGCATGCCTGAGAGCTTCCTCCGGTGTCTGCTCGCCCGTCAGTGCGGACTGGATCGCGGTGTAGATCCCGGTCGCCGCCTTGGGCCACCTGACGCCGAGTTCGCCGGTACGCACGCGTGCCCCTTCCACGCTGTCGACGAAGACGGCCATGGCCGGGTCCTGCTCGGCGTAGCGGGCGGCGACCGCGGTGCGGGACGGCACGGTGAAGTGCTGCTCTGCCAGGGTGAGCGTGTTGGGGGCGCTGTTCAGGCACGCGAGGACCTCAGCAGCCTTCTCCTGCCGGTCCTTGGAAGAGTTCTGCGGGACCGTCCACACCTCGCCGCCCAGGGGCGTGATGGGGGCCTGCCCCGCTCGAGGAACGGGAACGGGGGCCACCCCCCAGTTCATGTTTTTGTCGTTGTTCAGGGCAGCGATCCGCCAGGGCCCGTTGATCATCATCGCCGTCCGGCCGGCGGCGAACTGATCGTGGACGTCGGCCTGTGTCCAGTTCAGCACCGACTTCGACATGGAGCCGCTCCTCACCAAGTCGACCCACAGGCGGAGCGCTTGCGCGGCCTGCGGAGTGTCCAGCTGCTTCTCGTGCCCGCCGTTGGTCCACAGGAACGGCAGGAACTGCCAGCTGCTTTCGAACGTGGCGTTCGCGTCGACCGCCATGCCGTAGCGCCCCTGCCGGGTCAACCCGGCGGCCGCCTCTTTGAGTTCGTCCCAGGTTCTCGGCACGGCGACACCGGCCTCGGCGAGCATGTCCTTGTTGTAGAAGAGGGCGACCGTGCTGACGTAGGGGGCAAGACCGTACACCTTTCCCTCGTACGTGCCCGCCGACAGGATGCCCTCGGCGAAGCCGCTGGTGTCGATGCCGTACTGGTTCAGCGGGGTCAACGCGCCGGTCCGGGCGACCTGCTGAAGGTCGGCGTTGTCCAGCATGAGGAGGTCGGGAAGAGTCCGCGACGATGCCTGCCGCAGGACCCTGGGGACGAGGGAGGCCGGTGGAACGCTCGTGTGCTCGACCCTGACTCCGGCGGCCTTGCCGCACGCCGTGAGCACTTCGTTCCACTGCGTGTGCTCGGACCGCTGGGTGTAGTAATCGAGCACGGTGATGGAGGTGACCTTGCCGGTGGCGGGGCCGGCACCGGCTCCGCCGACGCACCCGGGCACGGCCAGTACCAAGGCCACGACTCCCGCCAGGCGGGCGGCGATACGCCGCACCGGGCGTCCGGCCGGTGAGATCATGCGAGTGCCTTTGCAGTGTGACCCTGTGCGAGCCGGGGACGGTGTCGCAAGGACTGCGGACTCGTGGGGCGGTCAGGGTGGCCCGAACCGGCGGCTTCTGTTCGAATGCATCATAAACACCCCGCCGGAACGTGCCGCGGGGCGCACTGCCGGTTGACTGCCGCGCGGGGTTTTCGGCAGCGGTTCCCCGTCGCCGCCTCGGTCATCGTCCCTGCTGCGCCGCCTCCCGGATCATCGCCGCCACGGCACCGGACTGCGACAGCACAACGGCGTGTGACCCCTCCAGCACGTGCTCGGTGGCCGCCATGCGTTGCGCCATGAAGCGCTGGGCGGTGGGGTTGAGAATGCGGTCCGCGTTCGCGATGGCGTACCAGGACGGCTTGGAGGCCCATGCGGGCGGGCCCGAACGGCCGGTCAGTGCGTTGCAGGCGATCGGGCGTTGCGTCACGGACATCAGCTTCGTGGCTGTGGGCGACAGATCGGCGGCGTAGACCTGAGGGAACAGTTCCTGGCGGATGTACAGCTCGCTGTCCGGGTCGTCGGGAGTCCGAGTCGGCAGAGCGGCGGTGTAGGTCGCGTCGGCGACGGGCGCCGGGGCGAAGCGGTTCATGACGTCCAGGACGCACTCGCCCGCGTCGAGACCGAACGCTGCGACGTAGCACAGAGCCACGACGTTGTCGGCGTCGGCGGCGGCTTGGGTGATGACCGCGCCGCCGTAGTCGTGGCCGACCAGGACGACAGGCGTGTCGATGTCCCGCAGCATGCTCCTGACGTAAGCGGCGTCCTGCGCCAGACCGCGCAGCGGATTGGCCGGTGCCCGAACGGTCAGTCCGTCGGCCTGGAGCAGGCTGATGATGCCCGCCCACGACGAGGCGTCGGTGAACGCACCATGCACGAGCACGATGGTCGGGAGCGAGGAACGGGGTGCGTGCATGCCGGTGGCCTCCGACTGTGTGGGGATGCCCCAGTCGTACGCGAACAGGTCCGGCACCGCATCGCGTGAACGTACCAATGTATTTCTCAGCTGTCGGGCAGCGCCATGACCGCGTTGGCCAGCTGCACCCGGGAGTTGATCTCCAGTTTGCGGAAGACGGATGTCAGGTGGGTGTTGACCGTGTGCGGGGAGACCACGAGCAGTTCCGCGGCCGACCGATTGGTGTGGCCCTGAGCGATCAGGCGCGCGATCTTCTTCTCCGAGGCCGTGAGAGCGCCCCATCCCTGCACGGGGCGCCGGGCGGGCGCTGTCCCGACGCCGGCGGCGCCCGAGCCCTGCATAGCCTGCCGCACACGTGCCGCGGCGGCGTGGGCGCCCGCATCGGCGTACGTGTCGTGGGCGTGGGTCAGTGCGGCCACAGCCTGTTGCTCGCGGCCCGCCGACAGGAGTGCCCTTCCGAGGTCCGCGGACGCGGCCGCGCGGACCAGCGCGCGGGGGCCGGCGTCGAGCAGTTCCACGGAGCGTTCGAGCAGGGCGAGATCGTTCTTCACGAGTCCGAGGGCTTGTGCCGCGACACCCGTGGCGGTCGGTACGGCAGGGTTGCGTCCGGCATGGACTTCGGCCTGTGCGGCGAGGTCCGCGGCAAGCTCGTGGTCCGCGGCGCTCAAGGCCATGCGTATCGCACAGTCGACCCAATCGCGCAGGAGCCGCCAGCGCATGAAGGCCCCTACCTGCTGCACTTGCCGGACCTTGGATACGGAAAGGTCCACATCCCCGTCCGCCTCGGCGTGCACCGCTTCCAAAAAGAGCACGGCGGCGGTATTGCCCGCATTCGGCTTGGCCGCCAGCCTTTCCCGCGCCGCGACCAGATGCTCCCGTGCCGTTTCCCGGTCACCGCGCAAAAGGGCGATCCGGGAGCGGATCACGCGTCCGTTCACCTGCTGGACGGGGACCCCCACCTCGTCTTCCAGGCGTTCCATGGTCAGGAAAGCGGCGTCGGCGTCGTCGAGCCGGCCGAGGCCGAGATCATGCTGACCCTGGGCCCACAGCATCATCGCCTGACGCGGCGCGCCCGCCTCCGTCGCCCGCAGGAGCAGCCGTTGCCCGGTCTCGAAGTCGTCCACGTGCAGGTGCGCGACGATCTCTTCGGGCAGGAAGGCGGAATCGATGGCGCTCAACGCAGCGAAACGTTCCAGCGCGACCGCGTTCTCACCGGCGTTCTGCGCGATCTCGCCGAGCCCGGACAGGGCCAGCACGTGTGCCTCCCGGTCGCCGACCGCGGTGGCGTGATGCAGTGCGCTCTCGCCCGCCTCCCGCGCTGCGGCCAGATCGTGCTCACGCGACAGGGCAAGGGTGCGCAGGGCGGCCAGCCTCGCCGCGATCTCCGGGAGGGCGCCGGCCAGGGCAAGGGCGGCTTCGGTCCGGCGGCGCAGTTCACCGGCCAGGTCCATGCTCCACAGCGTCCCGCCGAGGGCGGCCTGCAGCCGGCTGAAGACCTCCAGCGGTGGCCGCGCGGCCAGTAGCTCGTCCCCCGTGGACAGAGCCTCCCGGCTCCTGCCCGCTCGGGTCAGGACAAGTATCGTCTGCTCACCCACTGCGAACCTCAGCGGCCCTGCCGACGGCACCAAGGCCAGGGCACGGGTCACAAGATCGGCCGCGAGGTCCGGGGTGACCGCCAGTACGTCATCGGCCGCGCGCCGCAGCAGCGCCACGGCCTCCTCGTCTCCGGGCAGGGCACCCAGGAGCACGTGGGGCACCGCGTCGATCGGCTGGTGTCCCGAGGCGACCAGGACACGTGCGGCTTCTCGGTGCAGTGCTTTGCGGGCCGACGGCAGGATGTCGGCGTAGACCGCCTGGCGCAGGAGGTCATGCCTGAAGGCCAGGTGCTCGCCGTCATCGTCGAGGAGCCCCGCGCGAACGGCTTCCTCGAGCGCCGCGATGAGTGTGGCGGGCGCCCGGCCGCAGAGTGCGGCGGCGCCCTGCAAGCCGAAGGTGCGTCCCAAAACCGCGCCCATCTGCAGGAAACGCAGTGTGTCGGGCTTCATGGACCGGAGTCTGCTGCGGACGCCCACCACGAGTCCCGGGGGCACGACGTTGTCCGTCGCCTCGGCGGTGCGCAGGCCCGCGAGCATCTCGACGGCCAGAAACGGGTTCCCGCCCGCTCCGTCGAGGAGTTCACGGACCTGCTCGTCGACCGCTGCCCCCAGTGCGTCGTCGGCCAGTTGAGCGATGGCCTGGCCGGTCAAGGGGCCCAAGGGCACAGTGACGGTCGTGAGGCTACCGGCCGCGGCCGCGAGGATCTCCTCTGCCGGGCCCGCGGGGTCCCGTCGCCCGGTCAGTATCCACAGCACCGGCGAAGTCCGCAGACGCGCCGGAAGCTGCTGCAGGGCGAACCGGCTCAGCGGGTCGGCCCATTGCACGTCGTCCAGACCGATCAGTACCGGCATGCCGCCCGCTCTGGCTTCGATCACTTCGGCCAGGCGTTCCACCAGCCAGATCCGCTGGTCGTGGTTGCGGGCGAGGTCGGCGAAGACATCGCCGGACAACAGCGGCTGTTCACCTTGCAGGACGCAGGCCGCCAACGACGACAGCGGCACGATGTGGTGCAGTTCATCGGCCTTGCCGACACTGGCGGAGAACCCTGCGGCCCTGGCCTGGGAGACGACTTCGGCGAGCAGCGTGGTCTTGCCGATACCGGGTTCGCCCTGGATGAGTGCCAACCCACTGCTCGCGGTGCGGGCCACGCGGCTGATCAGTGCCTCGAGCTCTGCGAGCTCCGCCTCCCGTCCGCGCAGACCGTTACGGGACAGCGGCCCGCCTGCTCCTGCCATCCTCAGGACCCACTCCGAGCGCACCCGCCTGCCGAAGCTGCTCTTCCACCACGCCGACGGGTGGCGCCGCTCTCCCGCGGGCCACGCATTCCGGCCACCCGGCCCCGGGTGACCGCAGCCCCGCCCGAGACATCTGCCGGGTCCGCGGGCGCGGCAAGAGACCGCGTGCCGCGTCGACCCGAATGTCCGCCGACCGGGAACCGGACCGAATCGATCGCAAGGGTCACAGGCACCTCCAGCCGGTCGCGTGTCGAGACCGACGACCACCGCACAAACGGCCGAGCCGACACCGCGTCCACCCACACGGGACGCCTCGCGCCACCGCCACGATGACCGCAGAGCAACTGCAGTCAAGCGTTGTGCTGGTGGACACTTGTCTCTGCGTGCACTCTAACGGTTCCCTGAGCGCACCCGGACGGCTGCACCACCATGGTCTGTCGACCGGTACGGCGCTGTGTCCGCCCCCGGCGAGCGCGATGGGCCGGCCCGGTAGGAGGGACCGTTACGGCGGTGACCGACGTGACGGCCGGGTACAAGACTCCTGCCTGCTGGGCACCTCGCACTGCCAGGCAAGAAGCAATGCACTCCAGAGCAACACGGAACGAGATGCCCGGATTAGCGTGATGCCGTCCCGTGCCGCACATGCCGCGAACGGCTGGGCGTCGGCCACCCAAGAGCCGATCCCGTCCGCACGACGCCCCGCCTCACCGAGTCGGAGCACGTCTCTGCGCGCACCAGTCACTCTGAACGAAGGAAAAGCCTTGCCGTACATCACCGTAGGTCGGGAGAACTCCACCAGCATCGACCTCTACTACGAGGACCATGGCACCGGACAGCCGGTTGTCCTGATCCACGGCTTCCCGCTCAACGGGCACTCCTGGGAACGGCAGAGCGCCGCGCTGCTGGACGCGGGCTACCGCGTGATCACGTACGACCGTCGCGGCTTCGGACAGTCCAGCCAGCCGACGACCGGCTACGACTACGACACCTTCGCGGCCGACCTGAACACCGTGCTGGACACGCTCGGCGTGCAGGACGCCGTCCTGGTCGGGTTCTCCATGGGCACCGGAGAGGTCGCCCGGTATGTGTCCACCTACGGTTCCGCGCGGATCGCCAAGGTCGCCTTCCTCGCCTCGCTGGAACCCTGGCTGCTCAAGACCGACGACAACCCTGACGGAGCCGCTCCCAAGGAGTTCTTCGACGGCGTCGTCGCGGCCGTCAAGGCGGACCGCTACGCGTACTACACCAACTTCTACAAGGACTTCTACAACCTCGACGAGAACCTCGGCTCGCGCATCAGCGAGGAGGCCGTGCGCAACAGCTGGAACGTCGCGGCAGGCGGTGGATTCTTCGCCGCGGCCGCCGCGCCGTCCACCTGGTACACCGACTTCCGGGCCGACATCCCCGCCATCGACGTGCCGGCCCTGATCCTGCACGGCACGGGCGACCGGATTCTGCCGGTCGAGGCGACAGGACGGCCGTTCCACAAGGCACTGCCCTCCGCCGACTACGTGGAGATCGAGGGCGCCCCGCACGGCCTGTTGTGGACCCACGCGGAGGAGGTCAACAGCGCGCTCCTCGCCTTCCTGAGGAAGTGAGGCCGCGCCGCGCCCCCCCCTCCGGGCCGGGGGGAAGCTCCGGCCCGCGGGTCACCCGGCCACGGGAGACCCGACGCCGGCCCCCCCGGGGC
>NZ_JBSGSG010000103.1:0-30012 GCF_053606765.1 Streptomyces sp. NPDC055189
CCCCAGAAACTCTGGGGGCCTCGCCCTGAACGCTGCCGACGCCTAAGGCGTGGAAACGGCCGTCAGTTGTCGTCCTCGTCGATGAGGAAGCCACGCATCGGCGACGGAGCCTGCTGCATGGGCTGCGGGGCCTGCGGCCGCACCGGCGCCATCGGCTGGGTCATCGCCGGGGACATCTGCTGCTGGCCGCCACCGTAGGACGGGCCACCGGTGGGCTGGTTGCCGCCCATCGACTGCTGGCCGCCGTACGACGGGGCGCCCGCGCCGGCCGGTGCCATGGAAGGCGCCGGGGACGGCGGAAGGGAAGCCGTCGCCGGGGTCCGCGGCGGGGCCAGCGAGTCGTCGGCCTGGGTCTCCAGCTGACGGAGCTGCGACTCCAGGTACGACTTCAGACGCGTGCGGTACTCGCGCTCGAAGCCGCGCAGGTCCTCGACCTTGCGCTCAAGGGTGGCGCGGGCGGACTCCAGGGAGCCCATCGCCACGCGGTGCTTCTCCTGCGCGTCCCGCTCCAGGGCGTCGGCCTTGGCACGGGCGTCGCGCTCGAGACCCTCGGCACGCGAGCGCGCCTCGCCGACGATCTTGTTGGCCTCGGAACGGGCCTCCGCGATCGCCTGGTCAGCGGTCTGCTGGGCAAGGGAGAGCACGCGTGCGGCGCTGTCGCCACCGGGGCCCTGGCCGGGCTGGGGCATCTGCGGACCGTGGCCGCCCATGGGACCACCCATGGGGCCGCCCATCGGACCGCCCTGGCCCATCGGACCCGGACCCTGCGGGCCACCCTGCTGCGGGCCGTGCCCACTGGGACCCGCGGGCAGCTGCGGCGCGCCACCGGGCAGCTGCGGCGGACCGCCCATCTGCTGGTGCTGCGGATGCTGCTGCGGGTGCTGCTGCTGCGGCGGCACCGGCTGCGGGCCAGATATTGCGGCGGGCACAGGTGCACCCGGACCGCGCTGGTCCTGCGGTTCTGGAGGCTTGCGCATCCCGCCCTGCTGCTGGTTCTGCGCAGCGGCGCGGGTGGCTGCGGCCAGTTTGGCGCGCAAGTCCTCGTTCTCGCGGAGCAAGCGAGTCAGTTCGGCTTCGACCTCATCGAGGAAGGCATCGACCTCGTCCTCGTCATAGCCTTCTCGGAGGCGGACGGTCGTGAACTGCTTGTTCCGCACGTCCTCGGGGGTCAACGGCATCTCTTCACCTCAACGTAGTCGTCGGCATTCGGCAAGACCGTATCGTTCACAAGCCGCTCACGACGGTGATCAGGATGTAGACGATGATCATCAATACGAAGAAGGACAGGTCGAGCGCCACGCCCCCGAGACGCAGCGGCGGAATGAACCGCCGCAGAAGCTTGAGCGGTGGATCAGTGACAGTGTAGGTGGCCTCCAGAACGACCACCATCGCCTTGCCGGGTTGCCATGAGCGGGCGAACTGGAAGACGTAGTCCATGACCAACCGGAAGATCAGCACGATGAGGAAGCACATCAGCGCGATGTAAAGCACCTGCAAGACCACGCCCATGTTGGCGGTTCCCTCTCCCCTGTTACTCGTGCTGCGTTTGCCGGTTCTGCGTTACTGCGTCACTTACGTCTCAGCTCTGGTTGAAGAACCCGCCCTCTGCGATGCGAGCCTTGTCCTCCGCCGTTACATCGACGTTAGCAGGCGACAACAGGAACACCTTCTGCGTCACTCGCTCAATGCTGCCATGGAGGCCGAAGACCAGACCGGCGGCAAAGTCGACAAGTCGCTTCGCATCCGTGTCGTCCATCTCGGTCAGATTCATGATCACCGGGGTGCCTTCGCGGAAGTGTTCCCCGATGGTACGGGCCTCGTTGTACGTCCGCGGGTGCAGCGTGGTGATGCGGTAGGGCTCCCGCTCGGACACGACCTTGGGCATGATCACCGGTGCGTTCTTCTCCAGGCTCTGGCGTTCAGGTGTGATGGATGCCACGGGGGCGATTCGCGCCGGACGTCCGGATTCCGCGGCTAGCGAAGCGGAATGGGCGACCGGCTCACGCTGTGCGGGGGGCTGTACCACTCGTACCGATTCGTCCCTTTCGGGCACGTGTGCCTGACGGGACTGGTGGGACTGATGTGACGGCTCATGCCGCCGGCGGTCCCGCTCGGGCTCCGGCTCGGGTTCGAACTCGTCATCGGGGTCGAACCCCGGACCGTCGTACCCGTCGTCCTCCACGAGGCCGAGGTAGACCGCCATCTTGCGCATCGCGCCGGCCATGCTCTGAGTCCTCCGCTCTGTGGTGGATCGGCTGTCGTCACCAACTGCCCGCGATCCACGAGGCCTCCCCGCCCAACAGCGAGAATGACCATATTTTCTGCTGTGGTCCGACTTCTTGGCGACGTTACCCGAGCCCGGGTCGGACTCCGAGTACCGCCGTACCGACGCGCACATGTGTCGCCCCGGCCGCCACGGCCTGTTCGAGGTCCGCACTCATCCCTGCCGACACCATGTTCGCAGCCGGATGAGCCGCGCGCATGAGGGTTGCGAATTCCATCAACCGCTCGAACGCCGCCTGTTGCCGTCCCGCGTACGGACCGGTGAGCGGCGCCACGGTCATCAGACCGTCGAGCCGCAGCCCCGGAGCCCCGGCCAGAAGTCCGGCCAACTCTTCGATTCCGCCGGGGCCCACGCCCCCGCGCTCGCCACGGCCGTTCTCCTCGGCGTCGAGGGCGACCTGGATCAGACAGCCGAGTTCCCGCTCCGCGCGCACGGCGCCCGCCGACAGGGCCGTGACGAGTTTGGGCCGGTCCACCGACTGGACCACATCGGCATAACCGACCACGGAACGCACCTTATTGGTCTGCAATTGACCGACAAAATGCCAAGTAAGGGGCAGATCCGAGCAGTCGGCGGCCTTGGGGGCCGCGTCCTGGTCGCGGTTCTCGGCGACATGACGTACGCCGAGTTCCGAGAGAATCCGCACATCGCTCGCGGGATAGGTCTTGGTGACCACGATCAGGGTCACCTCTTCCCGCTTGCGCCCGGCCGCCGCGCACGCCGCGGCGATGCGCTCTTCGACCTGCGCCAGATTTGCGGCGAGTTGAGACTTACGGTCCGTCATGCCCTATCAGTCCAGCCAGACATAGCCCGCGAGACGACCGGTGGTCCGGTCGCGGCGGTACGAGAAGTGGTCACCGGATTCCAGGGTGCACACCGGCGACTGCTCCCGGTCGCGCACCCCGAGCCGCTCGAGCTGGGCGTGCACCCCCGCGGTCACGTCGACCGCCGGAGTGCCCCAGCTCGTCTCGGCGTACGCCGCGGGCTCGATCGCGGCGACCTCTGCTCGCATCGCCTCGGGAACTTCGTAGCAGCGGCCGCAGACGGCGGGGCCGGTGCGGGCGATGACGCGAGCCGGGTCGGCGCCCAGCTTCACCATCGCCTCGACGGCGGCGGGGACGACCCCCGCCAGCATCCCCGGCCGCCCCGCGTGCGCCGCCGCGGCGACCTTGGCCACCGGGTCGGCGAGCAGGACGGGCGTGCAGTCCGCGGTGAGCACCGCGAGGGCCAGGCCCCGGCGGGCGGTCACCACGGCGTCGACCGCCGGGATCTCGGCGTCGGAGCCCCAGGGCCCGTCGACCACGACGACGTCGGGGCCGTGCACCTGGTTCATCCAGACGACCCGCGCCGGGTCGATGCCGAGGGACTCGGCGGCGAGCGCACGGTTCTTCCGTACGGCCCGGGGGTCGTCGCCGACCGCACCGCCGAGATTGAGCTCTTCGTACGGAACGGCGCTCACCCCGCCCCACCTGTCGGTGAAGGCGAAGTGCGCGCCGCTCCGTGTGCTGTGCCTGCTTATCACTTCAGGAAGTCCGGCACGTCCAGCTCTTCGGCCTGGCTGTCCGAGTACGGACGGGCCGGCGGAACCTGCGGCGGGGCCACGGGCGCGGACGGGGCTTCGTTGACCGGAGACACCTCGACGGGCTCCGGAGCCGACGGCTCCTCGTGCGACGTGACGCTGCCGAGGCCGCCGTAGGGCGAACGGGACTCGGCGGGACGGCTCGTGGCCGCCGGCTGCTCGTCGCGCTGCTTGGACGAGGACGCCGAGCCGAGGACGGTGTCCCGCTTGGACGGCGGCTGCCCGCCGTCGAAGCCCGCCGCGATGACGGTGACCCGGACCTCGTCGCCCAGGGCGTCGTCGATGACGGCACCGAAGATGATGTTGGCCTCGGGATGGGCCGCCTCGCTGACCAGCTGAGCCGCTTCGTTGATCTCGAAGAGGCCGAGGTCGGAGCCGCCGGAGATGGAGAGCAGGACTCCCCGCGCTCCGTCGATGGACGCCTCCAGGAGCGGCGAGGAAATCGCCATCTCGGCTGCGGCCACCGCGCGGTCGTCGCCGCGGGCCGAGCCGATGCCCATGAGGGCCGAACCGGCCTCGGACATGACCGACTTGACGTCGGCGAAGTCGAGGTTGATCAGACCCGGCGTCGTGATGAGGTCGGTGATGCCCTGGACACCGGAGAGCAGGACCTGGTCCGCCGACTTGAAGGCGTCCAGAACGCTGACCTGGCGGTCCGAGATGGAAAGCAGCCGGTCGTTGGGGATGACGATGAGGGTGTCGACCTCTTCGCGCAGCTCCGCGATCCCGTCCTCGGCCTGATTGGCGCGACGACGGCCCTCGAAGGTGAACGGCCGGGTGACGACGCCGATGGTCAGGGCGCCCAGGGAGCGGGCGATGTTGGCGACGACAGGTGCGCCGCCGGTGCCGGTGCCACCGCCTTCGCCGGCGGTCACGAAGACCATGTCGGCCCCCTTGAGGACCTCCTCGATCTCCTCGCGATGATCCTCGGCCGCCTTGCGGCCGACTGCCGGGTTGGCTCCGGCGCCGAGGCCGCGGGTGAGTTCACGGCCCACGTCGAGCTTGACGTCGGCGTCGCTCATCAACAGGGCTTGCGCGTCGGTGTTGATGGCGATGAACTCGACGCCCTTGAGACCGACCTCGATCATCCGGTTGATGGCATTGACACCACCGCCGCCGACACCGATGACTTTGATGACTGCGAGGTAGTTCTGCGGTGCTGCCACGTCGAAGGCCTCTCGCCTCGAGTTACGTGTCGTCGCCTCGCGGTCAAGCGCCGCGACGACTGATGCCGAATGGGACGGTCCGAACGCCGACCCGAACCCTAACGCTGAAGTTTAGGGTTACCAGTGTGTCTGTTCCTTGGACTCTTCCGAACAGGACACTAAGTCGACAAGTGGCGCACGTTCAACGAACACGCCGAACCTCCCGTTTTTCTTTTCACCCTATGTGATCAGCCGTAGCGCTGCCGAACCAGGGTGCTGGCCTGCGACGATATGCGTCAACTCGCCGATGATGCAGGGGCGGTGGGGACACTCACGTCGAAGTGCCGCGCCTTGGGGGCGGCTTTCATCAACGCGGTGAGTGTGCTTGCCTTCGTCCGGCCCTTCTCGCTGCTGCCCCACGCTACGGTGCGGCCGCCGCTCAACTCCAGCGAGATCGAGTCGTACGAACGGACCTTGACGGCCCTGGTATCGCGGGCCACGGCGGCCGGAAGCGCACCCGCGACGCTTACCGACTCGCGCCGCAGACGGTGCTCGTCGAAACGGCGCAGACTGGAGGCCGCGTTCTCCTGGTCCGGCGTCAATTCCAGGAGCGGAACACCCTTCGGCGCGTGTCCGACCGTGGCGAATCGCACGCCCTTGGCGTCCACTTCGACGAACTTTCCGCCCTTTTCGATAAGCAGAACGGGCTTGCGTTCGGTCACTTTCAGACTGATTCCGTGTGGCCAGGAACGCTCGACCTCGACCGAGTCGATACGCCGGAGTTTCCCCCGCAGCCGGTCCTCAAGGGCATCGGTGTCGACCGAAATCAAGGGCGCACCGATCGGGGCCGCGGCTGCTTCACGTACCTCTTCGGGCGTCAGAATCCGGGTGCCCGAAGTCGTCACGCGCTCCACGCGCAGCCACTGCGAGCCGTAGAGCAGCCAGACGCCTCCCGAACCGAACAGCACGAGTGCGATCAGCGAGAGGATCAGGGTGCGCGGCCGCGGCATGCGTACGCGGGACCCCAGAAGGCGGGGAGGGCGGGGCGGGCGGGACCCACCAGAAGCAGATCTCTGCCGTTCGGCGGTGGTCGGTCCGGCCACGGTCCCCTGCCTTCTGTGTGCCTATCTGTGCCGTCTCACCCGTTGCGGCGCGACGCGATCGCCTCGTACACCATGCCGACGAGGAGGTCGTCGGCATCCCTGCGGCCGAACTCCGATGCGGCACGCGACATCTCGTACAGCCGGTGCGGGTCGGCGAGCACCGGGAGGACGTTGCCCTGCACCCACTCGGGCGTCAGTTCGGCGTCGTCCACCAGGAGTCCGCCGCCCGCCTTGACCACCGGCTGGGCGTTCAGCCGCTGTTCGCCGTTGCCGATGGGCAGCGGGACGTATGCGGCCGGCAGCCCGACGGCGGAGAGTTCGGCGACGGTCATCGCGCCCGCGCGGCAGAGCATCATGTCCGCCGCGGCGTACGCGAGGTCCATCCGGTCCACGTACGGTACCGGGATGTAGGGCGGCATACCGGGCATGTTCTCGACGTACGGCATTTCGTTCTTCGGGCCGACCGCGTGCAGGATCTGGATTCCCGCGCGCTGGAGGACCGGAGCGACCTGCTGGACGACCTCGTTGAGCCGCCGTGCGCCCTGCGAACCACCGGAGACGAGCAGCGTCGGCAGGTTCGGGTCGAGGCCGAAGGCGGCGCGCGCCTCCGGGCGGACCCTGGCCCGGTCGAGCGTGGCGATGGTGTGGCGCAGCGGGATGCCGATGTAGCGGGAGTTGCGCAGCTTGCTGTCCGGTGTGGCGACGGCCACCCCGGCGGCGTACCGCGAACCGATCTTGTTGGCGAGGCCGGGACGCGCGTTGGCCTCGTGCACGACGATCGGGGTCCCGGTCCGCTTGGCCGCGAGGTACCCGGGCAGCGCGACGTAGCCGCCGAAGCCGACCACGCAGTCCGCCTTCGTGCGCTCCAGGATCTGCTCGGCCGCCTTGATCGTGCCGCGCAGCCGTCCCGGCACGGTGATCAGCTCAGGGGTGGGCTTTCGCGGCAGCGGTACGGCCGGGATCAGCGCGAGTTCGTAGCCCCGCTCGGGTACGAGCCGGGTCTCGAGTCCGCGCTCCGTGCCCAGGGCCGTGATGCCCACGGTCGGGTCCTGCCTCCGCAGGGCGTCCGCGAGGGCGAGCGCGGGCTCGATGTGGCCGGCGGTCCCCCCACCGGCGAGTACGACATGCACCGAAATTCACCGCTCTCCGGACGAACGCGCCTTGACGCGCCGTCTCATCGTGTTCCATCTCACCCGAGGTTGCCGCATGGCCAGGGCCGCCTTTGCCGCCGGGTCCTCCCGCGCGAAGGCGATGAGGAGTCCGATGGCGAACATGGTCGGCAGCAGGGCGGAGCCCCCGTAGGAGAACAGCGGGAGCGGGACACCGGCGATCGGCAGCAGACCGAGCACCGCACCGACATTGATCACGGCCTGCGCCGTGATCCAGGTGGTCACGCCTCCCGCGGCATACCGTACGAAGGGGTCCTCCGTGCGTCCGGCCACGCGGATACCCGCATAGCCTAGAGCCGCGAACAGAGCGAGCACCGACAGCGTCCCCGCCAGGCCGAGTTCCTCCCCCGTGATGGCGAAGATGAAGTCGGTGTGCGGTTCCGGCAGTTGACCCCATTTTTCCACACTCGCGCCGAGGCCGGAACCGAAGAATCCGCCGGAGGCCAGTGCGTAGATCCCGTGCACTGCCTGCCAGCACTGGTCGCCGGGTCCCGGATCCGTGGCGCCGATGCAGGCGAGCCTGGCCATGCGGTTGGGGCTGGTCTTGATGAGGATCACGCCGAGCAGGGCCGCGATGGAGAGCACTCCCGCGAAGAGCCGCGTCGGTGCGCCCGCGAGCCAGAGCAGGCCGAAAAGGATCGCCGTGAGGATGATCGCCGTGCCCATGTCGCCGCCCAGCATGATCAGTCCGAGCAGCATGAAGGCGACCGGGACGAGCGGCACCAGCATGTGCTTCCACTGGGTCAGCAGGCGCTTGTCCTGTTTACGGGCGAGCAGGTCCGCGCCCCACAGGACGAGGGCGAGCTTGGCGAACTCACTCGGCTGGAGCTGGAACGGGCCGCCCAGATAGATCCAGTTCTGGTTTCCGTTGACGCTGCGCCCTATCCCCGGGACCTGTACGAGCACCATCAGGAAGACGGTCACCGCGAGGATGGGATAGGCGAGCGCCCGGTGCAGCTTGATGGGCATCCGCATGGCCACGAACAGCAGGATCGAGCCGAGTACGGCCGCCGTGAACTGCTTGCGGAAGAAGTACGAGGCGGGCAGGTCCAGCTGCAGCGCCTGGATCATGGACGCCGAGTAGACCATCACCAGGCCCAGCACGGTGATCAGCAGGCTGCTGCCGAGGATGAGGTAGTAGGCGGTCAGCGGCCGGTCCCAGGCGCGCTTGAGCCGGGTGTGGAACCGCCGCAGCGCGTTCTCGCTCGGCGGGCGCGGTACGCGCGCGGGACGGACCGGTGCGGGCCGCCTGGCGAGGCGCGTGGGCGCTCGCCCGCTACTGCCGGCCATCAAGGCCCCCGCCAAGACACCACGACGCTGCCACGTGCCCTCCTAAGGGTGTGCCGGGCGCCCCCGGACCACGAGGGTCCGCGTCAGGCGCTCGCGCCGAGTTCGCGGACCGCGTCCGCGAACGCGTCACCACGCTTGTTGTAGTTGGTGAACATGTCCATCGACGCACAGGCCGGAGCCATCAGTACGGTGTCCCCCGGCTCGGCGAGCCGTGCCGCCTGCTCCACCGCCTCGGACATCGCCCCAGTGTCGGTCCGGTCGAGGTCGACGACCGGGACCTCGGGGGCGTGTCGCGCGAGGGCTTCGCGGATCAGCGCGCGGTCGGCGCCGATCAGGACGACACCCCGCAGCCGCTTCGCCGACTTGGTGACGAGCTCGTCGAAGGTGGCGCCCTTGGCGAGGCCGCCCGCGATCCAGACGATGGATTCGTAGGCCGCCAACGAGGCTTCCGCGGCGTGGGTGTTGGTGGCCTTGGAGTCGTCGACGTACGCCACTTCGGCCACGTCGGCGACGTGTTCGATGCGGTGGGCGTCCGGACGGAAGGCGCGCAGACCGTCGCGTACGGCCGTCGCGGGTACTCCGTAGGCGCGCGCCAGAGCCGCCGCGGCCAGGGCGTTGGCGATGTTGTGCGGCGCGGGCGGCTGCACGTCGGAGATCTCCGCGAGCTCCTGGGCCTGCTTCTGGCGGTCCGGCACGAAGGCACGGTCGACCAGAATGCCGTCCACGACGCCCAGTTGCGAGGGCGCGGGCGCATTCAGCGTGAAACCGATGGCGCGGCAGCCCTCTTCGACGTCGGCCTCGCGGACCAGGTCCTCGGTGGCCTTGTCGGCGAGGTTGTAGACGCAGGCGATCTGATTGCCCTCGTACACACGGCCCTTGTCGGCGGCGTACGCCTCCATGGAGCCGTGCCAGTCCAGGTGGTCGGGCGCGAGGTTCAGGACGGCCGCGGAGTGGGCGCGCAGCGAGGGCGCCCAGTGCAGCTGGTAGCTGGAGAGTTCGACGGCGAGTACGTCGTACGTCTCGTCGCCGGTGACGACGTCGAGCAGCGAGACCCCGATGTTGCCGACGGCGGCGGTGCGCAGACCGGCCGCCTCCAGGATCGAGGCCAGCATCCGTACGGTCGTGGTCTTGCCGTTCGTGCCGGTGACCGCGAGCCACGGCGCGGCGTCGGGGCCGCGCAGCCGCCAGGCCAGCTCCACGTCGCCCCACACCTCGACGCCCGCTGCCGCGGCGGCCGCGAAGAGCGGCTTGCCGGGCTTCCAGCCGGGCGTGGTGACGACGAGTTCGGTGCCTTCGGGCAGGGTGTCGCCGTCACCGAGGCGGACGGTGACGCCCAGGGCCTCGAGGTCGGCGGCCTGCGTGCGGGAGCGCTCGTCGTCGCCTTCGTTGACGACGGTGACCACGGCTCCGAGGCCGTGCAGCACGCGGGCCGCCGGGATGCCCGATACGCCGAGCCCCGCGACAGTGACGTTCTTTCCTGCCCAAGTCATTACTTCTTGGCTGCCCATCCTGCGTAGAAGAGGCCGAGTCCGACGATCACGCACATGCCCTGGATGATCCAGAAGCGGACCACCACAAGGACTTCGGACCACCCCTTGAGTTCGAAGTGGTGCTGGAGCGGTGCCATGCGGAAGACGCGCTTGCCGGTCATGCGGAACGAGCCGACCTGGATGACGACCGACATCGTGATCAGGACGAAGAGGCCGCCGAGCAGGGCGAGGAGCATCTCCGTGCGCGAGCAGATCGCGAGGCCCGCGAGCGCGCCGCCGAGGGCGAGCGAACCGGTGTCACCCATGAAGATCTTGGCGGGCGAGGTGTTCCACCACAGGAAGCCGAAGCAGGCACCCATCAGGGCGGAGGCCACGACAGCCAGGTCGAGTGGGTCTCTGACCTCGAAACATGCCTGCGGGTTGGTCAGCGTGACCGCGTTGGCGCAGGACTCCTGGTACTGCCAGACACCGATGAAGGTGTACGCGCCGAAGACCATCACCGAGGCGCCCGTGGCGAGGCCGTCGAGGCCGTCGGTGAGGTTCACGCCGTTCGACATCGCGAGGATCATGAACAGCGCCCAGACCACGAAGAGCACCGGGCCGATCGACCAGCCGAAGTCCGTGACGAACGACAGCTTGGTGGAGGCCGGGGTCTGGTTGCGGTTGTCCGGCCAGTTCAGCGCGAGCACGGCGAAGCCGATGCCGACGATCAGCTGTCCGGCCATCTTCGCCTTGGCGCGCAGGCCGAGCGAGCGCTGCTTGACGATCTTGATGTAGTCGTCGAGGAAGCCCACGAGGCCCATGCCCGCCATCAGGAAGAGCACGAGCAGGCCGGAGAGCGTGGTCTCCGTACCCGTGATGATCTTCGTGAGGAAGTACGCGATGAGCGTGGCCAGGATGAAGGCGATACCACCCATGGTCGGCGTACCGCGCTTGCTGTGGTGCTCGCGCGGGCCGTCGTCCCGGATGAACTGCCCATAGCCCTTGCGGGCAAGGAACTTGATAAGGAGCGGGGTTCCGACCAGGGTCAGGAAGAGCCCGATCACACCCGCGAAGAGGATCTGCCTCATCGGCCGGCGACCTGCCCCTCGGACGACGCGGCGTCATCGAGCAGCGCCGTGGCGACCCGCTCGAGACCGACCGATCTGGAAGCCTTCACCAGCACGACGTCTCCCGGGCGCAGCTCGCTGCGCAGCAGGTCGATCGCCGCCTGTGCGTCGGACACGTGCACCGACTCCTCACCCCACGAACCCTCGTTGTATGCGCCCAGTTGGAGCCAGGACGCTTCCCTGCCCCCGACTGCCACGAGCTTGCTCACGTTCAGCCGGACAGCGAGCCGTCCGACCGCGTCGTGTTCGGCGAGCCCCTCGTCACCGAGCTCGGCCATATGACCGAGCACCGCCCACGTACGACGTCCCTTGGCCATGGCCGCGAGCGCGCGCAGGGCGGCTCGCATGGACTCGGGGTTCGCGTTGTAGGCGTCGTTGACGACCGTCACGCCGTCCGGGCGCTCGGTGACCTCCATCCGCCAGCGGGACAGCGTGCCCGCCTCGGAGAGCGCGCGGGCGATCTCGTCTGCGGACATGCCCAGCTCATGGGCGACGGCGGCCGCGGCAAGCGCGTTCGACACGTGGTGCTCACCGTACAGCCGCAAGGTCACGTCGCTGCACCCGGAGGGTGTGTGCAGCGTAAAGGCAGGCTGTCCGATCTCCGTGAGCCGGACATTCTCGGCACGTACGTCGGCGTCGGCGGACTCTCCGAAGAGCAGGACGCGCGCCTTCGTACGCGAAGCCATGGCACGGACGAGGGGGTCGTCGGCGTTGAGGACGGCGGTGCCGTCGGCGGGCAGGCTCTCGACGAGTTCACCCTTCGCCACTGCGATCTGCTCGCGTCCGCCGAACTCGCCGATGTGGGCGGTTCCGACGTTGAGCACGAGGCCGATCTTCGGCGGGGTGAGGCCGGTGAGGTAGCGGATGTGGCCGATGCCGCGCGCGCCCATCTCCAGGACGAGGAACTGCGTCTCGTCGGTGGCGCTGAGGGCGGTGAGCGGCAGGCCGATCTCGTTGTTGAGCGAGCCGGGCGTGAAGACCGTGGGCGCCTTGCTCCGCAGGACCTGGGCGAGCAGGTCCTTGGAGCTGGTCTTGCCGACGGACCCGGTGAGCGCGACGAGCGTGGCGCCGAGGCGCTCCACGACGTGCCGCGCCAGGGCTCCGAGGGCCGCCTGCACGTCGTCGACGACGATGGCGGGCACGCCGACGGGGCGCGAGGCGAGGACGGCGGCGGCGCCGGCTTCGACGACCGCGGCCGCGTAGTCGTGGCCGTCGACGCGCTCGCCCGCGAAGGCGACGAAGAGGCTGCCGGGCTCCACTTCACGGGAGTCCCGCACGACCGGTCCGGTCACCCGGACGGACGGATCCGGTATGTCGTGGGTCTGCCCGCCGACGACACTGGCGATCTCGGCGAGGGAGAGGGCGATCACAGATTCATCCCTGGGTTTGCTGGATAGCTTCGCGAAGTACCTGGCGGTCGTCGAAGGGACGCACCACCCCGGCGATGTCCTGTCCCTGCTCGTGGCCCTTGCCCGCGACGAGCACCGTGTCGCCGGGCTCGGCCCTGGCGACGGCCGCGCGGATGGCGGTGGCGCGGTCCTCGAAGACGGCGACGTCGCCGCGCTCGTGGATCGGCACGTCGGCGGCGCCGGCGAGCATCGTGGCGAGGATCGCGAGGGGGTCCTCGCCGCGGGGGTTGTCCGCGGTCAGTACGGCGGTGTCGGCGAGCCGGGCCGCCGCGGCGCCCATCGGCATCCGCTTGGTCTTGTCCCGGTCGCCGCCGCAGCCGAGCACGATGTGCAGCTTGTTCTCGGTGACCTTGCGCAGGGCGCGCAGGACCGATTCGACGGCGTCCGTCTTGTGGGCGTAGTCGACGACGGCGAGGTAGGGCTGGCCCTCGTCGATGCGCTCCAGGCGGCCCGGCACGCCCGGCACCGCCGCGACGCCGTCGGCGGCCTGCTGTGGGTCGATCCCGGCGACGGCGAGCGAGACGATCGCGGCGAGCGTGTTGGCGACGTTGAAGGGGCCGGCCAGCGGGGACCGCGCGGTGATCCGCTCCCCCTTCGGGCCGACCGCGACGAACGTGGAGTCGAACGCCATGACCTCGACGTCCTCCGCCCGCCAGTCGGCGTCGGGGTGGCCCTCGGCGGAGAACGTCGTGACGGGGACCTCGGACTCGGTGATGAGCCTGCGGCCGTACTCGTCGTCGAAGTTGACCACTCCGAGCCGGGAGCGCTGTTTGGTGAACAGCTGCGCCTTGGCCTGGAAGTAGTCCTCCATGTCGGAGTGGAACTCCATGTGCTCCGGGCTGAGGTTGTTGAAGACGGCGACGTCGAAGACGCAGCCGTCCACCCGGCCGAGCACGAGGGCGTGACTGGAGACCTCCATGACGACGGCCTCGACGCCGCGTTCGCGCATCACCGCGAACAGCGCCTGGAGATCGGTCGCCTCGGGGGTCGTACGTTCGGACTTGATGCGCTCCTCGCCGATGCGCATCTCGACCGTGCCGATGAGCCCGGTCGACCGGACGCCCTTGAGACCGCCCTCGACGAGGTACGCCGTGGTGGTCTTGCCGGACGTGCCGGTGATGCCGATCTGCAGGAGATCGCGCCCCGGATGGCCGTACACCGTGGTCGCGAGCTCCCCCATGGAGCCGCGCGGGTCGGCGACGACCAGGACCGGCAGGCCCGTGACGGCGGCGCGTTCGGCGCCCGTCGGGTCGGTGAGGATCGCGGCGGCACCGAGGTCGGCCGCCTGCGCGACGAAGTCGGCGCCGTGCAGCCGGGCACCGGGCAGTGCGGCGTAGATGTCGCCGGGGCGGACGGCGCGGGAGTCGTGCGTGATGCCGCTGACCTCCCCCGCGCCCGGGGCGGCGACCCCCAGCTGATCGGCGATCGTGGCGAGCGGCGTCGCGGAGACCTGGACCGGCCGCGGCGGTCCCGGATATGTCACGGGAACGCCCTTCTGGGTGGTTTGGGACTGATCAGCGTGTGGCACGGCGGTGAGCGTACCGGGCTCACCGGGCTCAGGGCGAAGCGGGCGGTGTGGCGGGGGCTGGTTCCCCGGCGCCGGAGTGATCGTTGTCACGGGTTTGTCCTGGTAGGGCTCAGAGCCGGCAGGGCTCAGGGTTCGAAGGTGACGGGAAGCCTGGCCGCGCCCTTGCCGGTGGGCGGGACCTGGAGCGTCTTGAGGGCGAACTGCATGACTTCCTTGTAGATGGGGCCGCAGATCTGGCCGCCGAAGTAGCTGCCCTTGGTGGCGTTCTGGATCGCGCAGTAGACGGTGACGCGCGGTTTGTCGGCGGGCGCGAACCCGGCGAACGACGAGGTGTAGCCCTTGTACTTGCCGGTTTCCGGGTCGACCCGGTTGGCCGTACCCGTCTTGCCCGCGATCCGGTAGCCGGGGATGCGGGCCTTGGTGCCCGTGCCCTCTTCGTCGTCGACGACGGACTCGAGCATGTGCGACACCGTCTTGGCGGTCTTCTCGCTCACCACGCGGGTCTTCTTGGGCTTCTTCGCGGGCGTGAAGCGGCCGTCGGGGCCCTTTATGCCGCGTACCAGCGTGGGCGCGACGCGTACGCCGTCGTTGGCGATGGTCGAGTAGACGGAGGCCGCCTGCATGGCGTTGATCGAGAAGCCCTGGCCGAACGGGATCGTGTACTGCTGCGAGGTCGACCACTTGTCGGACTTCGCGAGGATGCCGGACGTCTCGCCGGGGAAGCCGAGACCGGTCTCCCGGCCGATGCCGAACTTCCGCAGATACGAGTAGAGCGACTTGTTGGCCTCGCGCTGGGTCTTGCCCAGCTCGCCGGTGGCCAGGATCGTGCCGATGTTGCTGGACTTGGCGAGCACGCCGTTGAGCGTGAGGTGCCAGGTCGGGTGGTCGATGTCGTCCTGGAAGAGCCGGTCGCCGCGGTGCAGCCGGTTGGGGACCGTCACATGCGTGCCGGGCGTGGCAGCGTTCTCCTCCAGTACGGCGGCCATGGACATGACCTTGGCGGTCGAGCCCGGCTCGAAGGCGTCCTGGAGCGAGGCGTTGCCCATGGCCGTGCCGTCGGCCTGGGAGAGGTCGTTCGGGTCGAAGCCCGGGGAGTTCGCCATCGCGAGGATCTCGCCGGTCCTGGTGTCCTGCACTATCACGTAGCCGCGGTCCGCCTGCGACTTCTTCACCTGCTCGGAGATCGCGCTCTGCGCGGCCCACTGGATGTCGCGGTCGATGGTCAGCTCGACGTCCGAGCCGGGCACGGCGGGCGTCTCCGTGCTGCCCGCGGTCGGCACCTGGTGACCGCCCGACTGGGCGTACCTGATCTTGCCGTCCTTGCCCGCGAGCTCCTTGTTGAGCTGCTGCTCCACACCGCCGCCGCCCTTGCCGTCGGCGTTGACCCAGCCCAGTATCCCGGCGCCCAGGGTGTCGTTCGGGTACACGCGCTTGCTGCTGGGGTCCTGGAAGACGCCCGCCAGGACGTTGGCGCTCTTCTTGTCGGTCTGCGCCTTGTCTTCGAGCGCGCCGCGCAGGTCCTTGATCTGCTTCCAGACCTGCGGGGTCTGCCGGCGGGCCAGCAGGACGTAGCGCGTCTTGGGGGTCTTGAGCTGCTCGGTGAGCCGGTCGACGTCCTTGTCGAGGATCGGGGCGAGAAGCTCGGCGGCCTGCTCGGGCCCGTCCTTGATGCCCATCTCCTTCGCGGTGAACATCGTCGGGTCGGCCGTGATGTCGTACGCGTCCACGCTGGCGGCGAGTTCGACGCCCCTGCGGTCGGTGATGCCGCCGCGCTCGGCGGTCAGGACATGGCTGAAGTAGCGGTTCTTCTCGGCCTTCGTCGTGTACACGCTCGCGTCGACCGCCTGCACCTGAAGGAGGCGTACGACAAAGGCCAGCATCACCAGGGTCAGGCCGAGGCTGACCATGCGCAGGCGGGGCCGCGGGCTGCCGAGCCGGATCGTGCGGCCCTTGGATGCGGCGGGGCGCGGGCGGCGGGCCGCGGGGCGGGCCCCCGCTCCCGGGCGGCGCTGCTGGCCCGGCCGGGCGGGGCGCGAGGGCCGCGCGGGTGCCGGGACCCTGCGTCGCGGGGGTTGGCGGTCCGTCACTTACGTCACCTGCCGGAGGTCGAGGGGCCGGGCTTCGCGGAGGGGAGGGGCGTGGGCGGGGCTTCTGAAGGCGCCGAGGGGGCGGCGGAGGGGGCAGGAGATGCCGGGGACGGCGTCGGCAAGGGCGAGGGCGTCGCCGGGATCGAGACCGAGGGCGCCGGGGACGCCACCTCCTGCGGCCGCGGCTCGGGCCGCAGCGCGGAGGACTTGGCGGCGGCCCCGGGAACGCCGCGCACGGTGCCGTCCGGGTTCAGGAACGCCGGGTCGCCGCCCGGCACCATGCCGAGCTCGCGGGCCCGCTCCTGTAGGGCCTCGGGGGCGGCGTAGGCGTCCACGTCCCGCTGGAGTTCCTGCTCCTGGTCGGTCAGCTCCGTCGTCTCCTTCTTCAGCTCGCTCAGCTGGAACGAGCCTTCGTTGAGCGAGGAGTTCAGGATGAGCAGGCCGATCAGACCGCCGCCGAGCAGCACCACGACGAGCAGCACGAAGGGTGTGCGCGCGGCCTGGTTCGGCCCCGTCGGAAGGAGCCGCGCGAGCCGGGCGGCCCGTCCGCGCAGCTGGGGCTTCTTGCTCATGGGGCCTCCTCAGGGACGCCGTTCACGGGTGTTCCCGGCGGACGCGCTTCACGGAGTCTCCTCGCGGATGCGCTGCGCACCCCGCAGCCGTGCCGGGGCCGCCCGGCGGTTCTCGGCGATCTCTTCCTCGGTGGGGAGTTCCGCGCCGCGCGTGAGCAGCTTGAGCCGGGGCTGGTAGCGCTCGGGGACGACGGGCAGGCCGGGCGGCGCGGTGGTCGCGGCGCCGGCCGCGAGCACCTGCTTGACCAGGCGGTCCTCGAGCGAGTGGTACGAAAGGACAGCGATGCGGCCGTCGACGGCGAGCGCCTTCACGGCCGCCGGGATGGCCGCCTCCAGGACGCTCAGCTCGCCGTTGACCTCGATGCGCAGGGCCTGGAAGGTGCGCTTGGCGGGGTTGCCGCCGGTGCGCTTGGCGGCCTGCGGCAGGGAGTCGCGGATCAGCTCGACGAGCCGCGCGCTGTTGCTGAACGGCTCCTTCTCGCGCTCGCGCACGACGGCGCCCACGATCCGCTTGGCCTGCTTCTCCTCGCCGTACTGGCGCAGGATCCGGACCAGTTCGCCCGGTGCGTAGGTGTTGAGGACCTCGGCCGCGCTGACGCCGGTCGTCTGGTCCATGCGCATGTCGAGGGGCGCGTCCTGTGCGTAGGCGAAGCCGCGGTCGGCCTCGTCGAGTTGCATGGAGGAGACGCCGAGGTCGAAGAGGACGCCCTGGACCTTGGCGATGCCGAGGCGGTCCAGTACGTCGGGCAGTTCGTCGTAGACCGCGTGCACCAGTTCGGCCCGGTCGCCGAAGGGAGCGAGCCGCTCCCCGGAGAGCCGCAGGGCTTCCTTGTCGCGGTCGAGACCGATGAGGCGGGCCGAGGGGAAGGTGGACAGCAGGGCCTCGCTGTGGCCGCCGAGTCCGAGGGTGCAGTCGACGACGACCGCGCCCGGCTGGGCGAGCGCGGGGGCCAACAGGTCCAGGCATCGCTGGAGCATCACCGGGACGTGTCGGGTCTGGCTCAAAGGGCCCTCTCAAATCCGGCGCGGCGTCCTGCGCACGGCCGGGTCCCCGCCCGCTCGCGAAGGGGAATGGCCTGCTGGCGCCGGGGAAGTGGCGTCAGCCGACCGGGAGCGGGAGGAGGCCGAGCCGTACGTACGCACCGCGTACGCGGGGGATTCAGGCAATCCCCGGGTGAACAGTCCAGCGGGGAGCAGGTCACGGCCCTCCCACTTCGCGTCACTTTAGTCCACCCTGTCGCCCGGTCAATCAACTGGGCTGCGCGTCGCGGACGGGTCCTCCACGGAGTCCCGGATCGCGCTCCGTCACCCGTTCGGAGGTAACCGGTCCATCCCTGTGGGTTAGCTCACAACAAGACTCATTGACGTTCTTTGTCCCTTCTCACAGCGGGCCCGGACGATCAGCGCCGACTACCGTCATAGCCATGTCGACTTCCGCATCCCCCACGGACAGCTCCCCCGCGCAGACGGGTGGCATAGCCGCCGACGGCACCGTCACGGACCGCCTCGTCGAGGCCAACCAGCGCTACGCCGCCGGCTTCACCGACCCCGGCATGGACGCCCGGCCCGTCCTGGGCGTGGCCGTCGTCTCCTGCATGGACGCCCGCATCGACCTGCACGCCGCGCTCGGCCTCGACCTGGGCGACTGCCACACGATCCGCAACGCGGGCGGCGTGGTCACCGACGACGTCATGCGCTCCCTGACGATCAGCCAGCGCGCGCTCGGCACGCGCAGCGTCGTACTGATCCACCACACCAAGTGCGGTCTGGAGAGCCTCACCGAGGAGTTCCGGCACGAGCTCGAGATCGAGGTCGGCCAGCGGCCCGCCTGGGCGGTGGAGGCCTTCCGCGACGTCGATCAGGACGTACGGCAGTCGATGGAGCGCGTACGGACCTCGCCGTTCCTTCTGCACACGGACGATGTGCGGGGATTCGTCTTCGATGTGACCACGGGTCTGCTGCGGGAGATCGACCCTGCGTGACCGGCTCCGGACCGGACCTTTCCGGGCCGGTCCGGCGGTCAAAAGGCCGCAAGAACCGACATATCGCCGCCAGTTATCCGCGGGCGAGTGACACAACCCGGTATGCCCAACAAGAATGCGGGTGTGGCATCGCGCTGAACCGTTCAGGCGCGGTGTCCGTGTTTCGGGGTGGGCCGGGCCGCACAAAAACGCGTCGGCCCGGAGAACGTGTCCGAGGAGGGCCGGGTGACGACCTATGACGATCGAGCGAGCCTCACAGATCTGACCGCCACAGCGGAGCGTGTCCGCAGGTCGGTCGAGGGTGTGATCGAAGGTAAGCCAGAGGTCGTACGGCTTTCGCTGACCGTGCTCCTCGCCGAGGGGCACTTGCTGATCGAAGATGTACCGGGCGTGGGAAAGACCATGCTCGCCAAAGCGCTCGCGCGGTCCATCGACTGCTCCGTGCGACGCATCCAGTTCACGCCCGACCTGCTGCCGTCGGACATCACCGGTGTGTCCATTTTCGACCAGCAGCGCCGGGACTTCGAGTTCAAGCCCGGCGCGATCTTCGCGCAGATCGTGATCGGCGACGAGATCAACCGCGCGTCTCCCAAGACGCAGTCCGCGCTCCTTGAGTCCATGGAGGAGCGCCAGGTCACCATCGACGGGCAGACCTACGAACTGCCGAGCCCCTTCATGGTGGTGGCGACGCAGAACCCCGTCGAGATGGAGGGGACCTATCCGCTGCCCGAGGCGCAGCGCGACCGCTTCATGGCGCGCGTCTCGATCGGCTATCCGAACGCGGAGGCCGAGCTGCAGATGCTGGACGTGCACGGCGGTGTCTCACCGCTCGACGACCTCCAGCCGGTGGCGCACGCGCACGACATCGTGAAGCTCATCGACGCGGTCCGCACGGTCCACGTCGCCGACTCCGTGCGGCGCTACGCCGTGGACCTGGTCGGGGCGACCCGCAACCACCCCGACCTGAGACTCGGGGCGTCCCCGCGCGCCACGCTGCACCTGCTGCGGGCCGCCAAGGCCTCCGCGGCGCTCAGCGGCCGTGAGTTCGCCCTGCCGGACGATGTGCAGGCCCTGGCCGTGGCGGTGCTCGCGCACCGGCTGCTGCCCACCGCACAGGCCCAGCTGAACCGGCGTACGGCCGAATCGGTCATCCTGGAGATCCTCCAGCGCACGCCCGTACCGGCCGCCGTCCAGCCGAACAGCGGCTACTTCAACCAGCAGCCGCCCGGCGCCCGGAGGCTGTGATGGCGGACGGGGGGCCGCAGCCGGCGCAGGCCGAGGAGGGCAAGGGCGGACTGCGGACCGCGCTCGCGGGGCTGACCACACGCGGGCGTTCGTTCCTCGCGGCCGGGATCGCCGCCGCCATCTGCGCGTACGTCCTGGGGCAGAGCGATCTGCTCCGGGTCGGGCTGCTGCTCGCCGTGCTCCCGCTGGTGTGCGCGACGGTGCTCTACCGCACCCGCTACCGCGTCGCGGGCAGCCGCAGGCTCTCCCCCGCGCGCGTGCCCGCCGGTTCGGAGGCCCGCGTCCATCTGCGGATGGACAACGTCTCGCGCCTGCCCACGGGTCTCCTGATGCTCCAGGACCGGGTGCCCTACGTGCTGGGGCCGCGGCCCCGTTTCGTGCTCGACCGGGTGGAGGCCGGGGGCCGCCGCGAGGTGTCCTACCGCGTCCGCTCGGACCTGCGGGGGCGCTATCCCCTCGGTCCGCTCCAGCTGCGCCTGACGGACCCCTTCGGGATGTGCGAACTGACCCGCTCCTTCTCGACGTACGACACCCTGACGGTCATCCCGCGCGTGGAGGCACTGCCTCCGGTGCGGCTGACCGGCGAGGCCAAGGGGTACGGCGACGGGCGCAACCGCTCGCTCGCCCTCGCGGGCGAGGACGACGTGATCCCGAGGGGCTACCGCCACGGCGACGACCTGCGCCGCGTCCACTGGCGCTCCACGGCTCGCTACGGAGAGCTGATGGTGCGCCGCGAGGAGCAGCCGCAGCGGGCCCGCTGCACGGTGCTCCTGGACACCCGGGCGCACGCCTTCCGGGGCGCGGGGCCCGACTCGGCCTTCGAGTGGGCGGTGTCGGGCACGGCGTCCGCCCTGGTGCACATGCTGGAGCGGGGCTTCTCGGTACGGCTGCTCACCGACACCGGCAACTCCGTGCCCGGCGAGGGCTCGGACGGTTTCGCGGGCGCCAGCCAGGAGTCGGCCGACGCGGCGGGACTGATGATGGACACCCTCGCGGTGATCGACCACTCGGACGGGGCGGGGCTCTCCCCCGCGTACGACGTACTGCGCGGCGGCAACGAAGGCCTCCTCATCGCCTTCCTCGGCGACCTCGACGAGGAGCAGGCCACGGTCGCCGCCAAGATGCGCCAGCGCAGCGGGGCCGCGGTCGCCTTCGTCCTGGACAGCACGGCTTGGGCCCAGGGGCCGGGCGGCGCTCCCTCGGGCCCCGGCGACGAGCGGATCCGGATGCTGCGCGAGGCGGGCTGGACGGCCGTGGCGGTGCCTCCCGGCGTCGCCCTGGTGGACCTGTGGCGCCAGGCCGACCATCTGCGGGCGAGCACGGGCCCGGCCCCCGCGGCGGGGACGACGACCGGGGGCTGGGGATGAGCGGGGGCCCGTCTTCCGACGGGACCACGGGTACGAGGCGCACGACGCGTAGGACGCGTACGACAACAGGGGGACGTTCATGAGTGGGCGCGCGCGACTCGCGCTCTGTGCCACGGCGGCGACGCTGATGGCATCGGGAGCGCTGCTGCCGCTCGTCGATCCGGCGACGTGGTTCGTCCAGGCGGCGATCCTGCTCGCGCTGCAGAGCGGCGTGGGCGCGCTCACCCGGCGGGTCCCGCTGGCCCGGCCGGTCACCGTCGCGGTGCAGGCCCTGGTGACGCTGTTCCTGCTCACCCTCGTGTTCGCCCGCGAGCAGGCGATCGGCGGGGTGATCCCCGGCCCCGACGTGATCCGGGAGTTCGGGCTGCTCCTGGAGGCGGGCGGCAACGACGTCGGGCAGTACGCCATCCCGGCGCCGCTCAGTGACGGCATCCGCCTGATGCTGGTCGGCGGCGTCCTGGTGATCGGCCTCGCGGTGGACGCCCTCGCGGTGACGTTCCGTACGGCCGCGCCCGCCGGCCTGCCGCTGCTCGCGCTGTACTCCGTCGCCGCGGGGCTCTCCGGGGACGGGGCCGGGTGGCTGTGGTTCCTGCTCGCGGCCGCCGGGTATCTGCTCCTGCTCCTTGCGGAGGGGCGGGACCGGCTCTCCCAGTGGGGGCGGGTCTTCGGGGGCGCGGCGCGCGCGCCCGGCCGGATCTCGGGGGGCCTCGAGACCGACAGCGGCGCGATCGCGCCGGTCCGCACGGGACGGCGCATCGGCGCCGTCGCCCTGGGCATCGCCCTGGTGGTACCGCTCGCGCTGCCCGCCCTGGACGGCGGGCTCCTGGACGGTTCCGGCGGGGCCGGAGGCTCGGGTTCCGGCGGTGGCGGCACGATCTCCGCGGTGAATCCGCTGGTCGCGCTCCAGGACAGCCTGAACGAACCGGACGACCGCGAGGTCATCTCGTACAAGACGAACGCCAAGGAGACCGCGAACCTCTACCTGCGGATCGTCTCCCTCGACCAGTTCGACGGCACGGCCTGGAAGACCACCGTCCGGAGCATCGAGGACGTGCCGTCCCGCCTGGAGGACCCGCCGGGGCTCTACCCCGACGTCCCCCGCAGCGAGATCCAGACGAACATCTCCGCCGCCGACAGCTACGCGCAGAACTGGCTGCCGATGCCCTACCCGGCGAGCGAGGTGAAGATCAACGGCCGCTGGCGGTACGAGCCGGTCGGGCGCGCCCTGGTCGGTGACCGCGGCCAGACCACGCGCGGCGCCCAGTACGAGGTCAAGAGCCTCATCGTGCAGCCGACGGCGGAGCAGCTCGCGGGCGCGGGCGAGCCGCCCAAGCAGCTCGCGCAGGAGTTCACCAAGGTGCCCGACACCTTGCCGTCCGTGGTGGCCACCGAGGCACGCCGGATCACCAAGGGCACGGCGAACGACTACGAGAAGGCCGTCAAGCTCCAGGACTACTTCGCCTCCGAGGGCGGCTTCACGTACAACACGCAGGTACGGGCGGGCAGTGGCCCGGCGGCGATCGCGCGCTTCCTGGAGCAGAAGGAGGGCTTCTGCGTCCACTTCTCGTTCGCCATGGCCTCGATGGCGCGGACGCTGGACATCCCGGCGCGCGTCGCGGTGGGCTTCACGCCCGGTGCCGCACAGGCGGACGGCTCGATGTCGGTCGGTCTGCGGGACGCGCACGCCTGGCCCGAGCTGTACTTCGAGGGCGTGGGCTGGACCCGTTTCGAGCCGACCCCGAACCGCGGCACGGTGCCCGAGTACACCCGCCCGGACACCCCGTCCGACGGTTCGAGCGACCCCGCGGTGCCCGAGCCGAGCTCGTCGTCGGCTCCCTCCGACGAGCCGTCGGCCTCCACGAGCTGCCCGCCCGACCAGCAGAAGCAGGGCGGCTGCGCGAGCTCGGCCCCGGCGATCGCCGGGGGCTCGGGCGACGACGGGTTCCCTCTCGGCATGAGCGTTCTTGTGGCCCTGGGCGCGCTGGTGGTGATCGGGGTGCCCTTGCTGCCGATGCTGTGGCGCAAGCGGATCCGGGCGGTGCGACTGGGATCCCCCGGCCGCACCGAGGCCGACGCGGCCGCGCGGACCCTCGCCGCCTGGCTCGAAGTGACCGATACGGCCTGGGACCACGGGATCACGCCGGACGAGTCGCAGACCCCGCGCAAGGCGGCGGCCCGGATCGTACGCATCGGGCAGCTCGCCCCTGCGCCCGCGGAATCCGTCCAGCGTCTTGCCGCGGCGGTCGAGCAGGTGCTCTACGCGCCACGGCCGCAGCCGACGGCGGGCCTGGCGGACGACGTGCAACGGGTGTCCGACGGCCTGCAGGCCACGTCGAGCCGGCCGGCCCGGCTGCGGGCAACTCTCGCGCCGCGTTCGGCCGCACGGGTGGTGTGGGCGGTCTCGGACCGCTGGACGGCGTTCAAGGAACGGTGGTCCGGGAGGATCGCCGAGCGGTGGGCGGCACTGCGGAAGCCGTCGGGACCGTCACCGCAGCAGGAGGGCTGAGCCCGGGCCGCTGGCGGCTGAGCCCGCGCTCAGGGCAGCTGAGCCCGGGCCCCCGGCAGGGGGCTCGGGCGTTCCCGGCACAAGGCTCGCGGCATGCGTAAGGGGTGACCGCCCTAGCGGTCACCCCTTACGCGTGTCAGCCGTCGACCTCGGTGAGGCCGACGGCCGGCGCACTGCTGAAGAGCTGGAAGCTCATTGGCCCTGTTCGTCGCGGCGGCGCTGCCAACGCTGCTCGATCCGGTCCATCATCGACTTCCGCTGCCGGGTCTGCCGACGGGCCGGGGCGCTGCCCGGTGCCGTTGGCGTACCGGCGGCCGGTTGTTCACCCGGCTTCGGCGCTTTGCGCCATCCGGTGACGGCGAGCACCGCACATCCCAGCATGACGAGGAATCCCACCACGCTCACCCAGATCTGCTGGGCGACCATTCCGGCCATGAGAAGGGCGATACCCACAAGGAAGCCCGCGACCGCTTGGTAGACCCGTCGCCGGGTGTACGTACGCAGCCCGCTTCCCTCGAGCGCTGTCGCGAACTTGGGATCTTCGGCGTACAGCGCTCGCTCCATCTGCTCGAGCATGCGCTGCTCGTGCTCCGAGAGCGGCACGGAGTCCTCCTCATCGTGCAGTCGCCGGGGCGACCGGGGGTCCCCTTCAGGATAGGCAGGGAATCGCCCCCGTGAAACCCGCCCCTCTGCGCCAACTTCGCCAAACCGGACCGCCCTGCCGCTCCGGCTCGCTGAAGCGTGCATTCCCCAGCGGCCGACCCGGCATGCCGGACGGTCTGCCTCGATCATACGGCGCCCATAGCCCGTTCGGGGGGTGTGTGCCGTACTCCATGTGCGGCTGCGCTGCTGATCAGCGGGGCAGCCAGGGCGGACGTCAGGCCTCTTCGGCATCCCGGGTCTCGCCCAGCACATGCAACTGGGTGGCCACGGAGTGGAAGGCGGCGAGCTCGGCGGCGGCCGCCTCCAGCTTGAGGAGCGCCTCCAGAGCACCCGGTTCGGTGTCCACGAGGACGCCCGGAACGAGGTCGGCGAAGACCCGCACTCCGTGCACCGCGTCGACCCTGACGCCCGCGCCCTCGACCAGACCGGTGAGCTGGTCGGCGGTGAAACGCCGGGGCACGGGGTCGCCGTCGCCCCAGCGTCCTGCCGGGTCGTCGAGCGCCTGCCTGGCCTCGGTGAAGTGCCCGGCGAGCGCCCTGGCGAGCACGGCTCCGCCGAGACCCGCGGCCAGCAGGCTGAGGGTGCCGGAGGGACGCAGTGCGCCGACGGCGTTGCGTACGCCCTCGGCGGGGTCGTCCACGTACTCCAGGACGCCGTGGCACAGGACGGCGTCGAATCCGGCGCGCTCCACGACGTCGAAGAGGCCGTGTACGTCGCCCTGGACGCCGCGCACGCGGTCGGCGACGCCTGCCTCGGCCGCCCGGCGCTCCAGCGCGAAGAGGGCGTTCGGGCTGGGGTCGACGACGGTGACGCGGTGGCCCAGGCGGGCGACGGGCACGGCGAAGTTGCCGCTGCCGCCTCCGGTGTCGAGCACGTCGAGGGAGTGCGAGTCCCGGCCCGTGGCCTTGACCCGGCGGTCGAGGGCGTCCTTGAGGACCTCCCAGACCACGGCGGTACGGAGAGAAGCGCGGGGGCGCATCGGGTCCGACACGGCAGTTGACTCCTCGGCGCGTCCACCGCACGTCCGCGGCGGAGCTAGGGGATTCCCTCCGCCGGCCTGCGCGGCAGCGGGGAGGGTGCGGGCGCTCCCACCTTATTGCCTTCGGCCGACTGCCCCGTCACCCGTCCCGCGGCCTGTCCCGCGGCCTGTCCCGTCACCCGTCGCGGCTCGCGTCCGGCGGCTCCTGCCTGGGCTGGGGCAGCACGGGCTGCAGGACGAGCATCCGCTCGACGAGGCGTAAGAACATCGCCACGTCACGCAGCAGGTCGTCCGCGTCCCGGACGGTGGCCGCGCCCTGTATGCCGGCCTCCGCGCGGGCCCTGCGGGGCGCGCCGGAGGCGAACAGGGCGCTCCATTCGGTCAGTTCGGGGGCTATCTCGGGGAGCACTTCCCAGGCGCTCCTGATCCGCTGCCTGCGCCGCGGGGTCTCTTCGGGGCGGCCGCGGGCGGCGAGGACGGCGGCGGCGGTGCGCAGGGCCGCGAGGTGGGCCGTGGCATAGCGCTCGTTCGGAGTCTCCAGGTGCGCGGCCTCGTCGATGCCGGCGCGGGCCTGGGCGAGCAGTTCGAGTGCGGCGGGCGGGGCCGTGGCCCGGCGCAGGACGGGGTGGACGTCGCTCGCGGGGCCGGTCAGTGAGGGGGCAGGGCCGACGGGGCGGTGCCGACGTGCGGCTGCTGCGGAAGTGCTGGCCATGACGAACCTCCTGTCGTCGCGTAACGGCTATGTGGCCGTATGTGCACATCGTGTAGTACGCCACTGACAATCGGCTCTGACCTGCGACTTTGCTCCGATCGCGGCTTCACGTTAGTTTTTGCACTGACCAGTCAGTTCAAAAGAAGGCGCGAGGGGGGAACTGTGGACGGGCCGAAGGACGGCACGCGGGAAGCGGCCGTCACAGCGCAGGGGTTGGGGCTCAAGGGGCCGCGGGGCTGGGCGTTCCGCGGGGCCGACGTCGAGGCCGGATCCGGGTCGCTGATCGCGATCGAGGGGCCGTCGGGGTCGGGCCGGACCTGTCTGCTGCTCGCGCTCACCGGGCGGATGCGGCCCACGGAGGGCGAGGCCACGGTGGGCGGCTTCCGGCTGCCCAAGCAGCTCGCGGCAGTCCGGCGGATCAGCGCGCTCGGGCCCGTGCCCGGCGTGACGGATCTCGATCCGGCGCTGACCGTCGCCGAGCATCTGCGCGAACGGGCGCTGCTGCAGCGGAGGTTCGGCGGCTCGCTGCGGGCCCTGCTGCGGCCGCGCGCCGAGCGTGCCGCCGAGGCGCGGCTGCGGATCGACACCGCGCTGAGTGCCGCCGGCCTCGACGTGGAGTCGCTGCCCAAGGGGCCGCGGACCTCCGTACGCGACCTGGAACGCCTTGAGGCGCTGCGGCTCTCGGTGGCCCTTGCCCTGATCGGGCGGCCCCTGCTGCTCGGCGTGGACGATGTGGACCTCAAGCTGTCGGACGCCGAACGCGACGCGGCCTGGGCCCTGTTGAGGTCCCTCACGGAGAGCGGCATCACCGTCGTCGCCGTATGCAACGAAGCGCCCGACGACGCGGTCACCGTGTCCACGGCACGTAAGAACCCCATGGCTGAGACCGGCCCGGAAACCGACCCGGACGACAACGACAAGGAGACGGCCGATGCGCTCGCCGAAGCTGGCCGCGCTTGAGCTCAGGCGCTTCGGCAGGGGGAAGCTGCCGCGCATGGCGCTGGTCGCGCTCCTGCTGCTGCCCCTGCTGTACGGCGCGCTGTACCTGTGCTCGTTCTGGGACCCGTACGGCCGTCTCGACAAGATTCCCGTGGCGCTCGTGAACGACGACAAGGGGGCCACGGCCGGGGGCAAGAAGCTCGCGGTGGGCGACGGCATCGTCGACGGGCTCGAGGACAGCAAGACCTTCGACTGGCGCGAGGTGAGCTCCGCCGAGGCACGCAAGGGCGTCGAGGACGGGACGTACTACCTGTCCCTGACGATGCCGTCCGACTTCAGCAAGCGCGTGGCGTCGAGTTCGGGGGACTCTCCGGAGACAGGCGCGCTGCAGGTGCACACGAACGACGCCAACAACTACATCGTCGGGCAGATCTCCCGGACGGTCTTCTCCGAGGTGCGCACGGCGGCCTCCACGAAGGCGTCGCGCTCCTTCCTGGACAAGATCTTCATCTCGTTCTCCGACATCCACGGAGCGACCGAGAAGGCCGCCAAGGGCGCCGACAAGCTCGACAGCGGCATCGGCGAGGCCAAGAAGGGCTCCAAGAAGCTCGCGACCGGCCTGAAGGACGCCAAGGACGGCAGCGGCGATCTGGCCGGCGGCATCAAGAAGCTCGACAAGGGCGCCGGTGATCTGGAGAGCGGCTCGAAGAAGGTCTCGGACGGCACCCAGAAGCTGGCCGACAAGGTCAATGGCACCGCGAACCAGGTGCGGCCCTTCCTGAAGGACAACGGCAAGACCATCGGGGACACCGCCCAGCTGGTCGCCGACTCCTCCAAGGCCCTGCGCGGCAATCTGGACACCTGGGTCAAGCTCGCCCCGGTGGCGGCCGACGGCGCCAAGAAGGGCTCCGAGACCATCGGCGGCCTCTACACGGAACGCTGCGAGAACCTCCCGGTGCCCGACCCGGCCTGCCCGAAGCTCAAGGAGGCCAAGAAGGCCGCCGAGAACGTGTCGACCATCGCGGACGACATGAACACCGTCGTCAAGGACCAGAACAGCGACGTCAAGAAGCTCGACAAGCACCTGGCCACGCTGCAGAAGAAGTCGCAGGAGCTCGCCGAGCGCGCACCCCACCTCGACGAGGACCTGGACAAGGCCGTCACCCAGATCAACGACCTCAACACGGGTGCGGGCAAGGTCGCCAAGGGCGCCAAGAAGCTGCACACGGGCCTCGGCACCGCCAAGACCGGCGCCGACGACCTCGACACCGGCATCGGCAAGCTGGAGACGGGCGCCACCGATCTCAAGGGCGGCATGTTCAAGCTGGCCGACGGCTCCGGGAAGCTGTCCGGCGGGCTGCACGACGGCGTCAAGAAGATCCCCGACTACGACAAGCAGGACCGCGACCAGCGCACCGACGTCATGGCCGACCCGGTGCAGCTCGCCTCCCAGTCGATGCACAAGGCGCCCAACTACGGCACGGGCTTCGCGCCGTACTTCATCCCGCTGTCCCTGTGGGTCGGCGCGATGGTGGCGTACATGCTGATCCAGCCGCTCAACCGGCGCGCGCTCGCCGCGGGTGCCTCCGCCTGGCGGATCGCGTTCGCGGGCTGGCTGCCGGTCGCCGCTCTCGGCGTGCTCCAGACGGCGGCACTGATGTCGGTCCTGCACTGGGGGCTCGGCCTGCAGATGGCGCGGGCGGCCGGGACGGTGGGCTTCCTCTGCCTGGTGACGTGCTGCTTCGCGGCGATCGTGCAGTGGCTCAACGCACGCTTCGGGGCGGCCGGGCGCATCCTCGTCCTGGCGGTCCTGATGCTCCAGCTGACCTCGGCGGGCGGCACGTACCCCGTCCAGACGAGTCCGTCCTTCTTCGGCGCGATCCACCCCTTCCTGCCGATGAGTTACGTCGTGGACGCCCTGAGGAGGCTCATCACGGGCGGCGGGCTCGGCCCGGTGTGGCAGGCGTGCGTGGTCCTGACGGCCTTCACCGCGGGCGCCCTGGCCCTCACCGCGCTCTCCGCGCGCCGCAAGCAGGTGTGGACCCTGGACCGTCTGCACCCGGAGCTGAGCCTGTGAGACCGGCAACCGCGCCTGTGCGGGCGCCAAGACCTGTGAGAATCGGGCCCATGGACAGCAGCGCAACCAGCACCCGGCGAGAGGCCACCCGGCAGAAGCTCTACGAAGCGGCCGTCACGCTCATCGCGGAGCAGGGCTTCTCGGCCACGACGGTCGACGAGATCGCCGAGCGGGCCGGGGTAGCGAAGGGCACGGTCTACTACAACTTCGCGAGCAAGTCGGTCCTCTTCGAAGAGCTGCTGCGGCACGGCGTCGGCCTGCTCACCGCTTCTCTGAAAGAGGCGGCCGAGAAGGCGGCGGGGAGCGGCGGCCGGCAGGTCGACGCCCTTGACGCGATGATCCGGGCGGGCCTGGGCTTCATCGACCGCTACCCGGCCTTCACCCAGCTCTACGTCGCCGAACTGTGGCGCACGAACCGCGCCTGGCAGTCCACCCTGATGGTGGTCAGGCAGCAGGCGGTGGCCGTCGTCGAGGACGTCCTGCGCGCGGGCGTCGAGAGCGGCGAGCTCAGCGAGGAGATCGACATCCCCCTGACGGCCGCCGCGCTCGTCGGGATGGTCCTGGTGGCGGCGCTGGACTGGCAGGCCTTCCAGCCGGAGCGCTCCCTGGACGACGTGCACTCGGCGCTCTCGCGACTGCTGCAGGGCCGGGTGAGCGGAGGGCGCTGAGCCCTCCCGGAGTGCCGTCCGAACCGGAGTGCCGTGCGAACCGGAGTGCCGTGCGAAGCCGTGCACGAAGAAGCGCCGGTCCCGCGCCACCTGATCTCCAGGTGGTGCG